>NZ_CP021377.1:0-318987 GCF_002157895.1 Oceanisphaera profunda
ATTTTTGGCGTGACCTCTGAAGAATTACAGCAAGCGTTATCGCGCGAGCAAAGCCATCGAGTAAGTGATTCCACCAAAAGGGCCCTTGAAGGACAAGACTTGATAGAAATACCCGCCTACATTCGGTTTCCTAAACAGCCCAGCTAAACGTTAGCTAGCGCAGAGCGCGGTTGGCATTTGTTTACTTGAACCTTCAAGGGATGTGAGATGGACACGCAAGAACGATTTTTGGGATGCTTATTAGGGCTGGCCTGTGGCGATGCAGTGGGCACCACTGTGGAATTTAAACCGCGTGGTAGTTTTACGCCATTAACCGACATGGTGGGTGGCGGGCCTTTTAATCTTGAAGCAGGTCAATGGACCGACGATACCTCCATGGCGCTTTGCCTTGCCAGTAGTTTACTGGAACAACAAGGCTTTGATGCACCTGATCAAATGGCCCGTTATTGTCGGTGGCGATCACAAGGGTATTGGAGCAGTAATGGCCGCTGTTTTGATATTGGTAATACCGTGAGCCAGGCATTGCGCCGTTTTGAGCTCAGTGATAATCCTGTCTCAGGTTCGACTGCCGCTAATAGTGCAGGCAATGGCAGCATAATGCGCTTAGCGCCAATTCCTATGTTTTATTTTTCTGAGTCGCTCGCCGTAGTCGAACAAAAAGCGGCGGCGAGCTCAGTCACTACGCACGGTGCGGTTGAGTGTGTGGATGCGTGCCGATTATTGGCGAATGTTTTAGTGCGCGCCTTGGCCGGTCAGTCTAAAGAGTCGGTGTTATTCGGTGACAGCGAGACTTTTGTTGGCACAGAAAAAATTGTAGCGATTGCTAAAGGCGAGTATCAACACAAATCGGAAGCAGAGATTAAAGGCACCGGTTATGTAGTGGCTAGCCTAGAAGCCGCATTGTGGTGCTTTTACCAAACCGATAACTTTGCCAATGCCATTTTACTGGCCGCTAATCTTGGCGATGACGCCGACACTACGGCCGCCATTTGTGGCCAAGTAGCCGGCGCTTTTTATGGCGAATCGGGTATTCCTGCGGCGTGGTTAACACGAATCACCATGCGAGAAGAAATCAGCCAGTTAGCCGTTGGGCTTTATCAGCAAGCCATACAAAAGGGTGAACATGAATAAAATAGCAGAGCAGTTTGCCGAGCGGTTCGCTTATTGGGATATCACACTGGCATCCGACAGCTTAAAGAATCGTAGTGCCGGCAATATTAAAAAAGCAGGCTGGCTTATCCAGTACTGTTTTGGTCAAGATGATAAAGGTGATTATCTAGACTTCTATTGTGCGCATCGCATGACAGACGACGATCATACGCGCCTGTATGCCGATGGCACCAAAGTCGAGTTACTGGCATTGGCAGGGTGTCGTTTTTCAGTCGCCGACCCGGACGAAGATAAACGTCTAGAAGAAGAATTTCTTGAAACCAACCGAAAAGTAGCCGAAGAGCTTACGGCGAAAGGTTTTGATCTGTTCACACTCAATATGGCACTGAGCGCCGGTTTAGCTCAAGCAGACAAGCCATAAAGAGCAGGGCACTTGTGTTAATCATGTAAGCCATAAAAAACCGCCAAGGTTGCTCGTTACCCAAAGAGTTTATGCGTGGCGGTTAGGTTGCATTGCAGTTGTCTTAAATAAGTAGCGACTACAGTTCCTCTTCGGTTTCTGCCTCATCATCTGGCGACTCTACGATGGAGGTGTCCCAGTTATTGGTGTTTTTAAACAAGGTAAAGGTCTGCTCGTACTTAACCAGACGCTTAAGCTCGGCGCTATCTTCTTCGGCTTTCGCCATTTCTTTGGCGCCATTTAGTGCCACGGTTAGCATCTCCACCACCAACGGTTTTTCTTGCTTATTGGTGCCTTCTAAACCCAGCTGCAAGGTGCCATCTTCTAAGCTAAGGTTGCGCTTAATGTCTGCCACTACATCTTGGCGGCTCTGGGGCATTTCTTCTAACAACAGTTCTATCTCTTCAAACACTTGATTGAAGGCGTCTCTAAAGAAACCTTTCAGCTCTATAATCGTCCGATAATGCATAGTTAACACCTTACTCTCTGAATATGCAGAAGTTAATGGCCATAAGTGTGAGCCCGCCGCTGCATTATCACAAGTGTATTTGCAGTGCGCTTAAGCTTTATACCGTTAGAAGTGTGAAATTTTGATCAAGAAGAGGTAACTCCTATGGCATTCGATTATGACTTGGATTATGCACAGCTAGATTTGCGTAAACATCCTGAACTGTACCGAGTTGGCAGCGGTGAGCAGGGCGTATTGCTGGTGGAGCCTTATAAAAGCGAAATTCTGCCGCACTGGCGGTTTAAGACGCCGTTAATTGCCAAAGAGTCTGCTGAAAAAATCTATGCTTTGTTTGAAGAATATCGTCGCCAAGATGACTTTGTAGGCATGGACATGGCCCGCAAGTTTATTCAGATGGGGTACACGCGAGCACGCCGTTACGCAAATTACCCAGGCGGGCGTAAATACAATGAAGATGGCAGTATAAAGGAACGGCAAATAGACGCTGAAAAAGCCGAGTCTGCGGGTGTTTTCAAGGATTATTGGCACAAGATCCGCGAAGATAAAGACTATCTACAACGTAAAAAAGCCCATCAAAAGACGTTTGGGTAAGTGTATAAATGCTTTATTTTCAGCACTAACAAGTGCAAATCCAGCTAAAAAGAGCAGGGGGTTTGGCTGTTGTTTTGTGAGCAACGGAGTTAACGCCAGTCTGCCTAGGTGACAGCGTCAGCCAGGATATTATGGTAAATACAAGCAAAAAACTCGGAGCCGTGCTGAACGCAGAAGTCCTCTTTACCAAAGAAACGGGCGTCTACAAATAAGTTGACGATTTATTTTGACACCATTCATTTTCTTCCGTACTGTGCACCACACAAGCAAGATGTTTCAAGTCAGCGCGGCCTTTGTATATTGTTAGTTCCTCACGGTTCCACAGTCACCAAACTTCCCTTATTTGATATTTATTGCACTTTCGAGCGTACGCTCACACCTGAATAATAAAGGTAAGAAAAAATGGCTAACGGCACAGTAAAATGGTTCAACGAAGCAAAAGGTTTTGGTTTTATTACTCCTGAAGATGGCGGCAAAGATCTGTTCGCTCATTTCTCAGAAATAGTAAGCAGCGGCTTTAAAACACTGGCAGAAGGCCAGGCAGTATCCTACACCGCCACTGAAGGCGCGAAGGGTCCTCAAGCCTCACAAATTCAGGCTATCTAATTACCATCAGGTAATTAACAGTCTAAAAAACCCGCTACGGCGGGTTTTTTTATGCCTAAATTTCACTACAGGTCGAATATCTTAACATAATACCAATCTAAACATTCCCGCTGAGACGGGACTAGCAGCTGAAGCGCTAGACTACAAAACACCGTCCAGCCTGACTTTAGGTGTGGTATTCACTAAGAGTGATAATACTGACCAGCTAGAAGACGGCAACACCATAAGTCGCGCTTGCCGCGGTATCTGCTTTGTTATCAATATGATGACCATCTATATGACGACTTAATTACTTAGATTGGTATGAGCCAGCTGATGAGTTTTATACAGGTAGGATTTTATGAGCCTCAGATCTGGCGGTGTAGATCAGCATAAGATTAAAGATTTAATGCCGGATGTTAGCGAGCGTCGTGATAATGGCTTAATGGCATTAGCGCGGTGGCACTCAGTTAGCAAGATTACGGTGTATAGCGTGTAGTGATTGAATTGCTGCGTAACGTTACAGCTAAAGCGAGAGCCTGATTTGCATCGGTAAGACAAATGCGAGTAGAAACTTAGTCGATGATGCGTAAGTGAAACCTTGGCACGATAAACTGTTTTTGTAGTGCGCTGTAAAAGTTAAGAGCGTAAACGAAAAAACGGCGCAGCATAGCCAACGACTAAACCAGATCCTGATTTTCATCAGGAAGACGGCTAAGTGTATGAACAAGGAATGAATGCAATCAACCAGCGATGATTGCGCATAAAGTTAACGGCGCAAAATACGCAGTTTATCTGTTTAAGAAAAATCCAAGCCTAAATCAGGCAAAGCCGCCAAAACACAGGGTTACAGAGCCCCTCATACTCCATACATAACACTTCGCATAATGTATATTATGTTAAATAGGTTATTAATCTATTATGGATAACGGCCTCTTACAGCGTGTTTATACTGAACCCTGCCTTAAAGCCGTGTCGAATACTCTTTATCTAAGGCACGGCATCTACATACACAGCGCTACCTTTATTACCTATAAAACACCGGCTATAAAAAAGCAGCGTTATGTTTATCTGCTTATGGTTTGCTGTTGCTCTGCGTGACGCTTTGCAAACGGTCGAGCCGTTTACTGGCGGCACTTTCGTGACGTTCTATTTTGCTGGTGTGCAAATATTGGGATGTGGTGTCTATGCTGTCGTGACCGGCATCCGCTTGTACGTGAGATAACGGCCGGCCGTTCAGATTAATGTCGTGGGTAATGCCGGTATGGCGAATGCTGTGCACGGTTAAGGTGCGCATCTCGGCGGCGTCGTGCTCAAAACCATCCGCGGCGGCGTGCTCAGCGGCTTGAGTGATTAAGTCATTGAGCAAGTCACGGAGTTGCCGCACGCCAAGGTTGGCATTGAGTAGGCCTTGGTCGCGCCCTCGTCCGGCGGCTTTATGGCGAATAAACAAGGGCGTGGCGTCGTGAGGTCCAGGCAGTGGTGATAAGTTTAAGCTTTCTCTATAGGCTTTTAGTGCCTCGAGTAACTCAGTAGACACGGCCACGGTGCGCTTTTTGCCGCCTTTGCTG
Source organism: Oceanisphaera profunda (assembly GCF_002157895.1). Classification (GTDB taxonomy): domain Bacteria; phylum Pseudomonadota; class Gammaproteobacteria; order Enterobacterales; family Aeromonadaceae; genus Oceanimonas; species Oceanimonas profunda. The sequence continues at coordinate 4,787 of NZ_CP021377.1, forward strand.
ATCGGAATATGAAAACTCCAAATACCAGTATGGCTATCACGACGAAACTGGCTCATCACCGGTGAAAAACCAGGCCTAGCGGCCACTTCAGAGATGCGTAAGTAACAGCCGTACATGAGAGAGATTAAAAATAAGCTGCGTGCTTGGCGCTCAGGATCCGCTTCAGCCAGTTTGCGCGCGGTGCTCATTACGTAAGACCATTGTAGGTCACTAAATACTCGTACTTCTTCAGATTCATCAAGGCCCGCAACCACGGCAGGCTGGGAGCCAAAACGACTGTGGCGCATCCACATAACTGCCGGATTGCGCTCGGTAATTTCTTCATTAATAAGGTAGCTATAAAAGGAAGACAAGATCGCGATTTTGGTTTTTAGGGTGGCGTCCGTCATGCGATATGGCAGCTCTGCGCCGTCTTGTTTCTTACCTAAGAATGGCCGCCATAAGGGATTTGGTTGGCGTTCGCCCCAGTCTTTGTTTAAGACAAACTGCGCCACATTCCGATAAGCAATCAAGGCCTTAGGTGGTGCCAAACAGTACTGCACATATTGATTAATGCCGCGCCGACTCAGCGAAATCGGTGATGCTTGCTCTACATCGAAGCACCAATGCAAAAAGGTGGTTAACTCGCTGCGATAAGTTTTGTAGTTGTTGTCGTTAAAGCGGCTTTCTAACAACCAATCCATGGCGTGCTCATAGATAAAGGCCGCATCAGACACGGCATTTAAGGTTAATTCTGCAATATGTTGGTTAACGACGCTGTTTCCCTCTTCTAAGTACTGAGGGGCATCAAATAACGGCATGGCGGTGGAAATATTGGTGAGGTTCATGATTGCACTGTCTTTCACTGGGTAGCTATTACTGGGTATTTATACAGTTTACCCGTTGTGACCTTGGCTGCCTAGAATGTGCGATTAAGTTAATGCCGATAAATACAGTTATCGGCATTAAACACAGCTTTCAGCCTTAAGCTGTCAGCGATCAGATTAAAACAAACGACAAAGAACGGTGCCTATCTCTAGCGGACGTTATCCATTTTACGCTATCCGATTTAAAACAAACTAAGACACTAAATCATCCTGCTACGCAGGCCCGCCGAATAAATTAGCGGCTACAAAGAGCTGTGTTAGTCTTTTGCTGATGGCTGATGGCTGATGGCTGCACGCTACCGCTTCACTTCAAAAAAGAACTTAAATTGTTGGGGTTGCCCTTCATGCTCTACTTCTAATACCCAAGCCCAGGTCATTTGGCGCTCTGAACATGCGCCCACCATGGCCTGCCCTTGCCACTCGCCGGGTGCGGTTTGTTTGAGCAACGCCGGCAAGGTGCCCATGTACATGCTGTGCCCTTCTAACCGACTTTTTAACACCTTAACGTCTGGCTCTGAGAAGGAAACAGACAACATAAAAGACGACTCGGGTTGCAGTTTATCGGCAGTTAATTGGCCCACTGCCGATAAGTTCCCTTGTTCCAGTGTGCATTTTGTGTGACCTATGTCACACAATTCAACATTAGTACTCGATGATGTATCGCTACTTTGGCCATCTTTATAAGTTTTGTAGATAAATGCACCGGTTAAGATCACCAGTACCACTAGAATTTGCCCCAGTTTAGGGCCGGTAAGACGCTCTTTCATGGCTGTTTCGTTCCTGTATTGCACACAATCCACTGCCCTCTTTGATCTTGATCAAGGTAGTTTGTTATGCCTTATGAGGCGGGTTAAGTGGTAATCATATTACTGTTTATACTGTTATTTTTCAGCCCAGTCCTTTATCATCCTCCCCGTGCAACCAGCGGGTCTCAAATACTCGATTATCATTGTTAACAACAAGTTAATGGAGTAACTGAGGATGCGGCTGCCGTAAATAAAAAAAGCAGTTGTCTTCAACAATTCTTCCGACGTGATCATTTTAAAACGATCACAGACCTGAATAACAGCAGTGGAAGCGGAACTATAACGATGAGTCAAACTAATAATCAACCAAACTACAATTACACTGTAGTACGCCAGTTTACGGTGATGACCGTGATCTGGGGCATTGTAGGCATGTCTGTAGGGGTGCTCATTGCAGCACAACTTATTTGGCCTGCTCTTAACTTCGAAACGCCTTGGCTGACTTACAGCCGCTTGCGCCCTCTGCATACCAACGCGGTTATTTTTGCGTTTGGTGTGAGTGCGCTAATGGGTACTTCTTTCTATGTCGTGCAGCGCACGTGTCAGGTTCGCCTCTTCGGTGGCAAGCTGGCGTCGTTCGTGTTCTGGGGCTGGCAGGCAATTATCGTAGCGGCAATTATTTCTTTGCCACTGGGATACACCTCCACCAAAGAATATGCCGAGCTAGAATGGCCAATTGATATCGCAATTACTGTGGTATGGGTGGCGTACGCGACTGTGTTCTTCGGAACCCTGTATAAGCGTGCAACCTCGCATATCTATGTAGCGAACTGGTTCTATGGTGGTTTTATTCTCACCATAGCCGTATTGCACATTGTAAACAGCATGGCCGTTCCTGTAAGCGCCATGAAGTCTTACTCTATGTATGCGGGTGCAGCCGATGCGATGATCCAGTGGTGGTACGGCCATAACGCCGTAGGCTTCCTACTGACTGCAGGCTTCTTAGGCATGATGTACTACTTCGTACCTAAGCAAGCAGGACGTCCGGTTTACTCTTACCGTTTGTCTATCGTGCACTTCTGGGCATTGATCACCCTGTATATCTGGGCCGGCTCTCACCACTTGCACTACACAGCCCTACCCGACTGGGCTCAGTCTTTGGGTATGGTAATGTCGCTGATCCTGTTCGTGCCTTCTTGGGGCGGTATGATCAACGGTATTATGACGCTGTCTGGTGCTTGGCATAAGCTGCGTTATGACCCTATCTTGCGCTTCTTGATCGTGTCTTTGTCGTTCTACGGCATGTCCACGTTCGAAGGCCCAATGATGGCAATCAAAACCGTAAACGCCCTTTCTCACTACACCGACTGGACCGTAGGTCACGTGCACTCTGGTGCTTTGGGTTGGGTAGCGATGATCTCTATCGGTGCCGTGTATCACTTGATTCCTAACTTGTTTGGCCAAGAGCGCATGTACAGCCTGAAGCTGATTAACACGCATTTCTGGTTAGCGACTATCGGTACTGTGCTTTACATCGTATCCATGTGGATCAGTGGTGTGATGCAAGGTCTGATGTGGCGCGCGGTGAACGACGATGGCACCCTGACTTACAGCTTTGTTGAAAGTCTGCAAGCCTCGTACCCGTTCTACTTCGTACGCTTCTTGGGCGGCTGCTTCTTCTTGTTCGGTATGTTACTGATGGCCTACAACGCCTACCGTACCATCAATGCGCCTAAGGGCTCATTGCAAGCCATTCCCCAACCGGCATAAGGAGACGAGTTAATGAGAAACCCTAAGAATCGTCACGAGTTGGTCGAAACCAAAACCACGTGGCTGATCGTACTTACCGTCATCGCCATTAGTTTCGGTGGTATGGTTGAGATTATTCCGCTGTTCTTTCAGCAGCAAACTAATGAACCGGTTGAGGGCCTGCGCCCTTATACGGCTCTGGAAATGGAAGGTCGTGACCTGTACATCCGTGATGGATGTCACGTATGCCACAGCCAAATGATCCGTCCTTTCCGTGCTGAAACTGAGCGTTATGGTCAGTATTCATTGGCGGGCGAGCAAGTTTGGGAACACCCTTTCCTGTGGGGCTCCAAGCGTACTGGTCCTGATTTAGCCCGTGTGGGTGGTCGTTACTCGGATGACTGGCATCGTGTGCACTTGATCAATCCACGTAACGTGGTACCTGAGTCAAACATGCCTAGTTTCCCTTGGTTAGAAACCAATATCCTAGACGGCAAAAACACCGAAGCTAAGTTGAGATTGTTCCGTGACCGCTTTGGCGTGCCATACACCGATGCCGATATTGAAGGCGCCGAGAAGGCCGTTAAGGGTAAGTCTGAGTTAGACGCCATGGTCGCTTATCTGCAATCGTTGGGCCACGCCCTTAAATAACCGGAGTCGATTATGGATTTCAGTACCCTAGAAGCACTAAAACCTACTCTTATTGCTTATCAGACTTTGTTGTTATTTGTGATGTTTATTGGCCTAGTTTGGTGGGCCTATGGCAAGCAGCGTAAGACTAAGTTTGATGCGATCGGCTCCTCTATTCTTGATGATGAAGATGTGCAGAGTAGCGCCTCTCTAGGGGCTGAGCAGGATCGCGCAGGAGCTAATAAACAATGAATACTTTTTTAAGTGTATTTGTCACCGTCATCAGCTTGGGCACCATTTTTGGTTGTCTGGGTCTGCTGATTTGGTGTACTCGCGACAAAATGGGCATGGAAGATGGCGCCCCCACGGGCCACACCTATGACGGTATTACTGAGCTGAACAACCCACTGCCAAAGTGGTGGAGCTACTTGTTCGTGTTCATGGTGGTGTTCGCTTTAGTATACCTCGCGTTATATCCAGGCTTAGGCAACTACAAAGGCCTGTTAGGCTGGACCAGTTCTAACCAAAATGTTCGCTCACTGGCGGAATATAACGAAGCAGCAGATAAGGCTCGTACTGATAAGCTGTTCGTACAATATGACCGTGAGATGATCAAAGCCGACGAAGTATTTGGTGCTAAATTCCGTAGCCTGATTTTTCCGACAGGTTACGTTCCTTTAGACGCCGATACGTTAGACGCAAACTTAGACACTAAAGCTAAGCAAGCCGCAATTTTGAAAGATAAGCGGGACAACTACCTGCCTATCGAACAGATTGCCAAGAACGAAGAGGTGGTGAAAGTAGGCCAGCGCTTGTTCTTGCAAAGCTGTGCTCAGTGTCATGGTTCTGGTGCTCATGGTGGCAAAGGCTTCCCTAACCTGACCGACAATGACTGGTTGTACGGTGGCAAACCGGAAAACATCCATAAAACCATCATGGATGGTCGTCAAGGTTTGATGACCCCTTGGGGTGATATGTTAGGTGAAGACGGTGTGCGTGAAGTGGCCTCTTATGTGTTGAGCTTGTCTGGCCGTAAGGTTGATGCGCTTGAAGCACAAAAAGGTCAACCTCGCTTCGCCGTGTGTGCCGCCTGTCATGGTGCAGATGGTAAAGGTAACCAAGTGATTGGTGCCCCTAACCTAACCGACGAAATTTGGTTATATGGTGGTTCACGTGCTGCTGTGGAAGATACCATTCGCCACGGTCGTCACGGTGTGATGCCAGCTTGGAAAGACATTTTAGGCGAAGACAAGATTCAATTGCTCTCCGCTTATGTGTATAGCCTAAGCCAAGATAAATAAGCCCTCGGGCTTGATGAAAAAGCCCCGCTGGTCGGGGCTTTTTGTTATATTAGCCCTTCCTTTTTTGCAGTAGGAATTCATTATGCAACGCCCTTGGTACCGACAGTTTTGGCCCTGGTTTTTAATCGTGCTGCCCATGTGTGCAGTGGCCGCTAGCTTGTATACGTTTTACCTCGCCAGTTCCGGTGCCGATAGCATGGTGGTGGATGACTACTACAAAAAAGGACGCGCTTACAATAAAGATCTCACCGAATTAAAACGGGCGGCAGAGTTAAAAATATTAGCCACCCTCAGCTATCAAGATGGCGTGGTCACCATCAAATTAGACGGTGCCCATAACCCACGTGAAGGTATTAGAGTTAACTTCACCCACCCTACCCTTGAAAAACAAGATCATAACTTGGTAATGACCACAGATGCCGCCGGTGTGTATCGTGAGCGTTTAGACTCCCCTTTAATTGACGGCGCTTGGCACTTACAAATTGAAGCGATTGATGGCAACTGGCGCATCCAAAAGCGCATTACTTTGCCGATTGCGGACTCACTGTTAATCAACGCTGGGAGCTAATCATGGACGGCTGTTTTCACTGTGGTGAAGCGGTTCCGGGTGGCAAGCGTTTTCTGTTAGACATAGACGGCATCAGTCAGCCGTTTTGCTGCCCGGGTTGCTTGGCGGTGGCCGACACCATTATCGACTGTGGCCTTGCCAGTTATTATCAGCACAGATCTGCGCCCGCTCCCAAAGCCGATGCGGTGCCCGATGAGCTTAAGTTGCTGCAACACTATGACTTGGCTGAAATTCAGCAAGACTTTGTGCTTGATAAAGACAACCTCAAAGAAGTACAGCTGTCGATTGCGGGCATTAGCTGTGCGGCTTGTGCTTGGCTGATTGAGCGCCATTTATCGCGTACCCCTGGCGTGGCACTGATCCAAGTTAACACCACCACAGAGCGAGCACGACTGCGCTGGGATGAAAAACTTACCACCTTAAGCCAGTTACTGAGTGCGTTTGCTAGCATTGGCTATCAAGCTCGTCCCTTTCAGCCTCATCAGCAAGAGCAAGAGTACAATAAAGAGGTTAAAGCCTACTTGCTGCGCATGGGGGTGGCCGGCATTGCCAGTATGCAGGTAATGATGGTGGCCATCGCACTCTATGAGGATTTATTTCCCAATACCGATGCAGGGCTGGTGAGTTATTTTCGCTGGATAAGCTTGTGGCTGTGTGTGCCGGTGATGGGTTATTCGGCCCTGCCCTTTTATCGTAATGCCTGGCGCGGCTTAAAAAATCGTACCTTGAACATGGACTTGCCGGTGTCGATGGCGATGATTTTCGCTTTTTTCGCCTCTGTGTATGCCACCGTCACTGGCACTGGTGATGTGTATTACGAATGTGTCTCTATGTTCGCGTTTTTGCTGCTGACCGGGCGCTTCTTGGAGATGCGTGCTAAACGCCGTGCCTCTGAAACCACGGCTAACTTAACGCTGCTCGTGCCCATGCTGGCCCGCGTAGAAAGTGAGCTCGGCGAGCAAGAGGTGGCGGCGAAAACCCTGCAGCCGGAGCAAATAGTGTTAGTGGCACCGGGCAGTCAAATACCCGCGGATGCTCAAATTCTTGAGGGCAGTACCAGCATCGATGAGTCTATGCTGACCGGTGAGCACTTACCGGTATTGCGTAATATCGGCGATACGGTGTTTGCCGGCACCACCAATATAGAATCGCCGCTGCGCCTTAAGGTCTTGCGTAATTTGGCCGATGCGCGGGTTTCAGAAATTTTGCGTGCTCAAGATGATGCCTTAGCCGAAAAGCCCAAGGTGGCGATATTAGCGGATCAGCTGTCGCGCTATTTTGTGGCGGCGCTGTTAGTGGTCACGTTGGGGACTTATTTAGTGTGGTTACAACTGGACTCAGCCAAGGCGTTTTGGGTGATGCTCTCGGTACTGGTCGCCACCTGCCCCTGCGCGCTTTCGTTAGCCACCCCTACCGCATTAACGGTGGCCACCTCGCGTTTAAGTCGTTCTGGAGTATTGGTACGCCGCGCCCATGTGTTGGACACATTACCTAAAGTCACACGCATGGTGTTTGATAAAACCGGCACCTTAACCCGCGGTGAAATAGCGCTGAGCAAAACCCTCGTTTACCACAGCACGCTCAGTGAAGCTGATGTGTTAGCCATTGCCGCTGCGCTGGAAGCTCAGTCTGAACACCCTATCGCGCGCGCCTTTAGCAAACATCGCAATATGGACGTGGTGGTGACCAGCCGAGAAAATCAAGTGGGTCGTGGTGTTACTGGTGAGATTGCCGGCACCTGTTGGCGCTTAGGCAGTGGCGCTTGGTTGGCGCCTGAACAGACCACCACAGATTTAAGTGTGTATCTGGCCAACGACGATGGCGTAGTGGCGCGCTTTAGCTTGTCGGATCCGCTGCGCGATGAAGCGCACGCGCTGATCCAAACCTGTCGCGAGCGAGGCATAAAAACCACTATTCTCACCGGCGACAGCTCAGGCCAAGCAGAAGTGGTGGCGCAGACATTAGGGGTCGACAAATTGGTCAAGCACGCCAGCCCAGATGATAAATTAGCCTATTTGCGAGAGTGCGATGCCGCTGGCGAAGTCTGTTTAATGGTGGGTGATGGTATTAATGACGCCCCAGTATTGGCCGGCGCCCATGTGTCATTCGCCATGGCGGGCGGCACCGATATCGCGAAAAGCAGTGCCGATGCCATTATGCTGGCGGACGATTTGCGCCATATTTTAACGGCGCGCCACGTGTCAGCCCGCTGCAGAGCCGTGATTAAACAAAACTTTAGTTGGGCGCTCGGTTATAACGTCATCATATTGCCGTTAGCCGCCACCGGTCATGTGTCCCCTTGGTTTGCTATGGTGGGCATGTCGGTTAGTTCGTTAATTGTAATGACCAACTCTTTGAGGCTTTCTCGCTTATGACAGATGACATAGATGTATGGTATTTCATGATACCGGTGGCCATGGTGTTCGTGGGCATTGCTATCGCCCTGTTCTTTTGGTCGGTGAAAAACGATCAGTTTGAAGATCTCGACCGCCACGGCAGTAATATTTTATTTGATGATGACGAAAAAGCGCACAGCCAAGCGCAAACTAAGCAAACAGCTTCTGCGCTAGAGAAAACAAAGGAGCAAGATGAGCACTCAGCTTGATGCTTGGGCGGCGCTGCTAATCGGCTTTTTGGGCGCCGGTCATTGCATTGCTATGTGTGGCGGCGTGGCAGCAGCGTTTTCGATGGCCATTCCCAAAACGCACCGCCGTTGGCAGTGGGCCTATTTACTCAGCTATAATGCTGGCCGAATTTTAAGCTACAGCTTAGCCGGTGCGCTGGTAGGCGGCGTGTTTGCCAGCATTGCTGATGTGAGCATGGGCAAACAAGCGCTAACCGTATTGCGCCTGTTAACCGGTGTGATGATGATTTTGTTAGGTTTGTACCTGGCCCGCTGGTGGTTTTTCTTATTGCACCTAGAAAAGTTAGGTAACGGCTTATGGCGACACCTTAAACCGTTAGCGGCGCGTTTTATTCCGTTTAAAAGCCCGCTAGCCGCCTTTCCCTTTGGCATGATTTGGGGCTGGTTACCGTGCGGCCTAGTGTATTCGGCGCTGACTTGGAGCGCGGTGTCGGGTGGCGCGTTAGAAGGCGCACGGGTGATGGCCTTATTTGGCTTAGGCACTCTGCCCACATTATTGGCATTAGGGGGCCTTGCCGGCCAATTACGCCATTGGCTTAATCACCCGCGTTTTCGCAAATTTTCTGGCATGTTATTGATTCTTTATGGTTTGTTTACGCTTTATCAAGCGGCAAGCTTAATTTACTAATCTATTAAGCCCCCTTTTTTGGTGCTATGATTATGCATTGATACCACAAAAGTATTGGGCTATGGCAAATCAAATAAAGACCACAAAAACTACCACTAGCTGTGCTATTCGCTGCCAAGACTGCAGTATTAGCCCTTTGTGTATCCCGCTCGGCCTTAATTCAGATGAACTTGATGAGCTAGATAACATTATCGAGCGCAAAAAGCCGATTCAAAAAGGCCAAGAATTATTTAAAGCCGGTGAAGAGCTGAAATCGCTTTATGCGATTCGCGCCGGTACTATCAAGTCTTATACCATTACCGAACAAGGCGATGAGCAAATTACCGCTTTTCATTTGGCCGGTGACTTGATTGGCTTTGATGCTATTAATACCGGTAGTCACCCTTCTTTTGCTCAAGCATTAGAAACGGCTATGGTCTGTGAAATTCCATTCGAAGTGCTTGATGACTTATCCGGTAAAATGCCGCGTTTACGTCAGCAAATTATGCGCTTAATGAGTAATGAAATTAATGGCGATCAGCAGATGATTTTATTGCTGTCGAAAAAGACTGCCGAAGAACGATTGGCCTCTTTCTTACATGGGCTGTCGACCCGTTTTTCTGAGCGCGGTTTTTCGGCAAAAGAATTTCGTCTCACCATGACCCGCGGCGATATCGGCAATTATTTAGGATTAACGGTAGAAACCGTGAGCCGCTTATTAGGCCGTTTCCAAAAAAACAGTTTAATTGAAGTCGACGGTAAATATATTCGTATCTTGGACTTGGTTGAGTTAGCCACCTTGGCGGGGGCGCCCTCTTCTAAACCTGCTTTGGCTTAAGCTCAACACGCATCAGCACGCAAATTCCGCATTCATAAAAAGGGGCATTGTATGATTAAATATCAACATATTTTAGTGGTAATGGACCCGGCAGCAGATACCCATCCGGCGTTACACCGCGCCGTATCGGTGGCAGCCTTGCAAGAGCAAGCGGCCATTACCCTGTTTATGCCCATTTATGACTTTTCTTATGAAATGACCTCCATGCTGTCGAGCACTGAGCGAGACGAGATGCGTGCCGGTGTGCTGCAAGGCCGAGAAGAATGGCTAAAAGAGATACTGCTGCCTTATCAAAACAGCAGCATTAATTTTACCATCAAAGTGGTGTGGCACAGTCGCCCGTTTGAAGCCATTATTCTGCAAGTGCAAGAGGGCCAGCATGATTTAGTCATCAAAAGCAGCCATAAGCACAATGTTATTCAAACCTTTATCTTTACCCCCACCGACTGGCATCTATTACGCAAGTGCCCTTGCCCGGTGCTGTTAGTGAAAGAACGAGATTGGCCGATGGGTGGCAACGTACTGGCGGCAGTAAACTGCGCGGCGGATGATCACGACCAAGTGGCGCTGAATAACAAAGTCATCGCCGAAAGTAAGGAAGTGGCCCGCTTGTTAACCGCCGAGTTACACCTGATTAATGCCTACCCCATTACCCCAGTGAACATGGCGCTCGAGTTACCCGACTTCGACCCGAATGCGTATAACGCCGCGGTAAAACGCCATCATGAAAAAGCCATGCTGGTCTACGCTGAGCGTTTTAATTTAGACCACAGTGTATTACACCTTGAAGAAGGCTTGGCCGAAGAAGTGATCCCCCATTGTGCCACCCTTATCGATGCCAGCTTGGTTATCTTAGGCACAGTCGGTCGTACCGGCTTATCTGCCGCCCTACTCGGCAACACGGCCGAGCAAGTTATTGATAAGCTCAGCTGTGATATTTTGGTATTGCGCCCAGACGCCTAGCTTTTATCAGCAAATCGCTAAATGTTGTTGATTGGCGGCTTGCTTGTCTTGCCCTCAAGCCGCCAGTCACTATAATAACCTCAGTTTTTTTGTTGGGGTTATTATGTCTACGTCTGCCTTCACTGGTTCTGCTTTTACTGAGTCTGCTGTTACTACGTCAGTCTTCAGTACGCCTGCTGCTACTGCCCCGAATTAAGCTCGGACGCCAGTGAGTCAGCCGCCTTCGCTAAGTTACAGAAACGACTGCGCCGAAATTTAGGCCAAGCCATCAGTGATTTCAATATGATAGAAGATGGCGATCGCATTATGGTGTGCCTATCTGGCGGCAAAGACAGCTACGCCATGCTGGATTTGCTGTTAAACCTTAAAGTGCATGCGCCGATCCAGTTCGATATTATCGCTGTTAACTTGGATCAAAAGCAGCCCGGTTTCCCAGAGCATGTGTTGCCTACTTACTTAACCGAGCTTGGCGTTGAATATAAGATTGTTGAAGAAGACACTTATTCCATCGTAATGGATAAAGTCCAACCGGGCAAAACTACCTGCTCTTTATGCTCACGCCTGCGCCGCGGTATTTTATATCGCACCGCCACTGAGCTGGGTGCCACTAAAATTGCGCTCGGTCATCACAGAGATGACATTCTTGAAACCCTGATGCTGAACATGTTTTACGGGGGCACCATGAAGTCGATGCCGCCTAAGCTGGTGAGTGATAACGGTCAGCACGTGGTGATCCGCCCTTTGGCCTACTGCAAAGAAAAAGACATTATTGCCTTTGCCAAGGCCAAAGAATTTCCGATTATCCCCTGCAACTTATGTGGCTCTCAAGAAAACCTACAGCGCCAAAATATTAAGGCCATGCTGGAAGATTGGGATCAGCGTTTCCCGGGGCGCATTGCCAGCATGTTTCGCTCGTTACAAAATGTGGTGCCCTCGCACCTGCTCGACCATCAGCAGTTTGATTTTAAAAATATCAACAGCGAGTCTGGAGTGATCGACGGCGGCGACATCGGCTTTGATAAACCAGAAGTGCCAAACAGTTTTATGGATGATGAGACAAGCGCACCGGAATTGGGTGAGCGTCTGAGTATCATCGAAGTGAAGTGATAGCGCCGAGCTTAAAGAATATTGTTTACCGAGCTTGCCCTAGTATCTCGTACTAAGCACTCAAAGCTAAAGCCAGATCCTGACTTTCGTCAGGATGACGGCAAAAAAATACCAAGCCCTCACAGGCTTGGTATTTTTTATGTTTGCTTGGCGCTGCATTTTTCTGCCTCACGCCTTACACATTAAAACCACGGGGTAATGCGTACTGCGGGCAAGCTCAAGCTGCCGGTTTCCGTCAATTGTGCTTGGCTGAGTTTAAGCTGCGCTTTACCTGCTACCTGGCCACCAGGTACAGCGGGGTTGAGTGTTAGCCCTTGTAACTCAGGAACAAAATACTTGCCTGGCCAGCCGGCCATTTTTTGTAGCAAACGATACATATCATCTTCGATGGCACGCAGTTCACCCAGTTCTCTATTACCGGCCGTCAAATTAGACTGGATCTGAATCGAGATATTACACTGCGTATCTTCTGCTACTTCTAACACCACTTTGGCTTTGTCTAAATCCAGCTCTTTATCTTCCGTTAAGGTAAATTGACCGTGAGGGAGCACAGTCACCTCCCCGCGAAGCTTATCATCCACACGGATAATGCCGGATTCTATGGTGCACAAGCCTTGGCCATCGGCGCGGCTTAAATAAAAGCCCAGCTCCGCCTGATCCACTTTGGCTTTTTTCACCTTGGCGAGATATTTATAAAACCCGCTGTAATCAAGCTCTAAGGTTTGGGCTTGTAGCATGGGCGAGCCAAAAGTAAGGCTTAGCGCCGCACATAAAGCTAAGAGACGAGGAGTTTTCATGCTTCAAATTTATCCTTACTGCTATTTAATGACGGTGGCTGTGCTGCATGAACATCGCTATTGGGCCCTGCATCTTTATGGTCCGTCTCACCTTCTACACCGCACACTTCACGATAGATAATGCCTTTCACCACCATAAACAGCGGTGCCACCCAAATCAGGGCTATGCCTAAGCTCAAAATTGCGACGATAAACAACAAGATAAAGAACACTTGAATGGCCAGCAGCTGCAACCACTGACGACTAAACAGTTTAAGCGAGGTCATAATGGCTTGCAGTGGCGTAAAGCCTTTTTCCAGTATTAATGGAAAGGTAAACATTAAGGCCACGCTTAACAGCAACATCGGCAGCATGGTTAACACCGCTGGCAAGCCCAGCATCTGGATCACGGCCATGAGTGCTGCACTTAATATGCCCATCAGCAGGCTGGCGGCGGCCAGGGGCACCAGAGAGCCAAAATAATTAAAAATCTGATTGGGTCGGATGGGTTTATCGACACTGCGAGCAATGCCCATCATATCCAGCGCCGCTGTCATGGGAGCCAACCCCATGGAAACCAGCAAGCCTAACAAACTGAGTTGCCAAGAGGCCTCTTCAGGATTAGCGACCAAACGGGTCGTCACTTGGCTGAGTACCAACCAAAAGCCAGCCACGCCTAGGGCTGCCAAAATAAGGGGCATCTTGGCACCATTAATGCGCGCCCAGCCTTCTTTAAAAATAGCTTTGGGCTCCAACGTAAAGCCTTGTTGTAACGACTGTTGCAGTCGAGCAAAACGGGGTTCGTTCATCATCATATCTCTTACTTAAGATAGCGCCATTATACCCAAGGAAGCAGCCGATGGCTGCACACTCAAGTCATTATTAACACAAGGAAATTAAAAGCGGCGCTATACTGGCCATAAACAATAAATGTGCGCATCGCGGTTACAAAGATTCGCTTGGCTTTAGGCTGGGTACTGACTAGAATGCGCGCTCTTTTTTCTCCTAAAACGCAGTGCGTTTTCATCGAGGTGGTTAAGGGTACATGGTGGAACAATCTCTTCCTCTAGTCTCGTTGACGAGCATCAGTAAAACATTCGACGGTAAAGCCATCATAGATAATTTGGACTTATCCATTTATGACGGTGAATTCCTCACTATTTTAGGCCCCTCTGGTTGCGGAAAAACCACCGTATTACGCCTGATTGCCGGTTTAGAGCAAGCGGACATTGGCCGCATTAGCTTGGCCGGTCACGATATTACGGACGTGCCCGCCGAACAGCGCAACGTCAATACGGTGTTTCAAAGCTACGCCTTGTTCCCGCATATGACGCTGTTTGAGAACGTGGCCTTTGGTCTGCGTATGCAAAAACTGCCTAACGCCGAGATCAAGCCGCGGGTCATCGAAGCCTTAACAATGGTGCAATTGGAGGCCATGAGTGAGCGCTTTCCCCATCAGTTATCCGGCGGCCAACAGCAACGCGTGGCCATCGCGCGGGCCGTGGTTAATCGGCCCAAAGTGTTATTGCTCGATGAATCATTAAGTGCGCTGGATTATAAGTTACGCAAACAAATGCAAAGTGAGCTGAAGCAATTGCAGCGCCGCTTAGGCATTACTTTTGTGTTTGTGACTCATGATCAAGAAGAAGCCTTGTCGATGTCGGATCGCATCTTGGTGATGCAAGCCGGAAAAATAGTACAAGATGGTACACCTCGGGAAATTTATGAGTCTCCGGCTAACCTGTTTGTGGCGCGCTTTATTGGTGAGATTAACGTGTTAGACGGTGTGTTGCTCACCCAAGCTCAAACTGCGGGCGCTTGGCATGCCAAGGTAGAAGGCCGTGATTGTATGGTACACAGTCAGCTGGCGTTTAACGCCGGCGATAAGGTGTGCGTCTTGCTTCGCCCAGAAGATCTGCGGATGAGCGTATGCAAAGCCGACGCTACAGATATTGCAACTGGCGTGGCCGGTCGCATCGTGGAGCGCTTATATAAAGGTGCCACGCTGGAGTCTCGCGTTGAGCTGAGTTCAGGCCAGCATATTTTAGTGTCGGAGTTTTTTGATGAAGACGACCCAGACTTTGATTATCGTCTTGGCGAGCAAGTAAACATTACTTGGGTAGACAGCTGGGAGGTGGTATTGCCTTATGAACAACACTGAGGCAAGCATGTCAAAATCACCCGTCACCCACCGTTATTCCGCGCTCGCCCGTTTTAAAGCCAACGGCTTTCGAAATATGGCGGTGACCGTGATTGTGGGCTGGTTGCTGGTATTTGTGTTTTTACCCAACCTGATGATTATCGCCACCAGCTTTATGACCCGCGATCACGCCAGTCTAGTGAGCTTGGTGTTCAGCACAGACAGTTACCGGCGTTTGTTTGATCCCTTATACGCTCAAGTATTGGGTCATTCATTATTGATGGCAGGCATCGCCACCTGTTTGTGTTTAGCGATTGGCTACCCGTTTGCCTTTATTATCGCCAAGCTTCCTGCACGCTGGCGGCCGATAATGCTGTTTTTAGTGATAGTGCCCTTTTGGACGAACTCCTTGATCCGCACTTATGCACTCAAAATAGTACTGGGCACCAAAGGCTTATTAAATACCGCCTTGTTGAGCATGGGGTTAATTGAGCAGCCGCTGCGCATTATGTTTACCGAGATAGCCGTGATTATTGGCTTGGTTTATATCTTGCTGCCCTTTATGGTGCTGCCTTTGTATTCGGCCATTGAAAAGCTCGATGGTCGTTTATTGGAAGCCGCGCGGGATCTAGGCGCTGGTGCTATGGCGCGATTTTTTCGCATCATACTGCCGCTCACCTTGCCCGGCATAGTGGCGGGTTGCTTGCTGGTATTTTTACCGGCGCTGGGGATGTTTTATATTTCTGATTTATTGGGCGGCGCCAAGAACTTGCTGATTGGTAACATCATTAAAACCCAGTTCCTTAATATTCGGGACTGGCCATTTGGTGCGGCCACCAGCGTGACATTAACGCTACTGATGGCGGGGTTGATGTATTTATATTATCGCGCCACTAAATTGCTGCATAAGAAGGTAACGCTTGATGATTAATTGGCTGAAAGGCAGCTTTTTATTGTTGGTGTTTGCTTATCTGTATATTCCGATTGGAGTTTTGATTGCTAACGCCTTTAACCGCTCTAAGTTTGGCATCCGCTGGGAAGGCTTTACCCTCGAATGGTTTAGTCGCTTGGCCAATAACGCCAGTTTAATGGAAGCGGCACGCCACTCACTGACTATCGCCCTGCTCTCGGCATCGGCGGCGGCTTTAATTGGCACCTTAGCGGCGGTGGCGTTATATCGTTATCGCTTTCGCGGGAAAAACTTTGTGGGCGGCATGTTGTTTGTGGTGTTGATGTCGCCAGACATAGTGATGGCCATTTCCTTGTTGGCATTATTTGTCACCTTAGGCATAGCGCTGGGATTTTGGTCGTTATTGTTTGCGCACATTACCTTTTGCTTGCCGTTTGTGGTGATCACCGTGTACTCACGCCTTAAAGGCTTTGATGTGCGTATGCTAGAAGCGGCCAAAGACTTAGGTGCCAGTGAATCGGTAATTTTTCGGCGCATTATTTTACCTCTGGCCGCGCCGGCTATTGCTGCAGGCTGGTTATTGAGCTTTACTCTGTCGTTGGATGACGTAATAGTGAGCTCGTTTGTTACGGGCCCCAGTTATGAAGTATTACCGTTAAAAATATATTCCATGGTCAAGGTCGGCGTGTCGCCCGAGGTTAATGCCTTAGCCACCCTTATGCTCGGCCTGTCGTTAGTATTAGTGGTCGTGGCACAACTGCTATTAAGGAAAAAACATTCATGAACTTAGCAATTCCAGCTCGTATCTTAGCGCCATTAGCATTGGCCATGGCCGCCAGTTTTCCGTTAATGGCTCAAGCTCAAGAACGGTTATCCGTGTATGCCTGGGCGGAATATTTACCCGATGCGGTATTGCAGGCCTTTACTAAAGAAACCGGCATTAAGGTCGATTACGGCACTTTTGACTCTAACGAAGCCTTGTATGCCAAATTAAAATTGCTGCAAACCAGCAAAGCGAAAGAAAGTTACGATGTGATTTTTCCTTCTAGCTACATGGTGAGCAAGATGGCGCGCGAGGGCATGTTACAGCCCCTCGATAAAGCTCAGCTGCCAAACTTTGAGCAGTTAGATAACAGCATGCTGAATAAGGATTTTGACCCTAATAATCAGTACAGCATGCCCTATGCGTTTGGCAGCACGGCCATTGCTATTAACCGCGATGACTTGCCCGATACCAAAATGACGTCTTGGCAAGACTTGTGGGATAAAAGCTGGAAAAACCAATTGATGCTCACGGATGATATTCGTGAAAGCTTTCAAATGGCATTGTTAACGCTGGGGTTTTCCGCTAACAGTAAAGATCCTGCCGAGATCAAGGCGGCCTATGAAAAACTTAAACCTTTGCAAGCCAACGTGCTGCTTTATAACTCGGATAATCCACGCCTGCCCTACGTGACTGGCGAAACCTCATTGGGTTTACTGTGGAGTGATCAGGCGTATAAGACGCAACAAGACGGCATAGCACTGGAATACGTGTATCCCACTGAAGGCGCAATTTTTTGGGTCGACAGTGCCGTGATCCCCGCGAACGCAAAATCCGTGAGCGCCGCGCACCAGTTCTTAAACTTCTTGATGCGCCCAGAAGTGGCAGCTCAAGTAATTCAAGAATTAGGCATTGCCGTGCCAAATCAAGGCGCTAAGCCGTTATTGCCAAAAGAGGTCGCCGAGAACCAAGTTTTGTTCCCGAGCGCTGAACTGATCGAGCAAGGTCATTTTCAAGATGACTTAGGCGATGAGGTGTTGGCCATCTATGAAGATTACTGGGTAAAGCTGCGCTCTCAATAAGCGCCAAGCATTGCTAAATCATAAAGCCCGCGATTGCGGGCTTTATGTTATTCGCAAACCAAACCGAGCCGAATCAAATTGGCTCAGGCCAAGACAAAGCCCTACTCTTTGCCTCACCCTCACCCTCACGCGCCCTTATTAAGCAATTCTTCCACGTACTGCACCACTTCAATCGTGGCCGGTCCGTATCTGTGCTCGGCGAAGTGTGTTTTACCTTGACTGGGCTCTAAATTAATTTCTATGGTGTGAGCATTATGCATACTGGCTTCGTGAACTAAGCCGGCCGCTGGATAAACATTGCCCGACGTACCAATGGAGATAAACAAGCTGGCTTCACTTATGGCGTGATAAATCCTATCCAGCAATAAGGGCATCTCACCAAACCACACAATATGCGGACGCAATGGCTCTGGAAACTGACAACATTGACAGAGGTCGCTGCCATGTAACGCACCAGGCCAGTCCACAGTTTGATTGCTATGGGGGCAGCGCGCTTTTAGCAATTCGCCGTGCATATGCAGCACATTTTTACTGCCAGCCCGCTCATGCAAGTCATCAATATTTTGCGTGACCAGCGTGACGGTACCGGGCCACTCGGCTTCGAGTTTCGCCAACGCAAGATGCGCCGCGTTTGGGTTCACGGTATGCAACAGCTTACGGCGTTCATTATAAAATTTATGCACTAATTCAGGATCCCGCGCGTACCCTTCTGGGGTCGCCACATCTTCAATGCGGTGTTCTTCCCATAAGCCATCACTGGCTCTAAATGTTTTAATTCCTGACTCGGCCGAGATACCTGCACCGGTGAGGATCACTATATTACCTTTGCGCACAGGCCGCATACCTCTTGTTTTATAAGCGTATCTTTAACTAACAGGCTAACAGCAAGCCACAGTACAAGCCAATACGCCCTTAGTCTTATTTAGACGTGAGGGGTGAATAGTGAGACTTTAAATACCTCACTGCTATTCCCTATTCCCTAACCGCCAATCCCTTTTACTTAGCCAATAAAAAGCCAGGCACTGGGCCTGGCTTAGGATTATTTATCGGCTGACTCGGATGCGTTCGGCGGCTCGATATTTTCTACTCTCGCTTTTAGCTTTTGCCCTGGTCTGAAGGTCACCACTCGGCGTGCCGAGATGGGGATATCTTCACCGGTCTTTGGATTACGCCCCGGCCGTTCGCCTTTATTGCGCAATTCAAAATTACCAAAACCAGAAATTTTAACCTGTTCACCTTGCTCAAGAGCGAGACGAATTTCCTCAAAGAAGGCTTCCACCATCTCTTTGGCATCACGCTTCGATAAACCTAAATCGGTAAACAGGTGCTCTGCTAAATCGGCTTTTGTTAAGGCCATATTAATCCCTCAAGGATGCACTAAACTCATCCGAAAGTGCCGTTACAATACGTGCTACGGTATCGGCAATTTCTTTTTCTTCCAAAGTGCGATGGGTATCTTGCAACACCAAGCTCAGCGCTAAGCTTTTCTTACCGTCACTGATGCCAGCACCTTGGTATACATCAAACAAGTTTAATCCAACCAGTTGATTTCCGCCAACTTTCCTAACTAAATCAAGGATATCGCCTGCGGCTACTTGATTGTCTACCACCAAAGCAAGATCGCGACGGTTAGCAGGAAAGCGCGAAATATCGGCGGCTAAAGGTACATGGCGTTGCGTTATGGCGCTGAGCTCTACTTCAAACACATAAGCCTGAGACTTAAGGCCTAACTTTTTCAGTAAGCTTGGGTGTACGGCGCCAATCAAGCCCACTTGCTGACCTTGATACAGTACTGCGGCCGACTGACCTGGGTGCAGGGCTGTAATGTCGGTACGCGCAAAACTAAAGTCCAGCTCATGGCCGCTTAACGCCAGTAGCGTCTCAAGATCGCCTTTAATATCAAAGAAATCGCTGCCCTTCTCCGCCATGTCCCAATGCTCTGCAGACACTGTGCCCAGCAGTAAACCGGCCAGTTTTGGCGTTTGCTGCACGCCATTTTCGGCATTTGCGTCGGGCACAAAAGTTAAGCCCTGTTCAAATAAGCGCAGCCGTGGCTGCTGACGGTTTTGGTTATACACCGCCGCTTGAATCAGGCCTGGCCAAAGTGAGACGCGCATTTCTGACATATCGGCGGAAATCGGATTCGGCAATATCATGGTCTTAGCATCCGGGAACAGCAATTGCTGTTGGCTCGGATCCACGAAGCTATAAGTGATGGCTTCTTGGTAGCCCAAATCCACCAGTGCATCTTTTAAGCGATTCAGCGGCAGCTTAGCTTCGCGATGAGAAGACATAGTCAGGCCTGCAACAGGCGCTTGATTAGGAATATTGTTGTAGCCATAAACACGGGCCACTTCTTCCACCAAGTCTTCTTCGATACTGATATCAAAGCGATAGCTCGGCACTACGGCCTGCCAACCGTCACTGGTTTTAGTGACGCTAAAGCCTAAGCGGGTCAGCATATCGGTAACCTGATCCGCATCGATATCGATGCCGATAGTGCGATTCAGCTTGGCATGGCGCAAGGTCACGGTATTGGCGGTCGGTAAATGGGCTTCAGACACGGCTTCAACCACAGGTCCTGCTTCGCCGCCACAAATGTCCAGTAATAAGGCGGTGGCCCGCTGTATCACTTTATGTTGCAGTTGATAATCCACGCCGCGCTCAAAGCGATGAGACGAGTCGGTGTGCAAGCCGTAACTGCGCGCGCGGCCGGTAATGGCCAGCGGACTAAAAAAGGCACACTCTAACAATACGTCTTTAGTGGTGTCAGTCACGCCTGTGACTTGGCCGCCAAAAATACCCGCCATGGCAATGGCTTTTTGCTCATCGGCGATAACCAAAGTGTCGCTGTTTAAGCTCACTTCATTACCATCCAAGAGGGTAAGCTTTTCGTCTTGCTCGGCTAAGCGCACATTAATGGCACCATTGAGCGTGGCCAAGTCGAAAGCGTGCATGGGTTGACCCCATTCAATCAGCACGAAGTTAGTCACATCAACTACCGGATCAATAGAGCGTATGCCACTGCGGCGCAGCTTTTCTTGCATCCATAACGGCGTTGCTGCCGTTACATCAATATTCTTAATCACGCGCGCTAAATAACGCGGGCAGGCATCGGGGGCGTTTAAGCTCACTGCTACTTTGTCGTCGATACTGGCCGGCACGTCAGCAATCTCAGGCCAATTAACTGTAGCTTGCTTGAGTACACCTACTTCACGGGCCACACCGGCCATGCTTAAGCAGTCGGCGCGGTTTGGCGTGAGGTCAATTTCGACGATGCTGTCGTTAAGCTTTAAATACTCACGCACGCAGTCACCAATCGGCGCATCTAAGGGCAGTTCAATAATACCGCTTGAGTCTAAATCTATGCCAATTTCGCTGTAGGAGCAGAGCATACCGTGGGATGCTTGGCCGCGCAGCTTGGCTTTTTTAATCTTAAAATCACCGGGTAATACGGCGCCGACTACAGCTACTGCAACTTTTAAACCGGTACGACAATTTGGCGCGCCGCAGACGATATCGAGTAGCTCATCCCCACCCACGTTAACCTTGGTCACTTGCAGTTTATCTGCATCGGGATGTTGGCCGCACTCCACCACTTCACCCACTACCACTTGATTAAAGTCACCGGCTACCGGTTCAATGCCGTCTACTTCTAGGCCTGCCATGGTAATAAGCTCGGCAAGCGCGTCTGTGCTAAGACCTGGGTTTACCCACTCGTCCAGCCATGATGTTGAAAATTTCATTTTTGCTCCAGCCGCTTAACCAAATTGCTTAAGAAAACGCAGATCATTTTCGAAGAAGGCGCGTAAGTCATTCACGCCGTAGCGCAACATAGTGAGGCGCTCCACGCCCATGCCAAAGGCAAAGCCGCTGTAGCGTTCAGGATCGATACCGACCGAGCGCAATACATTGGGGTGCACCATGCCGCAACCCAGCACTTCTAACCATTTGCCGTTTTTGCCCATCACATCTACTTCGGCGCTGGGTTCGGTAAAAGGAAAGTGCGAAGGTCGAAAGCGTATTTCTAAGTCTTCTTCGAAAAAGTTATGCAAGAATTCGTGCAGCACGCCTTTTAACTGGGCAAAGCTGACATTTTCATCCACTAACAGCCCTTCCACCTGATGAAACATAGGAGTATGGGTTTGATCGTAATCGTTACGATACACACGACCCGGCGAAATAATGCGGATCGGCGGCGCTTGATGTTGCATGGTACGAATTTGTACGCCAGAGGTTTGGGTACGCAGCATCAGCTTAGGATTGAAATAAAAGGTGTCGTGATCGGCGCGCGCCGGATGATGAGCGGGAATATTCAGCGCATCGAAGTTATGGAAATCATCTTCGATTTCTGGACCTTCAACCGTCTGAAAACCCAACTCGCCAAAAAACGACTCTATGCGCTTAATGGTGCGCGTTACGGGGTGCAAACCGCCCACTGATTGGCGACGACCTGGCAAGCTGATATCCAGCGTTTCTGAAGCCAGTTTTAAGTTCAGTTCCGCTAACTGCAGCGCTTCGCGCTTGCTGTTCAGTGCATCATTGACCGCTTGTTTGGCTTGGTTTATCACCTGGCCGGCAGCAGGACGCTCTGCGGCGGATAACTTGCCGAGTGTCTTGGATTGTTCGGTAAAAATGCCTTTTTTACCCATGTAATGCACCCGGATGTCATCCAGTTCAGCTATGGTTGCGGCGGCCGAAATCTGTGCCTGTGCTTTGACGATTACGTCTTGCAGCTGATCCATGTATTCCTCGTCACTTGCCCGCCTAAAGCAGACACTAAATAATTTGAAGGGCTTGATAATAAAGGATTTATGCTTTTATCGCTACCGTATAACTTAAACCCACGCAACAAAAAAGGAGGCCGAGGCCTCCTTTTTTAATTTATCGACTTAACGACTTATGCTGCCAACGCTTCTTTTGCTTTGCTAACCAAAGCGGTGAAGGTGGTTTTGTCGTGTACGGCGATATCAGCCAGGATCTTACGGTCGATTTCAACAGAGGCTTTTTTCAAACCATTGATGAAGCGGCTGTATGAAAGACCGTTCTGACGGCTTGCAGCGTTAATACGCGCAATCCACAGCTGACGGAACTGACGTTTTTTCTGACGACGGTCACGATATGCATATTGACCGGCTTTAGTTACTGCTTGAACCGCTACGCGATATACGCGTGAACGAGCGCCGTAATAACCTTTAGCTTGCTTTAGTACTTTTTTATGACGCGCGCGAGCGGTCACACCACGTTTAACTCTTGCCATTTTTTATAATCCTCTTAAGCGTAGGGCAACATTGATTGAACTTGTGCAACGTCAGACGCAGCAACTAAGTTAGTACCGCGCAGATGACGCTTACGCTTGGTGCTCTTCTTGGTGAGGATATGGCTGGTGTGTGATTGTTTACACTTAAAACCATTCGCGGTTTTCTTAAAGCGCTTTGCAGCACCTTTGTTGGACTTCATTTTCGGCATTGTAACTCCGCATTGTTAATAACAACAAACAGTCAAGGTGAGCTGGATAACAATTACCCAGCTACTTGTAAAACCTTACTGTTTTTTCTTTGGGGCTAGCACCATGACGGCTTGGCGACCTTCCATTTTCGGGAATGCCTCCACTACGGCCAATTCTTCTAAATCCGCTTTAATACGGTTTAGCAAATCGAACCCTAGGTCTTGGTGCGCCATCTCACGACCACGGAACCGCAGTGTGATTTTGGCTTTGTTGCCCTCTTCTAAAAAGCGAACCAGGTTGCGTAGCTTTACCTGGTAATCGCCATCATCAGTGCCAGGACGGAACTTCATTTCCTTAACCTGAACCTGCTTCTGTTTCTTCTTCTGTTCTTTAGTCGCCTTGCTCTTCTCGTAGAGGAACTTCCCGTAGTCCATTAAACGACATACGGGTGGCTCGGCATTGGGACTGATCTCAACTAGATCAACACCTGCAGTGGTAGAAATTTCTAGTGCCTCTGCAATGGTGACCACGCCCATAGGCTCGCCTTCCAGGCCGACTAAGCGAACTTCTGGTAGTCGGATCTCTTCATTCAGTCGATTGCGAGGAGCTGGTTTGCTCCCTCTTTTAATGCCTTTTATAACCTATCCTCCACTGTTTTCTTTCCGCGAGTTTGGATTTCTTGCTTAATGAGCAAACTCAGCTCTTCTATATCGAAGACGCCTAAATCCAATCCTTTCCGGGTACGAACCGCTACTTTGCCGGCTTCGACTTCTTTGTCGCCACAAACCAGCATGAAAGGTACCCGCTTCAGAGTATGTTCGCGGATTTTAAAGCCTATTTTCTCATTTCTCAAGTCTGCTTTAGCTCTAATGCCAATATTATTCAAACTTTTGCTGAGATTGAGTGCGTAATCTGCCTGATTATCGGTAATATTGAGAACCACCACCTGAGTGGGGCTAACCAAGTCGGGAACAGACCTGCGTATTCTTCAATGAGAATACCGATAAAACGCTCGATCGAACCTAGGATAGCACGGTGAATCATTACCGGCACATGGCGTTCGTTATCTTCGCCTATATAACTGGCGCCTAAACGACCAGGCAGAGCAAAATCGAGTTGTATTGTACCACACTGCCACGCGCGATTCAGACAATCGTGCAGGGTAAATTCAATTTTAGGGCCATAAAACGCCCCTTCGCCCGGCTGCAACACATATTCGATGTTGGCGGCGGTTAGCGCTTCTTGTAATGCCAGCTCTGCCATGTCCCAGGCTTCATCGCTGCCAATGCGCTCTTCTGGGCGGGTAGACAGCTTGACCGCGATATCGGTAAAACCGAAGGTCTTATAAGTGTCAAACACCAATTGAATACAATCTGATACTTCAGACTGAATTTGCGCTTCGGTACAAAAAATATGGGCATCGTCTTGGGTAAAGCCGCGCACGCGCATTAAACCGTGCAGCGCGCCGCTGGGTTCATTACGGTGACAGCTACCAAATTCGCCCATACGCAGCGGCAAATCACGGTAGGACTTCAAACCTTGGTTGAAGATCTGCACGTGGCCTGGGCAGTTCATCGGCTTAATGGCGTAGTCACGGTTTTCTGAGCTGGTGGTGAACATATACTCAGAATACTTATCCCAGTGACCTGAGCGCTCCCAGAGTACACGGTCCATCATTAACGGACCTTTTACTTCTTGGTAGTCATATTCACGTAGCTTGTCACGCACGAATTGCTCAAGCTCACGGAAGATAGTCCAGCCATCATGATGCCAAAACACCATGCCCGGCGCTTCTTCTTGCATATGATACAAGTCGAGTTGCTTACCGATGCGTCTGTGATCGCGCTTGGCCGCCTCTTCTAACTGCAACAAATAGCCGTTAAGGGCTTTTTTATCGGCCCAGGCGGTGCCGTAAATGCGCTGCAGCATCTTATTCTTTGAATCGCCACGCCAGTAGGCACCAGAGGTCTTTTGCAGCTTAAAGTGCTGACAAAACTTCATGCTCGGTACGTGCGGACCGCGACACATGTCGACGTATTCTTGGTGATGATACAAACCAGGGTTGTCGTCTTGACTGACGTTTTGATCCAAAATTTCAATCTTGTAGGGTTCATTACGCGCAGCAAAGGTGTCTTTCGCCTCTTGCCAGCTGACCTTCTTCTTGATCACCTGATAGTCGCTTTTCACCAGCTCTTTCATGCGGGCTTCTAACTTCACCAAGTCGTCTTCGGTCAAGGTGTGGTCAATATCCACGTCGTAATAGAAACCGTTGTCGATAACCGGGCCGATGGCCATCTTGGTCTGGGGCCATAATTGCTTAATGGCATGACCCAACAGGTGTGCACAAGAGTGGCGCAAGATGGCGAGGCCATCTTCATCTTTGGCGGTAATGATGGCCAGCTTAGCGTCGTTTTCTATCAACTCACAGGCATCAACCAATTGGCCATCAATGCGGCCGGCGATACAGGCTTTGGCAAGACCAGGGCCAATATCGAGGGCGACGTCCATTACGGAAACCGCATGGTCAAAATGGCGTTGACTACCATCGGGAAGAGTAATTGTCGGCATGAAAAATCCTTAACAGTGGTGCACCCTACCAAAGCGCACGTGTAATCTATGAAAATGAACCTGTAGCTGAAAGCAGCTTCATTGCGGCTCAACCGTCTGACGTACTCTGTCAGCGTGGCGCACGTTAGCGAGGCACTCTTAAGTCATTGCTGTTAGTAATTTAATTAGCAATAAGTAGCTGCGCCGACCTGGCATGGGTTGAGGGCGGATATTTTAGCAGAACAGGCTACTATCGACCATGCTAGAACCGCCTTAAATCGAGGCTTTTTGCGACGCTTGTTCTTTAAGCCAAATAAAACGGCTGTGCGGGACATACAGTAAGTCTGCCACTTGGCGGATCACCCCCTCTTCTTCCGGATCCAGATACGCA
Source organism: Oceanisphaera profunda (assembly GCF_002157895.1). Taxonomy (GTDB): domain Bacteria; phylum Pseudomonadota; class Gammaproteobacteria; order Enterobacterales; family Aeromonadaceae; genus Oceanimonas; species Oceanimonas profunda. Next base: position 30,864 of record NZ_CP021377.1, read on the forward strand.
TCGGTAAACGCTAACTGCCAAAGCGAATACAACAGCTGTTCGCGCTCATTAATCGGTAAGTTTTTTAGCTCAGTGGTAAATTCATACAAGGACACCACATCCTGTTGCTGAGCTAAGCAGTCGGTTAGCAGCTCTTGCACGGCTTGGGGTGTTTGTTGTGTTAAGCGTTGCAGTAATTGGCTCATGCGCGCCTGTTCTTCTGGGCTGGCCTCGCCATCCGCTAACATCACCTCCGCTAATAACGCAGCCATGGCCATTTCTTTACTGGGGCCCGTTGAGGGCTTTTGTGCTTCTAAGGTAAGTAACTGTTTAAGTTTGTTGAGCATCAGCATTCCTTATTAATGAGTTAGCCTTTTGATGGTTGCTCATGTATATCAGGATGTAAACCCTGTTCCCAAAACTATTGTTAGCAAACTTAAGGAGCCCGAATGTCGTCTGAAGTGGTGTTAATTACCGGTGCAGCCAAACGGATTGGTGCTGAAATAAGCCGGCATTTACACAGCCTTGGCTATCGCTTGGTACTGCATTACCACCACAGTGAAGCGGCCGCTATTGCCTTACAGCAACAACTTAATGCCAAGCGTGCTAACAGTGTGCAGCTAGTCTGCCAAGACTTGACTCAACTGCATGAGATTGAGGTCATGGCTGGGCGAGTAATCGAGTGTTTCGGTCGCCTTGATGGCTTAGTCAATAATGCCTCTAGCTTTTATGCCACACCCTTTGGTGATAGCTCGCCTAATCAATGGCAAGACTTATTGGCGACGAATGCGGCCGCGCCCTACTTCTTATGCCAAGCCTTGGCGAAAAACTTGCAGTTAAACCAAGGTGCAATTGTGAATATGGTCGATATTCATGCAGAAAAAGGCTTAAGCCAGCACTTGATGTACAGCATGGCGAAAAATGCGCTCGCCACCCTCACCCGCGGCTTGGCCGCAGAGCTAGCGCCAAAGGTGCGGGTTAATGGCATAGCACCGGGTGCTATTTTGTGGCCGGAACATCCGTTAACTGCCGCGCAAAAACAGCAAGTATTAAGCAGTATTCCGATGCAGCGCTTAGGTGAAGCCCAAGAGATTGCCGAAACCGTGGCCTTTTTATTGTTCGGCCCGCGTTATTTAACGGGACAAATTATTGCCTTAGATGGCGGGCGTTCCAGCCAAGGTTTAAGCGAAGCGTGATCTAATACTATTTGTAGGCGAACGCTTGCTCTCGCAGTTCGCCGAAGGCGGAACGGTTTAAAGCTGTGAGTCGAGAACAGGATGAGAGCTAAAATTAAGCAGGTGCAAAAGTGACTGGCAATCAGAGATTGAAGTGAAAGTTTTATCTACACAGTACAACAGCCATGACGACTCGTTTTATCGCGAGTGCGCGTTCATTCAACGTTTGTATCTGTCGGTTTAGCACTATATTTAGCAGGAGTGGTTATCTTTATCTAGGGTCTGTTGACCTTTCGCGGTTAAATTTTGTTCGAGTTAAACGCGTTTTTATCGCGGCGAGCGGGTTGTAGCTTAGTTATTCTAAGCAAAGCGCCGTTCAACAAAGAGAAAAATGCGTTTAGCCGAACCCGCAGAGCAGCGCTTGTGGTGCCTTTCTACTGCGTTAGCACTTATTTATGGAGAATAACTACATGGCATAAGCACTGCCTTGTATAAAGACTCCACAAACTGCTGCAAAAATCATCTCGAAAGGTCAACAGACCCTAAGCCCCCTACTGCCAATCATCATTAAGGAGCATGCGATGCGAGATTTTTTTCAACGTAATGTGAGCTGCCCACACTGTGGCCATCACACCGAGCTGGCCATAGATGGCTCACAAGGTGACCAAGATTATTACGAAGATTGCACCGCTTGCTGTAACTCAATGCACATTAAAGTGACGCGTAATGAGTTAAAAGACAAAATAGAAGTGAGCGTGGATGCGGATGATGAGCAGATATTTTAAGCGTGAGTGGGTTAATTAGTGCTTTAGTATGTTGGCATAATTAACAATATAAACTAACTCAGTGCTTGGGCTATTGGATTCAGGGCTAATACCGTACCAATAGCCCTGAATAAAAAATAAAATAGCACGCTAAGGTACGCACTTTTAACGGTTAGCCAATACTCGCTCTACTGTACCGACGATGGCTTGGGTTTGCGGATCTATCTCAAGATTCGCCTGGTAACCCGGCTGCACCATGCCTAAGTTAGTGCGCGCTAAAGTTTCCGGAATTAAGTGCACCGCAAAACGGTCTGCATCTACCTGCCCCACGGTTAGGCTAATACCATCGATGCCAATATAGCCTTTATTAAACACGTATTTGGCAAGCTCGCTCGGTAAGCCAAACCACAAGGTAGTATTAGTCTCGGTTTCGATACGCTCTACTAGCGCAGACATGCCCATAATATGACCAGACATGGCATGGCCGCCAATATCGTCGCCAAAGCGTGCGGCACGCTCTAAATTGACTTGGTGCCCTACTTGCAGCAGCCCCAGATTGGTCACGCGCAAGGTTTCTTGCATTAAATCAAAGTGCACCGCTTGGCCTTGAATAGCGGTCACCGTTAAACAACAACCATTGTGCGCTACAGAGGCACCGAGCGCTAAGCCTGGCAACATCTCGGCGGGAAGAGAGACGACATGAGTGCGAAAATCACTTTTTTCGATGATCTCTAACACCTGCCCTTGGCCTTGAACGATTCCAGTGAACATGGTTTTTCCTTTGCTAATTTCAGTTTAAGATATTTCAGTTTAACGTCAGTCGATTCAGCTATAGCGGCTTAATATAGTGGGATAAAGCGCAGAACAAGGCTATATTGCCGACCGTTATTGATAAATAACTACTTTCTACCACCTCACCCCAGAAAAACGAGATATAACGCATGGCAGTTACGCCCTACCTCAGAGAAATTCCTCGCTTATTACGCCTGTGCGGCCCCATCTTAGTGGCACAAATGGCCCAGACCATGATGAGCTTCGTGGATACCCTAATGGCGGGGCAAGTCAGCGCCACTGATCTGGCTGCGGTGGCGGTGGCAACCAGCTTTTGGCTGCCACTGATCTTATTGGTACAAGGCGTTATTATGGCGTTAACGCCCATCATATCGCAATTAAATGGTGCTCGCCGCCAAAGCGAGGTAGCCGCGGCCGTGCATCAAGGATTTTGGCTGACCATATTAGTCACCCTGCCCGCCATGTTGGCCTTGTATTATTCGCCCATGGCTTTGCATTGGATGAACGTAGAGCCAGAATTGGCCCATAAAACCGCCGGCTACTTGCATGCCATTTTGTGGGGCATGCCAGCGTACGCGTTATATCAGGTGTTGCGTAACTTCAGTGAGGGGTTATCTCATACCCTGCCAACTATGGTGCTCGGTTTTATTGGCTTGGCGGTCAACGTACCCGCCAACTATATCTTAATTCACGGTCATTTTGGCTTCCCGGCTTTGGGCGGTGTGGGCTGTGGTTATGCCTCGGCACTGGTATTTTGGGTGATGTTGGTGGGCATGATTTTTTATACCCACCGCTCAAGCGTATTAAGTAAATTTAATATTTTTAGCACCATATCACCGCCAGACTGGCCGCAAATTAGCCGCTTATTTAAGTTAGGCTTTCCCATTGCCATGGCTATTTTTTGCGAGGTAACACTGTTTACCGTGGTGGCGCTATTATTGGCTCCTTTCGGTGCCGAAATTGTCGCCGGTCATCAAATTGCCATCAACTTTTCTAGTTTGATTTTTATGATACCGCTCAGTCTTGGTATGGCCATGACCATACGCGTGGGCCATACCTTAGGCGAAAATCAGCCCGAGCGGGCCAAACGCATTAGTATTGTGGGTATCGTCTTTGGCTGTGGGGTAGCACTGATCTGCGCTTTGGCTACGGTGGCGGGTCGTTATTGGATTGGCGGTTTGTACACGGATAATGCGCAAGTATTAGAGCTGGCGGCCAGTTTGTTATTATTGGCATCTTTGTACCAAATTTCTGACTCGGCACAGGTGATTGCCGCCGCAGCATTACGCGGCTATAAAGACACCCAAACCATTTTTTACATTACCTTTGTGTCTTTCTGGCTGTTTGGTTTACCGATTGGCATGATATTAAGCCTCACCGACTGGCTGGTACCGGCCATGGGCCCCCACGGCTTTTGGGTCGGGTTCTTGGTCGGCTTAAGCTTAGCGGCTACTGCACTGATATGGCGATTAAGAGTAATTTATGCGCGCGTGGAATCTAATAGTCGGGCTAACTTGCCTTTGGTTGACGGCATGTAGCCCACAAGATGAGCTCACTGATCACTTTCACACTTATCTAACTCGGGTCGCCTATGTACTCGAGGTACCGGTGCCGCCATTAAGCCCTCCGCCAGCGTTAGCGGCTTTGCCTGCCCAGCGTGATCTTACCTTAATGCCGGCGCGCATTAGCTCAGGTTTACTGGATGCGCTTAAGCTCAGCCAATGTGACTTATTGGGGTTGGTGGCCGAGCACAATGGCCCCGCAGGTAAAAGCCAATCTGCCGCGGGCCAATTCGCCTATCACCTGCAATTTCAACGCGGCTTAGACCGGTGCGTAGCGCACATCGATGATGCGCAGCTGGCCGCTTGGCTTAGCGAGCTGGCCCAGCTAAAAGCGCCGTTATTGCCCATTTATTTTTGGCATATGATGATCGCGGAGCCGGAAGTGCGAGCCGCTCTAAGCCCAGCCCAACACAGCCTAGCCTTTAACTCTCAAGGCGGCTATCAAGCCACATTACAGGCTTTTAGCCTGTTTGCTCGCTTACAAACACAAGCCAACCAATATTTAGCCACGCCGCTTGCCCTGCCAAACATTAGGTCAGAAATCAGGTTAGGGGATCTAAATGAAGATTTGAGTGCAGAGCTCAATCAGGCCTTGCGTGGTTTATATAAGAACCCCTACTTTGGCCAACTCGTTTACTCCTTGCACGCCAGTGCCGAGCACCTGGAGCAAAGCATCGACTTTTTAGGCCAACTAGCGCACGTTAACTGCCAAGGGGCCAATGCCATAAAAGCCGAACGGCTGCGCAATGCCCTGCAACACTATTACATTAAAGATATTCAGCCCTACTTCACTGAGTTGGATCGCCAATTTGTACAACTGGCCCCGCTGTTGCAGGCGAGCTTAACGCCACCTGCCGAAAAGGCAGAGATGATGACCGACTATCGACAGCAACTCGCCCTAGGCTTAGAGAGTCAGCTCTATGTGCGCTATCGCGCATTAACATTACAGCATGCCAAAGTTTGGCAAGATTTTCTAAAACGGTGCGAACTTTCACCAAAGCGTGGATAAGTTAACCAGTACCGATCGTAAATAGACCATAAGTTGGCCAACCGCTTGAGCGTAAACAGAAAAGGCTTGCCAGCCTCGCCGAGCAAGGCTAATATTGCGCTCGCTTAGCAGTAGCGCGTCCTTAGCTCAGTTGGTTAGAGCACTACCTTGACATGGTAGGGGTCGGTGGTTCGAATCCACTAGGACGCACCATTCTATCTCCGTAGATATTACGATATAGATTACATAAATTGCTAGCATCTGCGTCCTTAGCTCAGTTGGTTAGAGCACTACCTTGACATGGTAGGGGTCGGTGGTTCGAATCCACTAGGACGCACCAAACATTAAAAAGCCCGCTCATTGAGCGGGCTTTTTGCTTTTAGCACCGTGACATGTGCAGGTGAAGCGGAAAATAAAGTACCGAGTGTCGAGCACCAAACAAAGAGAAAAACCAACACTAAGACTTTTTCGGCAACGGAATCCACTAAATCCACGAAAAAATAGGGATCAAATCTGAAAGTGATTTCTAATAGTAAGCGCCCCACACCACGATCTGAACGAGGGGAGCCCTTGCCATCAAAAATCTTTTATCACTCGTCGATCTTATCTCATCTTAACTTTTCCGCGCCTTCCGAGTTCTTCCGTTGCCAATAGCCTTTGACCTAGATCTATTTGGCCACACTCTTTGCTGCGGCAGATCACTCTTTTAGATTCGTCTCAGCCAAACCAAAACACCGAGCAAAGGCTCGGTGTTTTATTTAGTACGTATGGCTATTACTTCGCCTGCATCGCCATCACGGTCGCGATGTTCTGCGCGGTGAAGGTCACGTTTACTTCGGCATCGGCAAAGGCTTCTTTCAGCGTCATCACGCGCGGCATAATGGAGAACACCGCATCTATACCGTGCTCACAGACCACGGCGACATCCGCACTTAAGCTACCGGCGATGCCGATCACGGGAATATCATACAGCTTAGCGGTCTTAGCTACGCCAATCGGCGTTTTGCCAAAGATAGTTTGACTGTCGAGGCGGCCTTCACCGGTGATCACTAAGTCGGCACCTTTCACCAGCTCTTTTAAGTTAGTGGCTTCTACCACAATCTCGATACCCGGCTTAAAGGTGGCCTTCATAAAGGTCATCATGCCAAAGCCCATACCACCAGCAGCACCCGCACCACTGGTATTACGTTGATCGCTAAAGCCACTGGCCACAATCACATCCGCAAGATGAGTCAGTGCTTTTTCAAGCTCCGCTCTCTTCTCTTCAGTGGCGCCTTTTTGCGGACCAAAGATGGCGGTAGCCCCGCGCTCACCTAATAACGGGTTGTCTACGTCACAGGCCACTTCAAAAGTACACTCAGCCATGGCAGGGTGCAGCTCGCTTAAATCAATGCTGTGCACATCGATTAAGGCAGCACCTCCATCTTTAATGGCGTTGCCCTGCGCATCGTTAAACTTAGCGCCCAATGACACAAGCATGCCGATGCCGGCGTCGTTGGTGGCACTGCCGCCCAGACCAACAATAATGTGGCGTACACCTGCGTCCAATGCATGACGCACCAGCTCACCGGTACCACGCGAGGTGGCCACACAAGGGTCGCGCTCTTCTAACAGCACATGGTGTAAACCCGACGCCGACGCCATTTCAATCACGGCGGTGTTGCCATCACCCAACAAGCCATAGTGGGCGTCAACTTGATTACCCAATGGGCCCGTCACTTGAGTACGCACTATATTACCGTCGGTCACGGCGACCAGTGCCTCTACTGTGCCCTCACCACCGTCGGCCATGGGTACCAACACGTACTCCGCATCTGGGTATACAGTTTGGAAACCATTTTTAATCGCTTCGGCCACTTCGAGCGCGGACAGACTTTCTTTAAAAGAATCAGGAGCAATAACAATCTTTTTCATGTCAGTACCTTAAATGATGTGGTGCAAAGAACACTTAGTATCTGTGTTCTGGTCGTAAAAGGCCATGTGCAAATGCACAGTCATATACAGAGAATTATGTGCATCTAGCGCCCTGCTTACGACTGTATGCCACGATAAATGTTCATTGATGCTTAGCTTGATACATTGAAGACCCTCTCTTCGGTAAAGAGGACTTCAGCAGGCCAGCGCAGCTGGAGGGTATTAAAAAAATCACAACACCGCGGCGAATAAATTGCCGCCTACGGTTACTCCCTTAATCGAGGATAATTTTACCCAGATACAAACGGAAGAGCTGATCTAACTTTTTATAATCGACACCGGTAATGTCTTGGATTTTCTCTAGGCGATTACGCAGCGTATTACGGTGAATATTCAGCTGTTGGGCGCAGGAGCTCATGTCGATAGAGGAAGACATTAAGGTTTGCAGCGTTAAGCGCAGCGCGCCATTGGCATCTTGTGCACACAGAGCACGGTATTCTTTGGTGAGCTCCGACAAATGCCAGCCTTTGGCGATGGAGCTAATGATAATTTTCTCTTTATGATTGTCATAGTAGTAGCTGTTGCTAACTAGAGCAGCACTGGCGTCACTAAGCGCCCCGTTCACACTATCTGACTCGGCTAGCCCAAACTGCAGGGCCGCACTGGCGGTGGCTTGCGATAAAGCCAGCGTCGAATATGCAGTAACGGTAGCCCCAATACCCGTCTTAAACGGTTGATCTAACACACGAGCCGCCTCTGCTATTTTAGCCGTGATATTGACATTACCATCGAGGATAAAGCTCAAACTTGCGTCTGAGTTAAAACAAAATAGACCATTTAAAGCCAGCTCTAAGGCGGGAGTGAGATCCAGTTTTTGTTGCATCATGCGCGCCGGATGCGCTGGCTTAATGGTTACACACAGGGCCGGTAATCTTAAACTCAGTTGCAATTTCTTTAATTGGGCGCAGGCCTGTGTCTCATCCAACTGGCCTTGCAGCAACTGCTTAACGCAGTTCTCTTTTTCAATGCGCAGTTGCAGGGCGGCGTCTTTTTCGCGGCTTTGCTCTACTAACAGCTCTGCCGTCATTTTCAATAAAGCACCCAGTTCGCACACGCGCTCAGGATCGCCGGTAATCCCCACCACGCCGATGCAGTTACCTTGATACTCAATGGGCAAATTAACACCGGGCTTAGCGCCGGCTAAAAAGCGGGTGTCGGCAAGATCCACCGTCACTGACTCTTGATGCTCAATCACCCAGCGCGCACCTTGATGCTCACGCCCTACTCGGCTGGCATCCGTGGAAGCCACCACTATGCCCTGCTTGTTCATCACGTTAATGTCGTAGGGGATCAGCCCTTTAGTACGGGCGATAATTTTTTCAGCAATAATATCTTCAATTTCCATCACTATTGCCTTTGTGGATAGGATCTGTTGACCTTTCGCGGTTAAATTTTGTTCGAGTTAAACGCGTTTTTATCGCGACGAGAGTGGGTGTAGCCTAGTCATTCTAAGCAAGACCCGCTCAACAAAGAGAAAAACGTGTCCATCATTCAAAGTCCATTTCAGACGCTATATTATCATTTTAGGCCTGCAAAACCTGCTGTAATTAGTTATTGGCGTGCCAACCCTAACAACCGTGCTGCATATTTTGTATGTGTTGGTTTAAACAAACTTTAGTATGTTGGCATAAGCTACACCAGCGAGCAGTCACTAAGCTATGCCGTGCCAATCCCCCATCCCTAACTTTCTAACTAAATACCGCCATGGCTATCGGTGGGTTTGTTAGCGCCAGCATCTGGTCTTAATCTTCATCAGTGGGGGGCTAATACCAATCTAACTAAGAGAGTGATCTAAACACCTAACCGGATCTATGGTTTATCTCCTGCCACTGCCCTTCTCTTCAGCGAAGAGGATTTCGGCAGGCCTGCTTTGCTGGCTTATTTAAAATCCAAACATAAAACCGTGCCGAACAAGTTGGCACCCTACAAGGTCAAGACCCGCGCCTTGTTTGTCGTTTGCCACCTCTTTAGAGAAGAAGGCTTCGCTAGTCCCGACGTCAAGCTAGATAATATGATCTGTGAGTTTTACCGAATGGTATATCCGTGGTGGATAAAAAGCGCGGCATTAATCTGCACTGAAATGGTCAAATAAGCGTGCAGGCAATCCCCATAGCTCGCCCTACTTCGGCGCCAGCAGCACCCATACAGAGTGAAGAAAACTGCCTCATTGGCTGTCACACATCGTACGTAGCAATGCCATATAGTGATGGCATATAGTGATAGTAAGTAGTTACGTTAACGGAAGCTGGGGATGGATTGAAAAAAGCACAAAAAAAACCCTCGTAAGCGAGGGCAAAATAAACGGAAACGTGCTTAAACAGAGCTACACATTAAAGCTACATGACTACCCACTCAAGCTGGGTAATTGATTGAGCTGTAATGTTAATCCAATCTAACTGCTGAGAAATATGAAGTCAACGGATAAAAAAACAATCCTCTCCTTCTCATTATTAACACACAACCTGCCTCCATTAACGTCAACGTTAGCCGCAACCCTCAGCTAACAAGTCTTTACTGAGGTTCTAGAGGTGATTTTTAAGACAGTCTCATTCCAGTCTTACAAATAAAGAGCTTATACAGCAGCCAAAACTGTGGTTAGTTTCGCAAATTCATCGATATTTCTGAGCGTTACACAAGCGCAATGCCCAAATCGTGTCTAACCTTTCAGCAAGGGAATGAAGATGCGCGTAAGGCTCAAGTAAAGCCAGTTAAAGAGCTTATTCAGCTTGAGTTCGGTTTTTAGGGGGATGACATCATGGGTATTTTCGAGCATTACCAATCACGCTATGAAAAAGCCAAGGAAGAAGAGTATAGCCTGCAAGAGTTTCTCGATATGTGTCGAGAAGACAAAGCCTGTTATGCCTCCGCTTCTGAGCGGCTATTGATGGCAATCGGTGAACCTGAAATGGTCGACACGGCACATGAGCCAAGATTAAGTCGATTGTTTTCTAATCGGGTGGTGGCACGCTATCCAGCCTTTGCTGAGTTTTATGGCATGGAGGAAAGTGTTGAACAAATTGTGTCCTATTTAAAACACGCGGCACAAGGCTTAGAAGAAAAGAAACAAATCTTATATTTATTGGGCCCAGTGGGCGGCGGTAAATCCTCATTGGCGGAGTGCATTAAAGCCTTAATGCAAAAAATGCCGGTGTATCGTATTAAAGGCTCACCGGTTAACGATCACCCTTTCTGTTTATTTGATGCCACAGAAGACGGTCCCGTATTAGAGCAAGAGTATGGTATTCCTAAGCGTTATCTACGCGCCATTATGTCGCCGTGGGCGGTGAAGCGCTTACATGAGTTTGGCGGCGACATTAGCCGCTTTCGGGTAGAGAAAGTCTATCCGTCGGTATTGGATCAAATCGCCATCGCAAAAACCGAACCCGGTGATGATAACAACCAAGACATTTCCTCCTTAGTGGGCAAGGTCGACATCCGTCAACTCGAGCACTTCTCACAAGATGACGCGGATGCTTACTCCTATTCCGGCGCCTTATGTAAAGCTAACCAAGGTTTGATGGAATTTGTGGAAATGTTTAAAGCACCCATCAAGGTGCTCCACCCCTTACTGACCGCTACCCAAGAGGGTAACTATAACGGTACTGAGGGTTTGTCTGCCCTGCCCTTCGAAGGCATTATTTTAGCGCACTCGAACGAGTCAGAATGGCAACACTTTAAGCACAACCGAAACAATGAGGCTTTCTTAGACCGCGTCTATATCGTGAAAGTGCCTTATTGCTTGCGAGTCACAGAAGAGATTGATATCTACCAAAAGCTGCTGACTAACAGTGAGCTGGCTCATGCCAAGTGCGCGCCAGGTACCTTAGAGGCGTTGGCCCAATTTACCGTCTTGTCTCGCTTAAAAGATCCTGAAAACTCTAATCTCTACTCCAAAATGCGGGTCTATAACGGGGAGAGTTTGAAAGACACGGACCCTAAAGCGAAATCTTACCAAGAGTATCGAGACTACGCGGGCGTGGATGAGGGCATGAGCGGTTTATCGACCCGTTTCGCCTTTAAAATCTTATCCCGAGTATTTAACTTCGACCATACAGAGATAGCCGCCAACCCAGTGCACTTATTCTATGTACTGGAGCAGCAAATTGAACGTGAACAGTTTGCTCAAGAGACCCACGACCGCTACTTAGAGTTTATTAAGGGTTACCTGATCCCTAAGTATGTGGAGTTTATTGGCAAAGAAATTCAAACCGCTTATTTAGAGTCCTACTCTGAGTACGGGCAAAATATCTTTGACCGCTACGTGGTGTATGCAGACTTTTGGATCCAAGACCAAGAATATCGGGATCCGGATACCGGCCAGCTGTTTGACCGTTCCGCCCTCAACGCCGAACTGGAGAAAATAGAAAAGCCAGCGGGCATTAGTAACCCCAAAGACTTCCGTAACGAGATAGTGAACTTTGTGTTGCGGGCACGCGCCAATAACGCCGGTAAAAATCCGAACTGGACCAGCTACGAGAAGCTCAGAACCGTCATCGAGAAGAAAATGTTTTCGAATACAGAAGAGCTATTGCCGGTCATCTCCTTTAATGCCAAGACCAGTGCTGATGAACAGAAAAAGCACGATGACTTTGTCGCCCGTATGATGGAGAAAGGCTATACCCGTAAACAGGTTCGATTGTTATCTGAGTGGTATCTGCGCGTGCGCAAGTCCACTTAATAAGTGAGCGTTGGGGAAATTATGGCGCATTTTATCGATAGACGACTAAATGGCCGCAACAAAAGCGCTGTCAACCGGCAGCGCTTTATCCGCCGCTACCAACAACAACTAAAAAAAGCGGTGTCAGATGCGGTGCTTAAACGCAGTATTCAGGACATAGATAACGGGGAGAGTGTGTCTATCCCAACCCGTGATATTTCTGAGCCTATCTTTCATCAAGGCAAGGGAGGCCTGAGGGAGCAGGTACACCCCGGCAACGACCAATTTATTGCCGGCGATAAAATCGACCGTCCCTTAGGTGGAGGGGGTGGCGGCAGTGGTAGCGGTGATGCCAGTAACCAAGGCGAAGGCCAAGACGACTTTCACTTTGATATCTCTAAAGACGAATACTTAGACTTGTTGTTCGATGGCCTTGAGCTACCCAATTTGGAGAAAAACAAGCTCAATAAGATCAGCGAAATGAAAACCTTTAGAGCTGGCTACTCCGCGGCAGGCGTACCGGCCAATATCAATATTGTACGTTCCTTGCGCCAATCGTTAGCGCGGCGCATGGCGCTGCAAGTGGGCAAGCGCAAAACCGTGGCCGAGTTGGAGCGAGAACTACTGGAGCTGGGTCGTTACCCCTCGCGCAATTTCGCACGTATTCAAGAACTAGAACTAGAGATTATCGAACTCAAACGGCGCATTGCCGCCGTGCCTTTTATTGATACCTTTGATTTGCGCTTTAATAACTTTGTACAGCGCCCGGTGCCCTCTACCCAAGCGGTGATGTTTTGCTTGATGGACGTTTCAGGCTCCATGGATCAAGCCACCAAAGACATGGCCAAGCGTTTTTACCTACTGCTGTATATGTTTTTAACCCGCACTTATAAAAATGTGGAGGTGGTGTTTATTCGCCACCACACTCAAGCCAAAGAAGTCGACGAGCAGGAATTCTTTTACTCACAAGAAACCGGCGGCACTATTGTGTCCAGCGCCTTGCGGTTGATGAAAGAAGTGATAGACGACCGCTACCCCCCGCAGCAATGGAATATTTATGCGGCCCAAGCCTCAGATGGCGATAACTGGGCCGACGATTCGCCCTTATGTAAGAAGCTGCTGGGTGACGAGTTACTGTCGATGCTGCGCTATTACGCTTATATCGAAATTACTAATCGGGCGCATCAAAGTTTATGGCAAGAATATGAAGTACTCGCTCAGGACTTCCCTAACTTTGCCATGGAGCATATTCGCACGGTCGATGATATCTACCCGGTATTTCGTGAACTCTTTAAAAAACAAGCGGTGAGAGGCGCCCATGACTGAAACCCTACGCCAAGTCCGTCCGCTCAGTGACGGCCCTGAATGGAGTTTTGAGTTACTCGAAGCCTATCATCAGGAAATTGCCCGCATTGCCAAAGGCTATCGCCTAAGCACTTATCCTAACCAAATTGAGATCATTACCGGTGAGCAAATGCTGGATGCGTATTCCAGTATCGGCATGCCCATCGGCTATCACCATTGGTCCTACGGTAAGAAGTTCATCCAAAGCGAACAAAACTACAAACGGGGCCAGATGGGGTTGGCCTATGAAATCGTCATCAACTCCAGCCCCTGCATTGCTTACTTAATGGAAGAGAACACCCTGCCGATGCAGGCATTGGTGATTGCCCATGCCTGTTACGGCCATAACTCATTTTTTAAGAACAATTATCTGTTTAAAGCGTGGACCGATGCCGAGTCCATTATCGACTACCTTTTGTTTGCTAAACACTACATCAGTGAATGCGAAGACAAACACGGTATCGCCCAAGTAGAGGCCATCCTCGACAGTTGCCATGCGTTAATGAACTATGGAGTAGACAGATACAAGCGCCCGCAACAGCTGTCATTAGCCGAAGAGCGCCGCCGCCAAAAATCCCGTGAAAGCTATTTGCAAACGCAGGTCAACGAGCTGTGGAAAACGCTACCCCGCTCCGACGACACCCAAGCCGAGCAAGCGCGCCGTTATCCGGCAGAGCCGGAAGAAAACTTGCTGTATTTCATTGAAAAGCATGCGCCGCTGCTCGAGCCTTGGCAGCGTGAGCTGGTGCGTATCGTGCGCAAGATCAGCCAGTATTTCTACCCACAAAAACAAACCCAAGTGATGAACGAAGGCTGGGCCACCTTCTGGCACTACACCATTACTCAGCATATGTATGACGAGGGCTTAGTCACCGACAGTTTTATGATGGAGGTGTTACACAACCACACCAATGTGGTGTATCAACCGCCCTATACCAGTCAGCACTATTCAGGCATTAATCCCTATGCACTGGGTTTTGCCATGTTTATGGACTTACGGCGCATTTGTGAGCAGCCCACAGAGGAAGATAAAGCTTGGTTTCCGGAGATAGCCGGCTCAGATTGGGTAACCACCCTACACTTTGCCATGGAGAACTTTAAGGACGAAAGCTTTATCAGTCAGTTTCTCTCGCCCAAGGTTATGCGCGACTTGCGTCTGTTTGCGGTGAGTGATGATGACACACGAAACTTTTTACAGATTTCTGCCATACACGATGAGCAAGGCTACCAACAGCTCCGGCAAAAGCTGTCTAACCAATATAACTTGGCCAATTTAGAGCCCAATATTCAGGTCTATAACGTGGAATTGAAAGGAGACCGCTCTTTAACCCTGCGCTACGTCGCGCACAACCGTATTCCGCTGTCTGACTCTAGTCACCAAGTGCTGAAGCACGTGCATCGCTTATGGGGGTTTGACGTGCTGTTAGAACAAGAAGTGGCTGACGGTAGCGCCACTATTATTGGCCGCTGCCCTAAGCGCGAGCTATAACCCTCGCTGATGTTCAATACCTAATGCCTCTGGTGTATCTGAATAACCATTAAAAAAGGTCGACCTAGTTACTAGGTCGACCTTTTGATGCGGCAACTGATATTAAGCGCTAAAGCTCTTATTAAAACTAGCTTGGCGACACAAAACCGACTGGCAACTGCGCGCGCATCTCTCCCCATAACAGGCCTGAGGCTTTACCGTATTCACGGACCAAGTCGACGATGTCGCTAACATTGCCCTCAGCGGCCAAATTCGATAATGCCTGATAATAATCAATCGCCAGTTGGCGCGCCGCAGGCGAGGCAAAGTAATAGCGCCCCACCCGACAATACAAGCCTTTAAAGCCGTTCAAAATCAGACCGTAAATGGGATTACCCGAGGCATAGGCCAACTTATGGTGCAGCTCATAATCAAAGGCGGCAAAAGCATCTGCATCATCGTTTAGCAAACTTAGGTCCGAAGCGGCGTGAGCCACCTGCTCGGGATTGTTTTTAACGGCAGCGCGAATAAAGATACAACTAATGTGGGTGCGCGCCGACAACAAATGTTCAATAAGCTCCGGCATTTTATCTTCATCAAGACGGGCCAATGTTTCGAGAATATTAAGGCTAGAGGTTTCCCAAAAATTATTGACCTTAGTGGGTTTGCCATGTTGTATGGTCAGCCAGCCATCACGCGCTAGGCGCTGTAACACCTCACGCAAGGTGGTGCGCGTTACGCCAATCAGCTCAGATAGTTCGCGCTCTGCAGGCAAAATAGAACCGGGCGCAAAATGGCTGTTCCAAATGGATTCTATGATATATTGCTCCGCAAAATTAGCGGGGCTATGGGCCTTAATAACACTGGTCTTACTCGCCGGTGTTTTTAGCGCCTTGGTTTTAGCTGCACGGGTGTTAATGATAGTGGCCGCCTTCATTACCATGGGCCCACTCAGCTTAGGGTGCATTCGCTGCATGAGCTGCATGGGTTATATGAGTTTTTGGCTTACGGCCATCACTAACCGCAAGTAAATGAATGACGTGATAATAACAGAGCTGACCAGTGCGCGACAAGCGTTCAACGGCCACCCTTTACCGCAGGCCTGCTGCATGATCAGCCCAGTTGGCCACCTTGTTTATCCGAAAGAGGCAATAATTGCGATGCAAAGATTATTCAGGTTTTCTCGCTCTCGTAGCGCGTGGGCTTTGCTCACCTTAGGCTCGGCCTTGTTGTTAGCCATAGCGCTGTTTTTTCAATACGGCTTAAAGATGGCGCCCTGTGTGATGTGTGTTTATCAAAGGGCAGCTTTGGTCGGTGTGATGTTAGCTGGCGCCTTAGGCTGGCTGGCACCCCGTCAGCCGCTACTCAGCAGCATGGCCTTACTGGGATGGCTAGCGGCGGCCAGCAAAGGCCTGTTGCTCGCTAAAGAACACATTCACTATCAATTTAATCCCTCGCCCTTTGCTAAGTGCACCACAGTAGCCGAGTTTCCGAGCTGGCTGCCACTGGAGCGCTTACTGCCCAGTGTATTCTTCCCCAGTGGTGATTGTGCAGATGTAAGCTGGAGCTGGTTAGGTTTAAGCATGCCGCAATGGCTGCTCGGGATATTTGCAGTACTCGCCGCCTTAGCGCTGTTGTTTATTGTGGTGCGGTTGGTGGGTGCTGTGAAGCGTGAGCGGCACTAGAGATTAAAGACTCAAGATTTTTGCAACGGAAGAACGCGGAACGCACGGAAAAATAGCGATTAAATCTGAAAAACGTCTATAGATAAAAATAAAGATGGCCGTTGTTTCGAAGATGCCTCTGTTTTACCTAAAGCGCATTCGCTACCTTTTAAACAACTAAAAAGCCGAACCCTAGGGTTCGGCTTTTTGCTGGCTGTGCAGTAGCTGGCGCGAGTAGTGAATCTTTTATCTCTACCCTTCACTCTTTACCCCTCACACCTCACACCTCACAAGTAGACTAACTCGCCCACATAATGATGTGCTCTTCCCAAGGACCCGCCTTAGACTCAGGCACTACCTTACCTCGTACCGATTGTCCGGCTTGGTGCATGGCGCTTTTAGAGCCGGTGCGCAGCGGATGCCAAGCAGGCAAAGACTGGCCTTCGGCGAGTAAGCGATAGGCGCAGGTAGAGGGCAGCCAAAAATAATCATCCAGCTTATCCCGCGTGATCTTTAAGCAGTCCGGCACTATGTCAAACCGGTTTTCGTAGTTACTGCACGCGCAGCTGTGGGTATTGAGTAGCTCACAGGACACATTGGTGTGGATCAGCTCATCCGTATCTTCATCAATCAGTTTATTGAGGCAGCATTTACCACAACCGTCACACAAGGCTTCCCATTCTTGATCCGACATTTCATCTAGGGTCTTGGTATGCCAAAAATTGCTTTGCATTATTTCATCCTGCTACGACTGCGTTAAAACGGTATTGGCCGTCAAGTTGCAGTTCAAGTGAATCTTGTGTCAGTAATTCGCCAACGCCCTTTGGGGTGCCGGTGAGCACGATATCGCCGGGGTTAAGAGTAAAACACTGGCTCATTTCGGCCAGTAATAACCCTACTGGCCACATTAAATCTCGGGTATTACCCATTTGGCGAAACTGACCATTTACCGCTAACGAAAACTCCAGCTCACTGAGGCGAGTGACGCAATCCGGCACCACAAAGGGGCTAATCGGACAACTGCCATCAAACGCCTTGGCCCGCTCCCAAGGGTGACCTTGAGCTTTTAAGTTATCTTGCACATCGCGCAGCGTTAAATCCAAGGCCAACCCCACCCCCACAATGCCCGCCAGCGCTTCGCCCTCGTCTGCATGACACAAACGCCGCCCAATCAAGAGTGCCACTTCCACTTCGTGGTGAATTGCACCCAATCCCTTGGGCAGCACTAAGGGTGCCGCTAAGTCCACTAAACTGCTGGCCGGTTTAATAAACAGCAGCGGCTCGCTAGGAATGGGATTATTGAGTTCAGTGGCATGATCTCGATAACTGCGCCCCACACACACCACTTTACCCACGCCGTAAGGCAGCGGTTGCCCTTGTAAGTCCAGATGTTGATACATGAGACGCTCCTCTTGGCGTGAAATAGTCTGCTATATTGAAGAGCCAAATATCAGCCTTCACTTAAATACGGCTATTTAAGGCTAACTGATATATTTATGACTATTGATATTTTAAGACTAATAAGTGACTTGTGCAGTGAATGGCTGGCTGAACAGCAGCATAAAACACAGCAGCCGAAGCCGCTGTATCATTATATGCTACTCTCGGTTTTGCGCTTGTTGCTCTTTAAATTGCTTAAGCAAATTTTCAGGCGGGGGTGGCAATTGCAGATAATAACCTTGCGTAATGAGCGCGGTGCGCACTTTACTCAAGTCTGCTTGCCCCAAATGAGTTTTAGTGGCCAAGTTAATGATCATGGTCAACTTAGGAGTGCCGAACGTCTGCATCAGGGGTGCAGGCACGCGAGTGAAGTCGTCGCGTCGTTCAACAAAAAGATAGGTTTCTGCCTTGATTAGGCTTTTATATACTACAGATAACATGGAAATTGCTATAATCCGTCGGCTTTATTGCCAGTAAGGTCGTCAAACTATAACATCAGCGCGACCAATAACAAAAAGGATTAGATCCTTGGGGGACAGCCGCTTATGGCGGAGCATGGTATTGAATTAAAAGGCAGCAGCTTTACGCTTTCTGTGGTGCACATAGCGGAACAGGATATCAATGAAGTAAAGCGGCTGTTGGCGGAAAAAATAGCCGTGGCACCGGCTTTTTTTCGAGCTGCACCTTTAGTCATTAATATTGAAAAGCTACTGCAGGCTCCTGACTTTACTGCATTGGCTAAGACGCTCAGAGAGCTCGACTTAGTGCCGGTGGGGATCACCGGCGCTAAAGATGATGCCACTCGGGCGGCGGCGCGTGCGGCCGGATTGGCGGTGATCAGCAGTGGTAAAGCCACGACTGTGGCCCCTGCGGCCGCTATCGAGCCCAAAGAGCCACCGGCCGAACTGCTCAATTTGCCTAACACTAAGGTGCATCGAGGACCGGTGCGTTCCGGTCAACAACTTTATGCTCCAAATGGCTCGCTGGTAGTACTGGGCTCGGTCAGTAATGGTGCCGAAGTTATCGCCGATGACAGTGTTCATATATACGGCCAATTGCGTGGTCGCGCCGTCGCTGGCGCCAAAGGCAATGAGTCGGCACGCATTTATTGCCAACAACTTATGGCAGAGTTGGTGTCGGTCGCAGGCCATTACCAGATAAGTGCAGGATTACAAGGTGAACACTGGGAACAGGCGGTCACTATTTCTTTGGTCGACGAGCAATTAACGTTCGACTTACTCTAATTTTACGATTTTAGGAAGCAAATATGGCTCGAATTATCGTTGTCACTTCAGGTAAAGGGGGCGTGGGTAAAACAACCTCCAGTGCGGCCATTGGTACCGGTTTAGCCGTGCTAGGTCACAAAACAGCCGTTATCGACTTCGATATCGGCCTACGTAACCTGGATTTAATCATGGGTTGTGAGCGTCGTGTGGTGTATGACTTTGTTAACGTCATCAACGGCGATGCCAACTTAAATCAGGCGTTGATCCGCGATAAACGCGTCGATAACCTCTATATCTTGCCCGCCTCACAAACGCGAGACAAAGACGCGCTCACCCGTGAAGGCGTGGGAAAAGTCTTGAAAGATATGGCGGACATGGGCTTTGAATACATTATTTGCGACTCACCAGCCGGCATTGAAACCGGTGCACTGATCGCTTTGTATTTTGCCGATGAAGCTATTATTACCACTAACCCAGAAGTGTCCTCAGTACGAGATTCTGATCGGGTACTGGGCATTTTGTCGTCTAAATCTTGGCGCGCAGAGCAAAATATGGATCCCATTAAGGAGCACCTGTTGCTGACCCGTTACTCGCCTGAGCGCGTAACTCGCGGTGATATGTTGGCGGTTCAAGACGTACAGGAAATTCTGGCCATTCCGCTGTTAGGTGTGATCCCTGAGTCACAAGCGGTATTAAAAGCTTCCAACGCCGGTGAGCCCGTGATCTTAGACGGAGAGTCAGATGCAGGTCTTGCTTATGCCGATGCCGTCGCTCGCCTGTTAGGCGAAGAACGTCCTTTCCGCTTCCTCGATGAAGAGAAAAAGGGATTTTTCAGCAGAATTTTTGGGAGTTAACGCATGTCTCTACTGGACTATTTCCGTTCACGAAAAAATCAAAATAGTGCTCAGCTTGCCAAAGAGCGCTTGCAGATCATAGTTGCGCACGAACGTAGCCAGCGGGATACACCGGATTATCTGCCGCAGATGCAACAAGATATTTTAGCGGTGATCCGTAAGTACGTGGATATAGAGATCGATCAGATCTCGGTACAACTGGATCAAAAAGGCGATAACTTGTCGGTGTTAGAGCTTAATATCATGTTCCCTGAGCCTGATGAAAAAGTGGTCGCTAAAACAGACTCCTGATCCCGCAGTGAGCTAATCACGCTTAATTAGTGTGTGCTAAAAGAGTCGGTTATAAAAAAGCGCCAAGCCCAACAGTCATCTGTTGGCCTTGGCGCTTTTTGCGTGGTGTGGGCGCTGATATTCATACATTGCACGAATGTAGTCGCGGCTTCAGCCGCAAAAACCTGCAGAGCAGGTTCTGACGCACAAATTCTTCCTTAACGATAATTAAGTTTGTGGCTACAGGAACAAAAATATCGCGTTGCGATATTGCGCAGCTAAAGCAGCGCCTTCAACAACCATTACTTAACATCACCTCACACAGTAAACTCACAACTGCCCTGCTAACAGCTCTCCGCGCCAGCCTTGCAATAAGATAGGTGTCATATCTTTATTTTCTTCTAAACGCCACTTCCAGCTTAGATACTGATGAATTAAGCGCTTTGAAGCGATCACATCGCTCGGGATCTCAGCCTGCTCGCCAGCCACATCAATCAAGCCCTTAATACGTTTTAACTCGGCTTTATAATCAGGAAAATCAATTAAACGCTGTACCGGCTCTGGCCACGATTGCGGACTGGCTAACGCCACTTGCACTAACTTGAGCAGCGTCTCCCCGTGACGGCGAATTTCCATCGGGTCTAAATCCAATCTGTTTAAATCTGCCAGCGTTAAGGGAGCCCGCTCCGCCACTCTAAACAGGTGCGCTTCTTTAACCACGAAGTTTACGGCCAAGTCACGACTGCGCGCCTCAGTCAGGCGCCATTGGCAAAGCTGCTGCAAAATAGCCAAGGCTTGGCGGTCTAGTGTCCAGGCATTTTTCATATCGAGATAAGCAAACTGTGGGTCGACACTTTCACTGCGTCGTTTTACGACTCGCTCACATTCTTGCTCAAACCACGCCATGAGACCTTTATTACTTAAGCGCTCCATTAACTGTTCATACACCGGAAGCAGGTAAATCACATCATCCGCTGCATAATTCAGTTGTGCGCTCGATAACGGGCGCGCCAGCCAATCGGTGCGCGAATGAGCTTTATCCAAATGCACATCGAGCAAGTTTTCTACCAAGGGCGCAAAACCAATTTGCGCACCTATGCCTAAGAACGCGGCGGCCAATTGCGTGTCATGAATATGCGCCGGCAAGCCGCCACTTTGATGCTGTAATAGCTCAAGGTCTTCGCCACCGGCATGCAACACACAAATACGCGCAGGATCTTGTAATAGCTGCCATAACGGCGATAAGTCAGGCACGATGACCGGATCAATCAAGACGGTTTGCTGGCCATCAAACAGTTGGTATAAACCAGGCTTAGCGAAAAAAGTGCGGGTGCGAATAAATTCCGTATCCAGCGCCAGCACGCGGGCATCGGTATTACAGAAGTCAGCGAGCGCTGGGGTATCGGTGATCAATGTATAAGTCATGAGTACTCGGTATAGGCGGTAATAAAAAACCCCGGTGGCCCGGGGTTTAAGCTCAAACCAAATGTAAGCTTAAGAGGCTTCGTCTCTGAGCTCGCGGCGCAGTATTTTACCGACGTTGGTTTTGGGCAATTCGTCCCGAAATTCTATCACTTTCGGCACCTTATAGGCAGTAAGATATTCCCGACAATGGGCGATCAAAGCTTTTTCATCCAGCTGAGTGCCGGGCTTAAGCACCACTACTAACTTAACTATCTCACCATGATCGGCTTGGGGCACACCCACGGCCGCGGCTTCTAATACACTCGGATGCTGCATGGCCACTTGTTCAATCTCGTTAGGAAACACATTAAATCCCGAGACCAAAATCATGTCTTTTTTGCGATCCACGATAGTAAAAAAGCCTTGCTCATCCATGGTGGCAATGTCACCGGTGCGCACCCAGCCCTCATGAAACGGACTGTCTGGATTATTGGCGTCTAGCGCTTCTGCCAGCCAATAGCCGCTCATCACCTGCGGGCCTTTTACTTCCATTTCGCCTGGGGTGTGCGTCAATGTAATTACTTGATCATTATCATCCACCAAACGCACATCGGTCGAACATACGGGCAGGCCAATAGAGCCGTTGTACCCTTCCATGTCGTAGGGACACACCGTCACCAAGGGCGAGCATTCGGTCAAACCGTAACCTTCCAACAAGCGACTACCGGTAATACTTTGCCAACGCTCAGCTACCACCCGTTGCACGGCCATGCCCCCGCCTATGGTCAGCTTCAAGCTACCAAAGTCGAGTTTTTGAAACTCATCATTGTTGATCAATACATTAAACAGCGTATTTACCCCGGTAATACAGCTAAAATCAAAGCCCTTTAGCTCGCGCACAAAACTGGGAATATCACGCGGGTTGGTGATCAATAAGTTATGAGCGCCGATGCGAAAGAACAACAGACCGTTCACCGTGAGCGCAAACACATGGTACAAGGGCAAAGCGGTGACCACTTTCTCTTCGCCAATACTCAACACCGGTTGATACACACCGAGCGCCTGCTCTACGTTGGCCAACATATTACGATGGCTTAACATGGCGCCTTTCGAGCGTCCCGTGGTGCCTCCGGTATATTGCAAGAACGCCAAGCTGTCGCCCTTAAGCTCGGGGCGTGTGTAGGATAAATTTTTACCCTCGCGCATCAACGTCTGATAATGAATGGCATTGGGCAGTGCATAGGCGGGGATCAGCTTCTTGATGTATTTCACTACCAAGTTGAGCACTGTCCCCTTCACTAAACCTAAGTGATCGCCCATGCGGGTTAAAATCACATTTTTTATCGGCGTATCCTGCAGCACTTCGGTCAAGGTATGGGCAAAGTTATCCACTATGACGATAGTGTCGGTTTGCGCATCCGCTAACTGATGCCTTAGCTCGCGTGCTGTATACAAGGGATTGACGTTGACTACCACTAACCCCGCGCGCAAAGCGCCAAATAAACACACCGGATATTGCAGTAAATTAGGCATCATTAAGGCGATGCGATCGCCCACTTTGAGCTGCAAACTGTTTTGCAAATAGGCGGCAAAGTCGCGGGATAAGGTATCTAGCTCTTGATAACTGAGGGTCTTACCAAAGTTGGTATAGGCAGGTGCATTGGCAAAATCCTTTACGCCTTGCTCAAACATATGCATTAACGAGCTAAATTTATCGGCGTCGATTTCTGCCGGCACATCTGCCGGATAACGATTCAACCAAGGTTTACCCGTGAATGGCATCGGCTGCGGGTCGGTTTGCATATGTTCCATATCATTCTCCCGGGACAGGACATAATGGTGATGGCAAAGATGAGCAGTAACGCATGCTGTCCTCATCTTAAAGTTAGTTAACAGGTCAATTTAAAACAGGGGCCAATTTAAAAACAAGTCGATTCGAACAAGGACCCATATAGAAAAGAGCGCATTTAAAATGCCTGCTTAAAGCTTTTACTCTAAAACTACTCATCTGACCACGATCAATTAACTAAAATGTAACACAAGTCTACTAATATCACGTAATTACCGCTCACGTTATTATCGGCTACATGGCTAGCGTCAGCCAAAGTGCGACAGACTATCGCCGCCTAAAGTGCCACAACCGAGTCCGACGTAGATTACTGCGCCGTCTATGCTTGCGATACTGTAAGCTGCGATGGTAGGGCCGCTGCACGTAAAATAAGAAGCAGGGGTTTTCTAAACGCTGCCTAATGTGAAATATGACCACTTGTGCTCCCTTAGCGGCCCGGCAGTTTTTGCCAGGTAACCTTGTCTCTCAAATATACCGGTAATGCGTCTGCCGCCGCCACGCCCAGCCCTTGCTGCCAGAGCTGTAGCGCCTGAGGCAACAGATCTTGCGCTTCAGGATACGGCAGTGCTGTGCACAGCTCACCCACCCGCGCCAACAGTTCTGGGTAAGTCACCAAGCCTGAGCCCACGCCTGTTGCCCAGTGCTTATCTGAATTGGCGGCCAGCCACTCACTGGGCATCACTACCTGCTCGGTGTCGGTACTGGTCATGACGCCATCACGCAGCGCAAAGCCGCCGATATAAATCTCACCCATGCGCGCATCTATGGCGGCTAATGCCGTTTTTGCCCCGCTCTTTGTATCACTATCTGCAGCAATCTCGCCGCCAAAGTCTCCACCACTCTCTCCACCACAGACACGATACGCGCCTTGGGCTAATGCTTGTAGATTAGACACACCCAGTAATGGCAAGTCGGCACCAAAGGCTAAGCCTTGGGCCACGCCTAAAGTAATGCGCACCCCAGTAAACGAGCCCGGTCCTCGACCGAAGGCCAAGGCGTCCAGCTGATTAAGGCTAAGCTCAGCTTCGGCTAATAACTCGGCCACCATGGGTAAAATTAAGTCCGTATGACCACGGGGCGCCACTTCATAACGGCTAAGTAACTGGCCGTCTTGCCACAGTGCTGCGGAACAGGCTTCAGTAGCGGTGTCGATCGCCAAAATACGGGTCATGCTATTGCTCCAGCGTTAATAAAAAGGTGTTGAGCTCGGCCAAGCTGCGGGTGCGCGGCATGGCCGGTAAACTATTGAGAAAGTCACCGCCGTAGGCGCGATTCACTAAGCGGTCGTCGGTAATGATCAGCACGCCTCTATCGCTGATATCGCGGATCAAGCGGCCCACGCCCTGCTTTAAGGTAATAATGGCTTTGGGTAATTGCACCTTGGCAAAGCCGTCTTCACCCCGGCGTTTGCAATCTTCAAGGCGCGCGCTCAGTTGCGGATCGTCTGGCGCACTAAAAGGCAGTTTATCGATAACCACACACTGCAAGGCTTGCCCGCGTACGTCTATGCCTTCCCAAAAGCTGCTGGTGGCCACCAATACCGCCCGCCCATCTTGGCTAAATTGCTCCAACAAGCGCACTTTATTGTCTTCACCTTGTACCAGTACCGTGCGATCCAGCTGCTCACGCAACACCAGCGCCACTTCATTCATGACTTTATAACTGGTACAGAGAAAAAAACTGCCTCCCGGCACTAAAGATAAGGTCTCCAGCAAGCTTGTCGCCAACAGTCGGCCGCGATTTGGCGCATTCGTGGCAGGTAAATAGCGTGGCACACAAAGCCGCGACTGCTGCTGGTAATCAAAGGGACTGTCCAGTTGCAGAGTACGACAATCATCCAGCCCCATATCGGCACAAAAGTGCGCAAAGCTGTCGCCAACCGCCAAGGTGGCCGAGGTGAAAATCCAGCTCACCGACTCTTTGGCCAGCTCTGCAGAAAAGCGCTTGGCCACCGACAAGGGCGTTTTATGAAAACTAATGTGTAAGCGAGTGCACTCATACCAGTAGGAATACCCGTCTTCTTGCACCCGCGTGACCGCCTCAAGCTGGGCACGCAAGCTCACCAGCCGCTCAAAGCCTTGGTCTAGCTGCTCGCCGCGACCCAGCGCCAGTTTAAAAACTTCATAGGCGAAGGTCAGGCTGTCGTTCAGGCGCAGCAAGGCCTGATTCACCTCAGGCTTGGCCAACATAGGTCGAAGCTGGCCGCGGGAGCTGTCATAACCAAAGGTTAAGCGTAAATCTTGCGCATGGCGCTCAATTTGATCCGCCGCCTTACTGATTTGCGCCATGTCTTTGGCTTCGACTTTTTGCGCCAAGCGCAAGTCTCGCGCCAGCTCCAACCATTGGCGGCTAGACTGACTCTGGCCGAAATACTGACCGGCAATGTCTGGCAGCTGATGGGCCTCATCCAGAATATAGGCCTCGGCATCGGGAATCAGCTGACCAAAACCGGTATCGCGCACCGCCATGTCGGCAAAAAATAAATGATGGTTTACTACCACCACCTGTGCGTCCATGGCCTTGGCTCGCGCTTTAACCAAGAAACAATCTTGATAATGGCCACATTCTCGGCCTAGGCAGTTATCGTTATTACTGGTCACCAGCGGCAACACATCACTGCGCTCAGCCAGCCCCGGAATATCGCCGATATCACCACTGTGGGTCATAGGCATAAAACGGCGTACCCGCTGTAAGTCAGCCAAGCCCTCCGGCGACAGGTGCGGCACGCTGTCGTTAAGTAAATTAAGGCGTTCAATGCAAATATAGTTAGCGCGCCCTTTCAGCAAAGCCACCGGATGATGATAATCCATGGCCTTCATTAAGGTCGGCAAGTCTCGATGAAACAGCTGTTCTTGCAGATTACGGGAGCCGGTACTTAAGATAACTTTCTTACCCGTGGCCAGCACGGGTGCCAAGTACGCAAAGGTTTTGCCGGTGCCGGTGCCCGCTTCCACAACCAGTGGCTGCTGGGTGTGCAGTGCTTGGGTGACAGCATCAGCCATGGCAATTTGCGCGGCGCGCGGCTGAAAACCGTCAATCGCCTGCACTAAGGGCCCCTCTTGGGTAAACAAGTCGGTAACAGGGTCCGCTGACAGCTCCGTAGCAGGAACCGTCAAATTAGTGCCGATAAGTGTGCTGTCATCATCCAAAACCGGTGAGTCTCATTAAGCAAAACGTCATGATAACAAAAGCCGTCACAAAAGCGTTAGCAAGACGCCGCCTAACTATTCCGTTTTTACCCCACCCGTGCGACACTCCTTCGGCTTTTTCGTGCTGCGGCGCTGCCGGCCTGGGCGGCTATGGAGTACAAAATGTAGTACAGCATCTATGTACAGACCCTATGCACTCAACCTAAATATATTCGAGGAATCATGATGTCTGAAACCAGTGGCCTGCTTCATGCCAGCGTTATTTTCCTGTTAACCGCCGTGTTAATGGTGCCGCTGGCCAAGCGACTCAAACTGGGCGCCGTGCTCGGCTATCTATTAGGCGGCGTATTAATCGGGCCCTCAGTATTGGGGCTGATCAGCCAGCCGGACAGCATCTCCCAGCTCTCTGAGCTCGGCGTGGTGATGTTGATGTTTATTATCGGCCTTGAGTTATCACCCCGCCGCTTATGGGTGATGCGCCGCGCGGTGTTTGGTGCCGGATTGGCGCAAGTATTAATCACTGGCCTGATTTTGGGCGCCATCGCTTGGCAAGGGTTTGGCCAAGGTTGGAAAACCGCACTCATCTTAGGCTTTGGTTTAGCGCTGTCCTCTACTGCCATGGGGTTACAACTCTTGGCCGAGCGCAAAGAAATGAGCAGCCCTCATGGGCGCCAAGCGTTCGCCATTTTATTATTTCAAGACATAGCCGCCATCCCGCTTATTGCCATAGTGCCCGCCCTTGGCACCGCGCAAGCCACCAGCTCTGGCGGCGGTGCCATGCATTTACTGCAAGTCGCCGCCAGCATAGGGTTAGTGGTGATCGGTGGCCGCTACTTATTGCGCCCAGTATTTCGCATCGTCGCCAAGACTGGCTTACAAGAAGTGTCGACAGCCACCGCTTTGTTAGTGGTGATGGGCACCGCCTACTTAATGGAATGGGCCCATGTGTCTATGGCGCTGGGCGCATTTTTAGCGGGCATGCTGTTGGCGGACTCGGAATATCGCCATGAATTAGAGTCACAGATTGAGCCCTTTAAAGGCTTATTACTGGGCTTATTTTTTATTGGCGTGGGCATGAGCGCCGACTTGAGCCTGCTGTTAGAATATCCACTGCTGATCATAGGCTTAGCGCTATTATTGCTGGCGCTAAAATTGCCTTTGTTAGCCTTAGTTGGGCGCCAAATCGGCAAGCTCGATGGCATGAGCGCTCTTAAATTAGGCCTATTACTGGCCGCCGGCGGTGAATTTGCCTTCGTATTATTTGGCCTCGCCGAAGATAACGGCCTGTTTGATAGCCAATTACACAGCATCTTGGTGTTAACCATCACACTGTCCATGGCGCTGACGCCGCTGATCTTATTGGCCTTAGCGAAAGTATTAACCCAAGCGCCCACCAGCCGCCCTGTGCCGCCGGAATATAACGAGGTGAGTGATAATCAGCCCCGCGCTGTGATCGTCGGCATGGGCCGCATGGGCCAAATTGTGGCGCGGGTATTGCGCGCCCAGCGCATTCCGTTCGTAGCCTTTGAAACCGAAGTGGACACAATTAGCATTACTCGAAAAATTGATGATATTGCTATTTTTTACGGCGATCCACTGCGCCCAGGTGTACTGCGCAGCGCCGGTGCCGAGCAGGCGGAGTTTTTTATTGTCGCCACTGATAACCCTGAGATTAACCTCAGCACCACCCATGCCATTCGCGAGCGTTATCCGCATATGAAAGTGATAGCGCGAGCGCGTAACCGCCAACACGTACATAAATTATGGGACTTAGGCGCCATGCCAGTACGGGAGACTTTTCATTCCAGCGTTGAAATGTGCCGGCGGGTGATGCAGGGCTTAGGTTTAAAAGAAGAACAAATTGAAGCGCGCTTAAATCGCTTTCGCGAGCACGATGAACAGCTACTAATAGAGCAGCATAAGATGTATGACGATGAAGCGGCGCTATTTCAAAGCGCGCGCCAAGCCCGTGCCGAATTAGAAACCTTGTTTGAAGCTGACCATCTTGAAAAAGCACCCAAAGTGCTGCAACAAGAAGCCAATACTGAGCGCGACAATAAACACTAGCGCCCCTGAGCTGTTCATTGCGAGCGCAGCGCAATGGCTATTTAGGGATTAGGGATTAGGGATTGGAGATTAACGCTCGAACCTTATTGTCAGTGGCTCTATTCCCTATTCCCCCGTCCCTAGTCCCGTTTATGTTCATGGATTGCCGCGCTGCGCTCGCAGTGACCAAGGTCCGCTGGTTACCGCGCGCCCTCACTCCCGTCTGTTTATTGGGTAAGCATATGCCCTGCTACGCCCAATACAAAGCCCAGCACCGCACCCATGGGCGGCGCCCAGTGTTTGTCGAGTACCGCTTGCGGGGCGATATCTTGAAACACCGAATATAAAATTCCCCCCGCAGCAAACAGCATAATCCCCGCCACTAACATGGGCGAGTCGGCCAGCCACACATAACCCGACAAGCCCGCCACCGGCCCTAACATGGCCATAACGGCAAAGGTAATGATGATGCGCTTGCCACTGTAACGCCCTGCAGCCTTAAGCTCACGATAGGCATTAAAACCCTCGGGCATATTTTGCAGCGCCATCAGTACCGCCAATAACAAGGCACTACCGATGCCGCCCAACGCCAAGGCCGCCCCCAGCGCCAGCGACTCCGGAATAAAATCCGACAACATGGCCGCCAATTGGCTAGCTGGTGTATTGAGCTTATACAGCAGCATATCCAGTGCCATAAAGGTCAGGCCGCCCGCACAAAAACACAGCACCGCGCTCCACAAGGATAAGTGTGCCGTGCCCTCTGGCACTAATACCAAGGCCACCGCCGACAGCAAAGCGCCACCGCCAAAGGCCGCGACTCCGTGGCGTAATTCATTTTCTAGCCAGTTTGGCCGCAAATGCTGATAGCTCCCAACAAAGGCCCCCAACGGCATGGCAAGGCCCGCCAACAAGGTTAACCCGATAATAATCCCTATCTCTAGCATGCCCATCTCCTTATGACTTTATAAATAGCACTTCTATGTGTAGTGTTCTGCGGTATAGCGCCCTAAAAAATATTACTCATTTGACGCTGATTATGCCGACTTACTAGGTCTAAAAACAGCATCTTAACAAGAGTGCCTAATAAACAAGTCGGTAATAGAAAGACTCTGTACTTAAGCTTGTCGCTGTTATGTGGTTTTGGGCAGATACGCACAGTGCCATTGTTGCCAGTTCGCTGTAATATAGCGGCTCGCGGGGTTATGAGGATGGACAGACGGATGAACATTAAGGAACAGCTTGGAGCACACATTGCCAAGCCGATTAAAAAGCGACTCGCTATGCTGGTCGCACCACTGCTGTTGGTCGCGCTCGCAGGCTGTGATGTCGTCGAGCCCAAGGCCAATATCGCGCTGGGTCCACAAAACAGTACCAGCCATCACGCCTCCCAACGCCTGTTAGCCGCGTATAACCTCACAGAAAACGACTTTAGTGCTCAAGAGGGCCGGTTTGAAGAAGCACTCAAGGGCATAGAAACGGGCAGCACAGATATTGCCATGGGCT
The DNA here is from genome assembly GCF_002157895.1 of Oceanisphaera profunda. GTDB lineage: Bacteria > Pseudomonadota > Gammaproteobacteria > Enterobacterales > Aeromonadaceae > Oceanimonas > Oceanimonas profunda. Next base: position 60,972 of record NZ_CP021377.1, read on the forward strand.
TTTTTGGGCTACCGAGCCGTAATGTCGACAGCTTGCAGGCCGCCACCGGCGACCTCAAATTACTGAGTGTCTCCGACGCCGTGCTCGACGATTTTGAACAACACACCGGCTATCGCCGTTTTAGCATCCCTAAAGACAGCTACCTCTTTTTAGATAAAGACGTGCAAACGCTGGCCGCCTACGCGGTATTAATGGCCAATACCAATACGGTAAGTGACGAGTTGGCTTATCAGCTGGCCAAAGTGATGTATGAGCAAGGTAAGGCTATTCCGCATTCTCAAGCGCAATTCTTAACGCTCCCCCATGCGCTCGACGGCGCCGAGCAGCTGCGTATTCATCCGGGTGCCAAGCGCTTTTATGAAGAGCAAGGTTTAATCGTCAATCAGCCGGTGGCGGAGCTAAACCTGTCGCGCAATAAACGGGAGTTTATTTTGGGCTCCGGCAGTCAAGGCGGCACCTACTACCCACTGGGCGGCGAGCTAGCAACCCTCTGGAACAAAGATATTCCAAGCATTAACATCACCAGTGTAGCCACGGATGCATCGCTGGAAAATTTAAGCAGCTTGGCTGAGAACAAATTAGACTTGGCTATGACCGTCAACACCAGCGCCTTGGAAGCCCAAGCTGGCAAGGCGCAATTTGCCAATAGCAGCGTGAATAATGCAGCCTTTATTGGTCAGCTCTACCCAGAGGTGTTTCATATTATTACCCGCGCCAACAATCCGGTGTCGTCTTTTGCCGCTATTCACGCTAACCCGCTTAACGCGCAAGGGTTGTTAGCCACAGAAAGCACAGTGCAAAATGAGGTACAGAGCGGTGAATTGAAAAATAGTACCGAGCGCCAAGTGATCAAGTAAACGCCTGACTACACCGACCTGTAGAGGCCCTGTTTTAAGTAAATGGTAGCTGGCCGGTTTTGTGCAACAAAACATATAACCCAAAACACCAGCCTCTAGGGCAGCTGTGTGAAAGCCACCTGCTGCAGAGCAGAAGCACGCGCACAAAAAATGTTAAACGGGTAATGATATCGTTCATATCGAACCTATCAATAAAATCAGTGTTTCATGCTGGTTGGCTCTCGTTATAACAAGTAACAAACCAATAAGTGCTAATAGTGCAAAAGCACCGACTTTTGCGGTATTAGCTACCACGGCCGACCACTGGCGAGCAAAACAGCAGCCCCCCAACTTTATTGCTTTCTGGGGTTGGCAAAGCAGGCTCAGCTTGCTAATGTGAGCCCAGACCAATTAGCAAGACATAGGCCACACTCATTATGAACTTCCTGCACAATGCCAAGCATCACCATCATATTCCCGACTAGGCTTTCAGAATATTATTCTGGAAGGCCATACGCTTGGCGGCTTCCAGCAGGATCAATATATTAACCCTCGGAAGTTTTGCTCCGGGGGTTTTTTTCGTTTTTGATTGGCACTATTTACCACGACATTATTTTTTAACTTTATTTTTGACACTTAACGTGACCCACAAGGAAACCCGCATCATGACTTCGGATAACACTCGACTACGCATCGCGATTCAAAAATCAGGCCGTTTAAGCAAAGAATGTCAGCAGCTGCTTAAAGGTTGTGGCGTTAAACTTAACATTCGCGAGCAGCGTTTAATCGCTCATGCAGAAAACATGCCCGTCGACTTGTTATTAGTGCGCGATGACGATATTCCAGGTTTGGTGATGGACGGCGTCGTAGATTTGGGCGTAGTGGGCGAAAACGTATTAGAAGAAACCCTGATGGAACGCCAAGCCCAAGGCGAAGCCGCGGCATACAATGTGCTGAAGCGTTTAGACTTTGGCGGTTGCCGTTTATCTTTAGCGGTGGCGCAAGATGCCCCGTACACAAACGTGCAAAGTTTAGAAGGCAAGCGCATTGCAACTTCTTACCCTTGGTTATTAAAGCGTTTTATGGACAGCCACGGCGTGAAGTTTAAAAGCGTGATGCTCAACGGCTCGGTTGAAGTAGCCCCGCGCGCCGGTGTGGCCGACGCCATCTGTGACTTAGTGTCTACGGGTGCCACGTTAGAGGCCAATGGCTTGGTAGAAGCCGACGTGATTTTTCGCTCTAAGGCTGTGCTTATCCAAAGCGCCGTTGAATTATCTGCCGCCAAGCAAGCGGTGATCGACAAGTTACTGCCCCGTATTCAAGGTTTACAGCAAGCTCGCGAAAGCAAATACATCATGCTGCACGCGCCAAAAGACCGTTTAGAACAAGTGATCGATCTGCTGCCCGGTGCCGAGCGCCCCACTATCATGGCGCTGGCCGGTGAAAGTAACCAAGTGGCCATTCACGTGGTGAGCAGCGAAGACATGTTCTGGGAAACCATGGAAGGGCTTAAAGAGTTGGGCGCTTCGTCCATTTTGGTATTGCCCATCGAGAAGATGATGGAGTAAGCATGAAGATTCTGGATTGGAATACCTTAACTGACCTTGAGCAAGCCCAAGCACTGCGTCGCCCCGCGCTCGCTCAAGGTGGTCGTGAAGCACAAGTGGCGGACATTATTGCCAAGGTGCGCCAAGGCGGTGACGCAGCCCTGATTGAGCTGACGCGCACCCTTGATAAAGCCGAGCGTGACACGCTGCAATTAACCCAAGCTGAAATAGATGCGGCCTCCGAGCGGGTCAGTGACGAGCTCAAAGCCGCCATCGACTTGGCCATGGCCAATATTGAGACTTTTCACCGGGCGCAATTGCCGACCCCTATCGTGCAAGAAACCAGCCCAGGTGTGCATTGTGAGCTGCACTTTCAGCCGATAGAAAAAGTGGGCCTGTATGTGCCCGGCGGCACCGCACCCTTGGTATCTACGGTCATGATGTTGGCCATTCCCGCGCGTTTGGCCGGTTGTGAGCGCGTAGTCTTATGCTCACCGCCCCCGATTAATGATGCCATTATCTACACCGCTGGCCGCTGTGGCGTAGACGCCATCTACACCTTGGGCGGGGCGCAGGCAGTAGCGGCCATGGCCTATGGCAGTGAAACCATCACTAAAGTGGATAAGATTTTTGGCCCCGGCAATACCTGGGTCACCGAAGCCAAGCGCCAAGTATCTGGAGATGTGGACGGTGCGGCCATCGATATGCCCGCCGGCCCATCAGAAGTACTGGTGATTGCCGATGCCGATGCAGACGCAGACTTTGTGGCGGCAGATTTATTGTCACAGGCGGAGCACGGCACCGACTCCCAGGTGATCTTAGTCACGCCCTGCACCGCACTCGCCGATAAGGTGAATGTGGCGCTGGACCAGCAATTGGCTCAGCTGTCTCGCGCCGAGATTGCCCGCCAAGCGCTGCTGGAAAGCCGTACCTTTATTTGCAGTGATTTGGCGCAAGCGGTGCAGATTTCTAACACCTATGCCCCTGAGCACTTGATTGTACAAACCGCCGATTCGCGTGCGCTATTACCGCGCTTAAAAAATGCCGGCTCTATATTTTTAGGCGCCTGGACGCCAGAGTCGGTGGGCGATTACGCCAGTGGCACCAACCACACCTTGCCGACCTACGGTTATTCGCGCACCTATTCGAGTTTAGGTCTGGCGGATTATCAGCGTCGCTTTACCGTACAAGAATTGACCCCTGCCGGCCTGCGCGCCATAGGTCCAGCGGTAGAATTACTGGCGGCCACAGAAACCTTGGATGCCCATAAAAATGCGGTAAGCCTGCGGCTTGCCAAGCTAGAGAAACAAACGGTGGAGAAGCAAGCATGAGCCAGACGGATGTAGACTCAGGTATTAGCCAGTTGGCCCGCCGCCAAGTGCGCGCACTCACGCCTTATCAGTCGGCGCGGCGCATTGGCGGCCAAGGCCACATTTGGCTCAACGCCAATGAAGCGGCAGACAGCGGCGAGTATGCCCTTGATTGCTCACGCCTTAATCGCTACCCCGAATGCCAGCCACCGCAAGTAGTGAATGCTTATGCGGCCTATGCCAGTGTGGCTCCAGAGCAGTTGCTAGTGACTCGTGGCGGCGATGAAGGCATCGAATTATTGATCCGCACCTTTTGTGAGCCGGGCCAAGACAGCATCTTATTGTGCTCGCCCACTTACGGCATGTATGCCATCAGTGCGCAAACCAATGACGTGGCCATTATTGACGTGCCTTTGAGCGCCGAGCGCCAGCCCGACTTTGATGCCATTATTGCCAAGCTTAATCAGGTCAAAATCGTGTTCTTGTGCTCGCCCAATAACCCCACCGGGGACTTGGTCGACCAAGCGGGTTTGTGTCGCTTGCTGACTGCCGCTAAAAATCGCGCACTGGTCGTCGTGGATGAGGCTTATATCGAGTTTTGCCCCGAGTTTAGCCAAGCCAGTTTACTGGCCGACTATCCCGAGTTGGTGATCATCCGCACGCTGTCTAAGGCTTTTGGTCTGGCAGGCCTGCGCTGTGGCTTTACCTTGGCACACCCGCACGTGATTGAGCTGCTATTAAAAGTGATCCCGCCCTACCCCATTCCAGAGCCAGTGGCGCAAATTGCCGCTCAGGCATTAACGGAGTCAGGCTTGGCCACCATGCGCAATCGGGTAGCAGAAGTGAACAGCTTAAAGCTTGAGCTGGCTGGACAGCTCAGCAAACACTCAGACGTAAAAGAAGTGTTTGCCCCTAACGGTAACTATTTATTAGTGCGTTTTAGCAATGGCGCGGCGTTATTTTCACGCATGGCCAAGGCCGGTATTATATTACGCGACTTCGCCAGCAGACCCGGACTTGCGGACTGCATTCGGATCACCATCGGTACACAAACCGAGATGGACGCGGTACTCAACGTACTGCAACAGGAGCAATAAGTGACTAAGGAACGTATTTTATTCATCGACCGCGATGGCACCATGGTAGAAGAGCCCGCCGTCGACAAACAATTAGACCGTCTCGATAAGCTGGCGTTTTTACCCGGCGTGATCCCAGCCTTGCTCAAACTGCAAGACGCAGGCTACAAGCTGGTGATGGTTACTAACCAAGATGGCTTAGGCACTGACAGCTTCCCACAAGCGGACTTTGATGCACCTCATAACTTGATGATGCAAATCTTGAACTCCCAAGGCGTGCAGTTTCAAGACACCTTAGTCTGCCCGCATTTTCAAGAAGACGATTGCGCATGCCGCAAGCCACGCTTAGGCTTAGTCAAAGATTACCTGCAAGCCGGTCGCATCGACTTTACCGACTCTTGGGTAATTGGCGATCGCCACACCGACATTCAGCTGGCCGAAAACATGGGCCTGCCGAGCTTTCATTACGGTCATGCGGACGCCAATGGCGTGATCATCGGCTGGAATGAAATCGTGAGCAGCCTGTTAAGCCGTGGCCGCAAAGCCGCCGTGACTCGTACCACCAAAGAAACCGACATTCGCTTGTCACTGGACTTAGACACCCAAGGCGGCAGCCAGATCAATACCGGCTTAAATTTCTTCGACCATATGCTGGATCAAATTGCCACTCACGGCGGTTTTCAGCTTAACGTACAAGTAGATGGCGACTTACACATTGACGATCACCACACGGTGGAAGACACGGCACTGGCCATGGGCGAAGCCCTGCGCAAGGCGCTCGGCAACAAACGCGGCATCGGCCGCTTTGGTTTTGTGCTGCCCATGGACGAGTGTGAAGCGGCAGTGACGCTCGACTTATCCGGTCGCCCTTATATGTCGTTTGACGGTAAGTTTAACCAAGACCGCGTCGGCGATATGTCGGTAGAAATGGTGCCGCACTTCTTCCGCTCATTAAGCGACAGCTTAGCCTGCAACATTCACCTTAAAGTGACCGGTGAAAACACCCATCACATGGTGGAAAGTACCTTTAAGAGCTTTGGCCGCGCTCTGCGCCAAGCACTCAAGGTGGAGGGTAACGAATTGCCTTCCAGCAAGGGGGTTCTTTGAGCGAAACCACTATCAGCCAATCAGGCAATAAAGAAAGCATCAAGGTCGCGATTATTGACACCGGTTGTGCCAATTTATCATCGGTGCGTTACGCCATTGAGCGTTTAGGTTATAGCGTGACCGTGAGCCGTGATCATGCCGTATTATTGGCAGCCGACAAGCTGCTGCTACCTGGCGTGGGCACCGCAAGTGAGGCCATGAAAAACCTAAAAGAGCGCAATTTGGTGGAGTTAATCAGCCAGTTGCACCAGCCGGTATTAGGCATTTGCTTAGGCATGCAAATGCTGGTTAATCATTCCGCTGAAGGTGGTGTGGACTGTTTAGGGTTGGTGGATGCCGAGTGTCAGCATATGGAAGCCTCCGACGGCGTGCGCTTGCCCCACATGGGTTGGAATCAAATTACTCCCATGGCGGATCATCCGCTGTTTAAAGATATTCCCGATGGCAGCTATTTTTATTTTGTGCACTCCTATGCGGTGCCGGTGGGCGAGCACACCCTTGCTACCAGCCAACATGGCGTGAACTTTAGCGCCGCCATTAGCAATGCTAATTTCTTTGGCGTGCAATTTCACCCAGAGCGCTCGGGTGCGGCCGGTGCACAATTACTGAAAAATTTCTTGGAGCTGTAAAATATGATCATTCCTGCCATTGATTTAATTAATGGAAAAGTCGTGCGCTTGTATCAGGGCGACTATGAGCAAAAAACCCAATATTCAGCTTCGGCTCAAGAGCGCTTTGACCTCTACGTAGCCGAAGGCGCGACCCAGCTGCACTTGGTGGATCTGGACGGCGCTAAAGACAGCAGCCAGCGCCAGCTTGATATCATTAAGCAATTGGTGATTAACACCCCAGTACCGGTGCAAATTGGTGGCGGTATTCGCACCGAGCAAGACGTAAAAGACTTGCTCGACATTGGCGTGCAAAGAGTGGTGATTGGCTCTACTGCGGTTAAAAACCCAGAAATGGTGGTGGGTTGGATCAAGCAATACGGCCCTGAGCGCATCGTGCTGGCGCTAGACATTAACATTACGCCGGAAGGCGAAAAGAAAATTGCCATCGCTGGTTGGCAAGAAGACAGCGGCATCACCATAGAAGCACTGCTTGAGCATTATTTGCCGGCGGGCTTGTGCCATGTATTGTGTACCGATATTTCGAAAGACGGCACGCTCACCGGTTCAAACGTGGCGTTATACCGTGAGTTAGCGGCGCGCTACCCCACTATTTTATGGCAGGCGTCCGGTGGCATCGGCAATATCGATGACATTAAAGCCCTGACTAATACCGGTGTGGCTGGCGTGATCTTGGGTCGCTCTTTGCTGGAAGGTAAATTTAACGTGGCCGAAGCCATCGCCTGTTGGCAAGAGGCTTAATTAATGCTGGCAGACTGACGAGCATATGCGTCACGCTTAAGCAGCATCAATAACCGTCACACAATAAAAGCAGAGAAATCAGCACATTAAAGCGCTGACCATCTGCTTTTTTTATTCATTACAGCTTTGCTATTTATTACTGCTTTATTATTTATTACAAAGGTTAGGCTAGCAATTATATACGCCCACGGCACAGCGTCTGACCGTTCTGCGCGCCACGCCGGCCACGCTAACCGGCGTTAGCGGCCTGCCCACCCGAGCTTCAGCCGAGGAAATAACACTCGACATACCCGGTATCGACAACTGAGCACCCATTTCAATGCCTAACACGGCAACCAGTGCTATCGCGGCCATCAGGCCAATACGTTTTAGCTTTTTCATTCGGCTGCTCCTTTACGGTGAGTGAAATTTTCTGGCAAATCATTGGCGTCAGACAGCTTATCTAACTCCACCAAGGTGGCGTCAGTGCTGTTTTTAAATGAGTAATCACGCGCAACTACCGCGTCACCGGTTTTCCAATTGCGGGTTTGCACGCTGTATTGCGGGCCATTCTCTACCTGCTTTGAGGTAATGATATAACGGCAAGGATAAGGTGTGTCACCTTGAGCAATCCAAATTTGCCAGTCGACCTCATCGGTGCGAAACGCCAGTGAATTACATTCCACCCCACCAATAACACCGCTACCCAGATCTTTTATATCCGTCACGTTTTCTAACAGCACTTCTGATGCGTTAGTCAGCAGCAAGTCTGCGGCGGGCATAGGCACTTGATACACATTTTTGAGTTGGTCGATAAGCGTGTCTGTATCACCGTCTATTTCAACTTGTGCGTATTTATTAGCATTTTTACCCAGTACGCTCAGTGTTTTACCATCAAAATTCATTTCTACGTTCGCAAAGCCGCCCATTCGTGTGGCGTAAAGGTTATTAGGGCGTGTGAGTGTCACCTCGCCAGAACTCGCAATGCCAAGGATCTGATTATCATGGGTGACCACGTCCAACGTAGAGTCATAGTCAAAGGAGTAAGCTTGTTGAGCATCGAGATAGTCGGCCATGGCCTTAAGTAACTGTTTGGCATCGTTTTCATCGGCAACCGTTAGCGATGAACCCACGACAAAAAACAGCGCTAAGCTGCCAGTCACGATTCTGCTACCGGTTGAGTGAGGAGGTTTGGTCGATAGTTTCAGCATAGAGTGTCGCCTTTGTCGGAGCCGTAAGCAGGGATGCTTGCGATTCAAGTGTAGTCATGACTGTAATTATGGGTGACAGATAACTTAGGTTACGGTTAAAAATTAGTCATTATTAATCTTGCAAGGCTCAGTGTTATGACTCGTCAAACAAGATCTCACACCACCCTCAACTAGGGCTTATTTGCGGGCCCTATTAGCGTTATACTAGTGCCCAACAATGCATAGCCACTGCATAACCATTAATTGCCTACCAGCCGTTATCTATATGCAGTTACCTGCATAGTTACCCGCGTAGTTACCTATAAAGTAACCACCTTCAGGTAGCGCATATAAGCTAGATAACCGTATGCCAAGCACTGGTATTGATACTGCATCTTCATCATGAAATGGAGTGGTAGAGCTATGACTTATAAAGAAAAAATATGGAGCACCATTTAATGCTGGCAAGACGCATAATCCCCTGTTTAGACGTAAAAGATGGCTTAGTGGTCAAAGGCGTCAAGTTTCGTAACCATGAAATTATCGGTGATATAGTGCCACTGGCCCAGCGCTATGCGGCCGAGGGTGCCGATGAGTTGGTGTTTTATGACATTACCGCCAGCAGCCAAGACCGCGTGGTCGATAAAAGCTGGGTTAGCCGTGTAGCAGAAGTGATCGATATTCCGTTTTGCGTGGCCGGTGGCATTAAGTCGGTGGCGGATGCGGCGCAAATTTTAGAATTTGGTGCCGATAAAATTTCTATCAACTCCCCTGCGCTAACTAATCCGGCGCTGATCACCGAACTGGCCGAGACTTTTGGTGTGCAGTGCATAGTGGTGGGTATCGACTCTTACTATGACGAAGCCACGGGTGAGTATCAGGTGCATCAGTTTACCGGTGACGAAAGCCGTACTCAGGTCACCAAATGGAGCACGCTCGACTGGGTTGAAGAAGTACAGCGCCGCGGCGCCGGTGAAATTGTGCTGAACGTAATGAACCAAGATGGCGTGCGCCAAGGTTATGATTTAGAGCAACTGCAAAAAGTGCGCGCTATCTGTAAGGTGCCACTGATTGCCTCTGGCGGTGCCGGTGAAATGCTGCACTTTAAAGACGCCTTCTTACAAGCAGACGTAGACGGTGCACTGGCCGCTTCCGTGTTTCACAAAGGCATCATCAACATCGCTGAGCTGAAGCAATATTTAAGACAACAAGGAATTCAAACTCGTGACTGATGCTAAGCAAGTTTCAACATTCGATGAAACCCAACTCGATTGGGCCAAAGTTGACGGCTTAATGCCGGTAATAGTGCAAGACCGCCACAGCGCCCGCGTGCTGATGCTGGGCTACATGAACACCGAGGCGCTGGCGCTGACGCTGGCAAGCAAGCAAGTAACCTTTTTTAGTCGCACTAAAAATCGTTTGTGGACCAAAGGCGAAAGCTCTGGCCATTATCTGCAGTTAGTGGATATCAGCACCGACTGCGATAACGATACCTTGCTGGCAATCGTGGAGCCGATTGGCCCGACTTGTCATTTAGGGCATGTATCTTGCTTTAACGAACAAACCGCACCCGGCCTCACCTTCTTGGCCGAGTTAGAGCAAGTGATTGCTAGCCGTAAGGGTGCCGATCCTAAGTCCAGCTACACCGCCAGCCTCTATGCCAGCGGCACCAAGCGTATCGCGCAAAAAGTCGGTGAAGAAGGCGTAGAAACGGCACTGGCCGCCACCGTGCACGATAAAGAAGAGTTAGTCAGCGAGTCGGCAGATCTGCTCTACCACCTCACCGTTCTGCTGCAACAAGAAGAGCTGCAACTGGCGGATGTAATTGCCAAGCTGCAAGAGCGCCACCGCTAAGCGTTGGCCTTAAAACATAAGCTCATGCTCTTTAAAGCCGACCGCGTCCTGCGGTCGGCTTTTTTATTAACGGCAAGTATGTTTAAGGTATTTGTAGTATTTGTAGCCGGCCGTCTCTTTGGTAAAGAGGACTTCGGCGGTCCTGCTTTATTAAATCATCCTGCTTCGCAGGACCGGCTAATAAATTGCCGGCTACAAGTTCGCGGTTTTACTGCCTAAACCATATATTTCACTAGGACACAAAACTACGCACCACTCAACATTATGTTGAATAGAAATAGGTTACCCTTGATATTGCTGACTATTAACCTGCCCGTTACGCATTAAACTAAACAAATTTAGATGACTAGCCACTCTGCATCTCAGGATATCTACGGAGCTAACTGCTTGACATGACTTCGTCATATGATACATTTTCTCGGTATTGATAAGCATTGTCATTATCAACTGTATTGCCGACCTCTCATTACCCTAAGGATCTTACTATGTCGAATGCTCGCCGCCGCTCCCTTAAACTCAGCACCTTGGCGCTCTCGACTATGCTGCTTTTTAGCCCCCTGAGCGCCAATGCGGCGTTAACCATTTATAACGGCCAGCATAAAACCGCCACTCTCGCCTTAATTGATGCTTTCACCGAACACACCCACATTAAGGTGGAAACCCGCCAAGGTTCAAGCAATGAGTTGGCGCACCAAATCGTGGAAGAAGGCAAACGCTCACCGGCTGATATTATTTACACCGAAGAATCCACGCCCTTGATCATGCTGGCCAACCAAGGCTTGCTGGCCACACTCGATGACCAAGCCTTGAACAACATTCCCGCCGAATACCGTGATCAAAAGGGTCAATGGGTGGGCTTGTTGGCCCGTTCACGCGTGATTGCCTACAACAAAGACCGCACTGCAACTGATAAACTGCCGACTTCGGTGTACGACCTCACGGATGCGAAATGGAAAGATCAGTTTGCCTTCGTTAAGACCAGTGGCGCCTTTCAAAAGCAACTGTCGGCCATGATCAAACTGGACGGTCGTGAACAAGCCAAGGCTTGGTTAGAAGGCTTACAGAAAAACGGCAAAGAATATCGTAATAATAAAGCGGCGTTAGATGCCGTTGAACGCGGTGATATTCCGTTTGCACTAATTAACAATTACTACTGGGACAGCATGGCCCGCGAGCAAGGTGCAGACAAGCTCAAGTCTGGTCTCTACTTCATGGGTACCCATGACTTAGGCGACTTAATTACCGTCTCTGGCGCGGCTATTTTAAAATCAAGCAACAACCTAGACGAAGCACAACAGTTTATGGCCTTTGCCACCAGTGAAGCCGGCCAGCAGATCCTGACCGACAAAAGCGCTCAATATCCGCTAAATTCAAAAGTAGATACCCATGGCTTGAAGCCATTTTCTGAGCTAACTCCGCCGAACGACACGTTAGATCTAGGTGAATACAGCGACGGCAAAGCCGCCATTGAGCTGCTACAAGAAGTGGGCCTGCTATAAAACGATCAATGAGTTAACTCATTGATTCTCATGGATGAAGCACGCGGCCGGAGACGTCATCAGACGCCTCCGGCCGCTATCGTTAACTTTAAAGACTAAAGACTCTTTCGCCACGGAATACACGGAAGAACGCGGAAAAATTAAGATGAGAACAAGTGAAAACTTTTGGGGTTAAGAACTTACAAGCAATAAGCATTTGTTGCTTTCGTCCGTGAGTTTCCGTGTATTCCGTGGCAAAAAATGTTTTAAGATCAAGAGCGAATATCATGTGTAGTCAAGTTACTTATAAAAATCGCACCCGACCGATACCTCTTGGCCTAATGGTGCCGGTTATCTTGTTGGTGCTGCTTACTAGCTTGCCGCTGTTGTACATTATTATACGGGCTCAAGAAGCGGGCTGGAGCCACGCCATGAGCCTGATTTTTCGGGCGCGGGTTTATCAGCTGTTACTCAATACGCTACAGCTACTGGCCGTGGTCACTGTGCTCAGCACCTTGATTGGTGTGACTACCGCTTGGCTACTTGAGCGCACCGATGTACCTAAACGCAAACTCTGGAATGCCTTGGTCACCCTGCCCTTTGCGGTGCCGGCCTTTATTAGCAGCTACAGCTGGATTTCGCTCTTGCCCCAGCTGGAAGGTTTTGGCGGTGCGGTATTGGTACTGACCTTGTGTAATTACCCCTTAGTGCACTTGCCCGTAGCCGCGGCGCTGCGCGGCATGGATCCGGCATTAGAGGAAACCTCGCGGTCGTTGGGCTTTAACCGCAGCCAAACTTTTTTTAAGGTGATCTTGCCGCAGCTGCGCCCAGCATTGTACGGCGGTGCCATCTTAATTGCCTTGCACATGCTGGCAGAATTTGGCGCATTGGCGTTTTTAAATTATGAAACCTTTACCACTGCTATTTTCGACCAATATTATGTGGCCTTCGACGGCGCCTCGGCGGCCATGTTAACGCTGGTGTTATTGTTGCTGTGCTTAATGGTGATCGGGCTGGAATTACTACTCAGAGGCAAAGCCAATTACGCCATTGAGCGCAAAGGTTCGCCCGGCATGCAGCAATTAATCAAACTTGGCTGGGTGAAGCCGTTGGCGGTATTCGCTTTACTGGCATTAGTGACGCTTGCCGCCGGTGTGCCACTGGGCATTATTGGCTTTTGGCTGCTGAACGGCACCTCCAGCGTTTTTCATGGCCAAGAAGTGTGGAGCGCCTTAATCACCACTTTAAGCTTTGGTTTTGGCGGCGCACTGTTAGCGATTGTGTTCGCCCTGCCCTTGGTATTTTTGGCAGTGCGCTATCAAGGCCGCTTGTCGATAATGGCCGAACGCCTACCTTATTTCATTCACAGCTTGCCGGGCTTAGTGATCGGCTTAACCTTGGTATTTTTCGCCATTCGTTATGCTTTTCCTTTTTATCAAACCTCGCCTTTGCTACTGATTGGCTACGCCATGCTGTATTTGCCCTTGGCCCAGTCGTCCATTCGCGCCGCCTTAATACAAGTATCTACACAACTAGAAGAGATGGCTCGATCTTTAGGCAAAAACGCCTTCAGTGTGTTTATGCGCATCACCTTGCCGTTAATCGCCCCCGGCGTAGGCGCGGGTTTAGCCTTAGTATTTTTACAAATAATGAAAGAGCTGACCGCCACGTTATTGCTGCGCCCTACCGGCGTGGACACCTTAGCCACTAAGGTGTGGGAGCACACGGCCAATGCAGAATACGGCGCTTCGGCCCCCTATGCGGCGTTACTAATTTTGGTATCGGGCTTACCCGTTTACCTATTAACCATGCGCTCTTTTACCCGCAATACGGCCCACGCTTAAGTTATCCTGATTACGTATGAACCTCAGCCATAATGCACCCTGTTTCGGTTTGTTCTTTGTAGCTGCCAAATTTATTCGGCAGACCAGCTCTGCTGGCTGTTACTGAGGTTTAGATTTAAACCAAAACACCAAACCGGGCCGAAGTCCTCTTCGCCGAAGAGACGGGCCCCTACAAGGTCAAAATACCAAAATGAGCCTCATATTCTTTACTGAATAGGCAGGCACCTCACTGTAACCTATAGAATTAATTGATACAGAACTCACTGAAACATGGCTGATCTTTGTGGGTAATCAGGTAAGTTATTGACTTAAATACCCGCTAATCTTGCCAGCGCATCAAGGAAATATATGAAAAAATTAATCATCGACCGGGTATCCAAACAGTTTTCTGCGGTGCAAGCGCTCAGTGACGTTCACTTGACGCTTGAAGAAGGCAAGATGCTGGCGGTATTAGGCCCATCAGGTTGTGGTAAAACCACCCTACTGCGCGCCATCGCAGGTTTTGAAACCCCAGATACGGGGCGAATTCTCATTAATGGCCAAACGGTGTTTGACGCCCAAACCAGCACTAAGTTAATCAATACGAAACCTGAACATAGAAAAATTGGCTATGTGCCGCAACATGGGGTGTTATTCCCACATTTAACCGTAGAGAAAAACATTGCCTTTGGCTTAAGTAGCGCCGATTCGAAACGGCAAACCAAGCAGCAAAAAGCCCAGCGCGTTATTGAAATGCTCGAGCTAGTAGGCATGGCAGGACTTGGTCAGCGTATGCCTCATGAACTTTCTGGCGGCCAGCAACAACGTATTGCCTTGGCGCGTGCACTGGCCCCCTCACCGTCTTTAGTGCTGTTAGATGAGCCCTTCTCGGCACTGGATGCGGGCCTGCGTATTGCACTGCGTGAAGAAGTGAAAGCCACGCTTAACGCCATTGCCGCTACTGCCATTATCGTCACCCACGACCAAGAAGAAGCGCTATCGATGGCAGATTTAGTCGCCGTGATGCGCCAAGGAAAATGCGTACAAGTGAGTGACCCGGTGTCGTTATATCAATATCCCACCGATATAAACGTGGCCAAATTTGTCGGTGACGCCATCGTACTGCCGGCGGTCGTGGCCAACGGCAGTATTCACAGTCGCTTTGGCACCTTAGCCCTAGCAGGCGGCTGTGCCACGGATTCTAAGTCTGCCACCATTATGATCCGCCCCGAGCAGTTTGTGGTCAGCCCACCCCATGAACAGCAATTTGGCGGCCATGTGCTTAAAACCATTTATTATGGCCATAACGCTTTAGTACATTTAAAAACCGAAGATCAATGGGGCGCTCAAGAAATTCAAATGCGCGTCAACGGCGCTCGCACCTTTAGCCCAGGTGAATACCTTGGCTTAAAAATAGAAGGTGCCGTGATGGCGTATGAGTAAATCAGCGAGAGCAAAACGTAAAACCGTGACGAATAAATTCGTCACCTACGAAACACGAAACCAAATTGCCCTTGTAGCCCGCAACTTGTTCGCGGGTCCTGCGAAGCAGGAGAGTTAATGCTGGGTTTAAAGATTTACGCTTGCAGCGTAATGCGAGAACAAGTGTTCGCCTACAAAGATGACACAGTCACCGGCAAATACCTTTGCCTGTTGCGGTACTAGATGCTGAATACTTGCGCCGCTCTTGGCAGGCTGCTAAATTAACATCACCACTTAGTATGTTGGCATAATTAATGTCTACTCCAACCATGTTTACTCCAGCGGCACAGCTTACGCATACCTTTAGCGAGCTTGAACAAGCGCTAAATGACCTCACTCATTGGCTGAGTCAGCAAGCAGAGAACGGCTTTGTTCAGGCTAGTTGTTTTACCCTGCCAGCCGTGGCCATGGGTGATGAGCATGAACCGGTCACACAGATCCCGGTGAGCCGGATCACCGGTGATGACGCACTCGCGGCGGCGCTAAGCAGCTACCAACAATGGTTTATTCAGCCTCACCATTCGGCCAAAGCCAGCTTTCGCCTGCCCGGCTATTTGCTGTTACCCACTGAGCTTAAACCGCAACTGCAACTATATATTTCTCAGATCAATGATTTAAAAAGCCAGTTTAAGGCTCAGGTACAAGCCGCCGGTAGCCGCGACCAAAAATTTGCTTTGGTGCACAATACGCTGCCGGGCTTGATCACCCTGCAAGTTTATCGCCATCTGGTATTGCTGCCTCATGAGGCATCGCGCTTAGGATTTACCTGGGCCAATAAACAAATCATTCAAAAGATCGATAAAGACGTACTGCTAGCCCAACTAATGACCGCCCGCGCCACACCGCCGCCTCTCACGGACGCCCTCACTTGGCAACAATGTGTGGATCGTGAAATTTATGATGTGAAGCGCCTGCCCAATAGCACAGAGCTAAGGTTGCGCCGCCCCGTCAAGACCCACCCTATGGTTAATGTGCGCTGGCAGGAAGAAATCAGCCCGCGCCAGCAACAAGTGAAAGCGCATTTGCCGTTATTATTGTGCCAAGATGAAGCGCCTGCTATTACGGAACTGGCTGACTATCCACCCAGCCAACAACGGGCGCGGCGCGCGGCGAGCATTACCGATGACCCATTGATCCCTCGGCTGCACATTTATCCGTATCAACCGAAAACATAGCGCCAAACACACACCAGATTGAGCAAACACCACACCGAGCCGAATAAATTGGCTCCTACGACACAAAAGCCATTTTGTAATGGGCGCGCAAATGTTATAACTAATGGGTTCCCGTTCGGGTTTATCACTTATGGATGTTAATGCCAAGTTGGCAATAGCCTCTTTATCACAAGGATTGAATAACGCTATGTTTGAGAAGGTCACTGCTGCACCGGCCGACCCTATTTTGGGCCTCACCGACACTTTCCGTAACGATCCTCGTGCCCATAAAATCAACTTGGGCGTGGGCATTTATAAAGACGAAGCTGGTCAAACGCCGGTATTGCGTTGCGTCAAAAAAGCCGAAGCCCGTTTAGTTGCAGAACAAACGACTAAAAACTACCTCAGCATTGAAGGCGTACACGCCTATGCCGACGTAGTACAAAAGCTGTTATTTGGTGACAATGCCGCCATTATTAACGAGCAGCGCGCGCGTACCGCACAATCACCCGGTGGCACTGGCGCCTTGCGCATTGCCGGTGAGTTTATCGCCCGCCAGCTCGACACCAATACCATCTGGATTTCTAACCCTACGTGGGCCAACCACAGAGCGGTATTTACGGCTTCTGGTCTTGAGGTAAAAGAGTACGGTTACTACGATGCCGACGCCAAAGATCTCGACTTTGACGCCATGCTGGCCGATTTGGCCCAGGCCAAAGCCGGTGATGTGGTGTTGTTGCACGGTTGCTGCCATAACCCAACCGGTATTGACCCAACTCCTGCCCAGTGGGATCAATTAGCAAAATTGTCTGCCGAAAAAGGCTGGTTGCCGCTGTTTGACTTCGCCTACCAAGGTTTTGGTAAAGGCATAGACGAAGATGCCTACGGTTTGCGCGTATTTGCCGAGCACAATAAAGAGTTGCTGATTGCCAGCTCCTTCTCTAAGAACTTTGGCATGTACAACGAGCGCGTGGGTGCGTTCACCTTGGTCGCTAAAGATGCAGACACCGCTAATACCTCATTTAGCCAAGTGAAAAGCATTATTCGTGCTATCTACTCTAATCCACCGGCCCACGGCGCCAACGTAATTGCGATGATCGCCGAAGACAAAGAGCTGTATGCCGACTGGTTAGTAGAGCTGGCCGAGATGCGCGAGCGCATTCAAGAAATGCGTACCTTGTTTGTTGAGAAGCTGGCCAGCCGTGGCGTAAGCCGCGACTTTAGCTTTATTGCTCGCCAAAACGGCATGTTCTCTTTCTCTGGCTTAACCAAAGAGCAAGTAGCGCGCCTGAATGACGAATTTGCCATTTATATCGTGGGTTCAGGCCGCATCAGTGTGGCCGGCATTACCAAAAATAACATAGACGCCCTGTGCGACGGTATTGCCGCCGTTATCTAATGGCTTAAGCGCATCAGCACAGACAAAAAACCCCGCAGAGCGGGGTTTTTTATTGGGTTTTGGTTTTGGTTTTGTAGGAGCCCTTCTCTTAGGTCAAGAGGACTTCGGCTCGGTTTGGTTCTGGTTTTCGATTTTAAAACCATCCTGCTTCGCAGGACCCGCGAAGCCCTCTTCACCGAAGAGACGGCGGGCTACAAGTGCACAAGACCCGCGAAATCCTCTTCGGCGAAGAGACGGCGGGCTACAAGTGATTAAATTGGCGGTTTCAAGGTCTCGGCTTTTGGTTCAGCTCTGATAATCACTGGGATTTAAGCGCATCACGCAGCCTTGGTCATTAATTTTACTGTCGGCTTTGGCGTGATACATGGCGTTGTCGGCGCGCGTTAATAAACCGGCGGCGGTGTCGGCGTCTTCGGGGTACATGGCAATGCCGACTGAGGCCGTTACTTGTAATTGATGCTTGCCCCACGCTAAAGGTTGCGCAATTAGGCTCAATAATGACTCAGCAATAGCAAAGGCGATGCTGTCGTCTTGAACATCATCCAGCAAAATCACAAACTCATCGCCGCCCATGCGTGCACAACAATCACTGGCGCGAAAACGGCTAATTAATCGCTCGGCTAATGCCACTAATAAGGCATCGCCCGCATCATGGCCGTGATTATCATTGACCGCCTTAAAACCATTCAGATCGATAAACAATAAGGCAAACGCTTGAGGGACACGCATACTTCGCAAAATGGCTCTTTGCAGATGCTCATTTAGTAAACTGCGATTCGCCAAGCCCGTTAGTGAGTCATAAAGCGCTAACTTCTCAATTTGCTCTTGTTGCTGCTGACGTTCTAAAATCAGCGCCGTTAAATGACCAATACGTTGCACCATCATTTGTTCATGGGGGCAAGGGCTACTCTTGTAACGCGGAAATACCGCCAACAAATTTTGTGATACTTCAGGGTTCACCTGAATCGGCATTAACCAGCAGCCGGCAATTTTATATTGTTTGGCTAACGCTAACCAAGGCTGCCAGTGATCCCCCTTAGGTTGCACGGTAAAGACCTGCAATTGGCCGTGTTCCAAACCCGCTTCCAATACCCGTAGCAAGCGCTCACTTTGTAAGTCATGCAATTGCTCACAAAAACTCTCGGGTAGCCCAGGTCCATTACGTACTTGCAGCTTATTATCGATATTTATTTGCACCACTGCGACTCGGCAAGACTCTAACTGGCGCTCTAGGGCTAAACAGGCGTGATTAAGAATATTATCTGCAGGCTCATTACCCGCTGCCATTTCTAACATTTCTCGCTCTAAGCGCAATAACGCATCGGCGCGCTCACGCTCAGTAATATCTTGACCGGTATAAATTAAATAACGTAACGGGTCATCATTTTCATTCACTGCCTTAACGGTCCAGCGCACCTGGATCTCTTCATCCAACGCGTTAGTCATGCGGCAGTTAAATGAGCGCAGCTCACCCGCATAACTTTGCTGGTTAGATAAATGCTTAAAGCTGTCGAGTCCGAGCAGCATTTTTAACGGCTGACCTATTAATTCTGCTTCACTAAAGCCGGTATGCAATTCAGCACTGTGGTTCATATTTACGATAAAACCCGCCGCGTCTGTCACCACCACTAACGCGCTAATGGTTTCTAGTACCGTATCAATAAACTGCTTTTCTTCTGATTGCGCTTTATGTGCTTGGCGCAAATGGCGCTCGCGACGCACCGCATTGGTAATATCATGCAACTGCACCAATACTACGCCAGTACTCCCCGGCAGAGGTTGCAGCATAATAGAATGAAAAATACGGCTTAAGCTTTCGGGGTTTTGCAACGGTAATAAATGCGCATGTAACTTGTGAGACAGTATGCGGGAGAGCCCATGCTGGCAAGCGCCTGTCACTGCCTCCAAAAATACTGATGGTAGCGGATACGAAAATATATCATCAATGCACTTACCCACGGCCTGCTCTGCGGTTATTCCGCTATAGCGCACCAACCACTGGTTCCAAAACAGGATCTTTTGCCCACTATCGAGCAACATAACGCCATTTTCAATGTGCTGTAAGGCGTTTGAGCACACATCTGCCAACAAGGTGTCGGCTGAACGGATAGCAGGCGTATTCTTCATTAGGCACACTCAGCTAAATAATTCTGTATCGCTTTTACAAATACACCAGCTGATTGCACATCAATCAAAAAGGCTAAATAACCTTGTAGATCACGCTCACGCAAGCTGAATTCGATTTGCACCAGCATAATAAAAGAGGTGTTATCTGCTTCGTCTGCTGGTATTAAACGGCTCAGTAAATGCGGTGTATCCACATTAAATACTTGAGGCAGTTCGGTATGAATTTGCTGATTAAGCAAATTGGCCAAAGTCGCTAAGCAATTATTCAGCAGTATATTACCAAGCTCGGCCAAGGTCTCTTGCTCAAGCTCAGAAATTTCCTCCGCTGACATATCCTCGCCTAAAATGGCACGCACTAATTCTAAGCTACGATCTTCAGGAAACAACAAGGCGGCGCGCCCAGCCATAAAGCCATTAAAATCTTGCATTACCCCAGCTAACACGCCCGGCATAAAGCTACAAAAACGGTCACTGGCATCTTCAGGAAGCAAAAATTGCAGCTCGGGCACCGACAACAATACTTCGTCTTGTACCATCTGCGATAAAGCACTGGCCGCGCGACCAATGCCAATATTCATTAGCTCCACCACCACATCGTGCTCGTCTGCGCTCAGCAGCCTGCTCATAGGGTGACGCCTAAAAAAACTGCCAAATCTTTTAAATTAGCTGGCTTAGCTAAAAATGCCATGCCCAGTGCCTCGGCACGCTCTATTAACGGCTGCTGTATATTGGCCGTGACCAGCGCCATTTTCATGCCCGGATGACTTTGACTAAATTCCGCCGCCAACACCAGGCCATCGCGGCCGGGCATATTAAAGTCAATTAATGCCGCATCTACTTGGCAGTCTTGCATAAGCGCTTGCGCTTCATCGGCAGAAGCGGCTTGGATAATCTCAAACTCCATCGGTAAACTATTTATTTGGCGCAGCAAACTTAAGCGGGCCACACGGCTGTCATCAACCAGTAACAGAGACATAGAGTTGGCAGAGGTCATTGATGAGTTCCAAATGAGAGTGAGCTATAAAGGTATTATAAAGAAAAACCCAGCTTTTAAAATGGACATAGCTGAATATCCAGTCAAAACCCTAATTTTGGAGCAAATACTCAGTATTGAGCCTCATATATACCCGCAATACTGTTTATGTGCGGCTCGTCTTTACTGGTGACTGGATTAAATCTGTCGTAGTATCAAGCACTCATCGCTCAAAATATGATAACGGACGTTTCATTGGTAGACATTGCATCGCCTGAACAAATTCAGCCCTCTGCCCATAGCGCACCAGTTAAGGTGTCTCGGCGGCGACTGCGCGTATGCCACGAATGCGACTTATTATTGGCGCTACCGCGGTTAAAAAGTGGTGAAAAAGCCGAATGTCCACGCTGCCAGCATACCTTAGTGCGCCGGCAAACCAATCCGGCGGAGCGCAGCCTTGCCTTAGCGTTCGCCACCTTAATCGCTTTAGTATTATCGGTGGCGTTTCCGTTTTTAAGTTTTAATATCAGCGGCATCGGCAATGGCATTGCCCTCACCGACACCGCGTCGGCACTGATGAGCCTGCACTATCCGCTGGTGGCCCTGAGTGTGCTATTAACCGTAATAGTATTACCCTGCTTATACCTGTGCAGCTTAATTTGGCTGTGCGTGGGCATGACCCGCAACAAGCTATTGCCCAGAAGCCATCGTATCGCACGTACTTTGGGGTATATGACGCCATGGATGATGGCAGACGTATTTGTGATTGGCACTTTGGTGAGCTTAATTAAAATCATCGGCATGGCTGACATTGAGTTAGGGCTGTCGTTTTGGACCTTTTGTGCCTACGCCATCTTGCTGTTACTTACCACGCAGTCCGTAGACCGCGATTGGCTGTGGCAACACCTAGACCCTGAGCCTAAGGCACCAAACCACGCACAACTGGGCTTTTCGGCATCCTTACAAGGCTTAGCGGGCTGTAATACTTGTGGGCTGGTCAACCGCGTATCCAGTTTGGGCAAAGCACGGTGCAAGCGCTGTGGCGAGCTCTTACACCCTTATCACGGCGTCAATAATCAGGCGACCTTGGCCTTATTATTCGCCTCGGTGTTGATGTATCTGCCCGCTAATCTGTACCCCATTATGGTAACCACCTCTTTGGGAGACACCCAAGCCTCGACTATTTTGGGCGGCGTGCTGATGTTTTTTCAACATGGTGACTGGCCCATCGCCATCATTATTTTAACCGCCAGTGTGCTAGTACCCGTTTGTAAAATGCTGGCCTTGTTGTGGCTCTGCTATATAGTGCGCCAACCTAAATCTGTACTCAGCCCACTAAGTCGCAATCGCTTGTATCGTATTACCGAATTTATTGGCCGTTGGTCGATGGTGGATGTGTTTGTGGTGGCCATTTTAGTGGCCTTGATCCGCAACGGTTCATTAATGTCTGTGGAGCCCGGCGCGGCTGCAATCTCGTTTACTGCTGTAGTGATACTCACCATGTTAGCGGCCATTTTATTTGATCCGCGCAGCATCTGGTTACACACAGCGCCTCCGCTTACCCATATTTCGCAACACGCTAGCTCAACGAAATCTCTTTCATCTACCAGCAAGGAAGAACCTCATGTCTGAACCCCAGCGCGCTAGGCGCCGGCTGCAGCGCTCATTATCTCCGGTCTGGATAGTCCCTATCGTGGCCCTGCTTATTGGCGCTTGGATGATCTACGATAATCTCAGTCGGCTCGGCCCTTCTATTACGCTGATCATGGACAATGCCGAGGGCATAGAAGCCGGAAAGACGCTGATCAAAACCCGTAACGTAGAGATGGGTAAGGTCGAAAAAGTCAGTTTATCTGATGACTTAAGCCATGCAGAGATTGTGGCCCGCATGAGCCCGCAAGCCACCAAAATGCTAAACCAAGAAACCCAGTTTTGGGTGGTCAAGCCCCGCATCGGCCGCGAAGGCGTGAGCGGGTTAGGCACCGTATTATCCGGCGCCTTTATTCAGCTATTACCGGGCAACAGCGAGGTAGAAATTGACACTTTTCAGGTGCTAGACCAGCCCCCTGTTGCCCCACCGGATGCACCGGGTTTACGGATTAACCTCACCAGTCAAATTGGTAATTCGGTATCCACCGGTGATCCGGTGAGCTATCAAGGCTTTACCGTAGGCCGCGTTGAAAGCAGCTATTTTGATCCCGTTACCCGCGAAATGAGCCATCGGCTATATATCCAATCCCCTTATGAAGGGCTGGTCACCAGTAACAGCCGCTTTTGGACCGCCTCAGGCTTAGATATTCGCTTGGATTCCCAAGGTTTTAAAGTCAATGTGGGTTCACTAGAGACCTTAGTGGGTGGCGGCATCACCTTTGGTGTGCCCAGCAATATGACCCGGGGCCGTCAAACCAAAGAAGACGCCAGCTTCGTGCTGTTTAATGATGAAGACAGCGCTAAAGAAGGCCACTACAGCGACTACCTAGAATATGTGTTGCTAGTGGACGATACAGTGCGCGGCTTAAGTGACAATGCGCCCGTCGAATATCGTGGCGTGCGTATTGGTACCGTAGTGAGCGTGCCTTGGAACTTTAGTGCGCCGCAGCCGGACTCATTAAGCCGCTTTGCCATTCCGATTTTGATCCGTATTGAACCTCAGCGCTTTGACGACTCAGATACCGAGTTAGACATGGCTGATTGGAAAAAACGTTTGGAAGGCATGTTTGGCCACGGCCTGCGCGCTTCACTCAAAGCGGGTAACTTGCTCACCGGCGCCTTGTTTGTGGATCTTAATTTCTATAAAGATGCGCCGCCGTTTCAACACATGACCTTCGTTGAAAAGCCGGTGTTCCCTACCACTTCAGGTGGTTTTGCGCAAATTGAGCAAAAAGTGTCTAACTTGCTGGATAAACTTAATAACTTAGAAATTGAGCCCATTTTAAGCACCTTAAACACCACGCTGGCCAGCACCGAGCAAACCATGCGTAAGGTAAACGACATTGCTGCCTCGGTAGACAAGCTGCTCACGGATCCGGCCACATCACAGCTTCCTGCCAACGTGAACACCACCATGCGCCAGTTACGCGACACCTTGCAAGGCTTTGCCCCTGACTCTCAAGGGTATAACGAGCTCACGCAAACCCTGTCTCGCCTGGAAAAACTAATGCGTGATATACAGCCCGTGGTGCGCACCTTAAGTGATCAGCCCAATGCGCTTATCTTTAAGAAAAAATTATCACAAGACCCACAACCGAGGGCCAAACAATGATTCACAGGAATAAAATAGCAGCGCAGAGCAAACCGCGCCGCCTAACCAGTCTGATTGGCGCAAGCCTACTCGGCGTTACCTTAATGGGGCTGGCGGGCTGCGCTGGCCCTGTGAGTGGCCCCACTACCTATTTGTTGCCCTCAAGCAACCTAGCGATCACTGCCAATCAGCAACTTGGCTATCAGCAATTCGATAATCGATTGGCCGTGATAGTGGCGCCGCTGCGCATTGCTGAGCACTTAGACAATGAAGGCATCGTAATGCAGCTGAACGACATTGAGGTATATCAAGCACGGGAACATTTGTGGGCTGAGGGCATAGGCCAACAGCTGCAGCAACAACTGCAACAGCGCCTTGCCCTCGCCCTGCCTAACGCGCAAATCATCAGTAAAGGCCAACCCGTGCAAGCGGGCCTGCCGGTGCGTGAGTTACGCCTGCAAGTGAACCGTTTTCAAGGCCAACAAAGCGGAGACGCACTAGCCGAGGGCCAATGGCAGTTATTGGATGGCAGCGGCCAACTGCTTACACAGCGCAGCTTTAGCGTCACCGCCCCCTTAGCGGATAACGGCTACCCCGCCCTAGTGCGCGCTCTTGGGCAAGCCTGGCAACAACAAGCGGATGTATTGGCCAAAGAGCTCGCTTCAAGCCAGCGCTAAGCGCCAAGCGCCGAGCGCCAAGCGCCAAGCAAAAGGCCCACCGCAACATAGTTGCGGTGGGCCTTTTTTTGTAGCCTGCTGTTTTCCCTTGTAGCCCGCCATGTTTGCCCTTGTAGCCGGCCGTTTTCAAAAACAAAACCGTGCCGAATAAATTGGGCCCTACAAAAGACATAGTCCTTGTAGCCCGCAACTTGTTCGCGGGTCCTGCGAAGCAGGATGGTTTTAAAAAAACCTAAAACCGTGGCGAATAAATTGCCACCTACAAAACCCCAAACCAAATGGCACTTGTAGCCGGCTGTTTCCCTTGTAGCCGCCCGTCTCTTTGATAAAGAGGACTTCGGCGGGACAGCGTAGCTGGATAGTTTTAGATCCAACCCTAAAACAAAACCGCAGCGAATAAATTGCTGCCTACAAAACCCCAAAACCAAATGGCACTTGTTCGCGGGGCCAGCGCAGCTGGATTGTTTTAAGAACAGCACCACACCGCGCTTGCAACTACACTCTCGTTTCCAACCCATTATTCAAGGACGAATAATGACTTATCAAGATGCATTAGCAGGCAGAGTCTCTTTGCCGCAGCAAATTTATCATATTACGCTGTGCACTTATCAACGCCAGCCCGTGTTTACCTGTTTTGCTACCGGCCGCCTTATCGCCCTGCAGCTTAAAGACACACAAGCGCAACGCCATGCTTTATCTCTAGCGTGGGTTATCATGCCCGATCATCTGCACTGGTTAATGCAATTAGAAGAGACGTGCTCATTGAATCAAGTATTAAAAGGCGTTAAAGCACGCTCGGCGCAGGCGGTGAACCGGCATTTAAACCGTACCGGCCCGCTGTGGCAAACAGGGTTTCATGAACATGCACTACGCAAAGAAGAAGACATTAAGCAGATAGCGCGTTACATCATCGCAAACCCGCTACGCGCCAAGCTAGTTACAAAAATAGGTGATTATCCCTTATGGGACGCAGTTTGGTTATAACCGATTGTTCACATGCATTTGTAGCTAGCTATGGTCGCCCATGTAGCCGCCCGTCTCTTTGGTAAAGAGGACTTCGGTGGGCCTGATAACCCTACAGAATAATCGATGTTTTGTAGCCGCCAATTTATTCGGCGGGCCAGCGTAGCTGGCTGTTTGAAGAACAAAACCCAAAACCGTGGCGAATAAATTGCCACCTACAAAAGATATCGCACTTGTAGCCCGCAACTTGTTCGCGGGGCCAGCGTAGCTGGATATTTTCACTTCAAAACAACGGGCACCAATTATGACAAACCAAACACTTAACCTAGGTCTAATATTTTCGCGACATCAATTACGGGCATAGGGCGGTGGTAGAAATAACCTTGCACCATTAATGGGCCAAAGTTGGCTAATAGGTCGAGCTGGGCTTGTTCCTCTACGCCTTCTACTACCAAGTTTAATGATAACTCTTGTGCTAGCTTTACTATGGTTTTAAGCAGTAAGAAAGCACGGGCGTTTTGGCTGGCTTCCACCATAAAGCTGCGATCGATTTTTAGCTCATCAAGCGGAAACTGGTGCAAACAGGCTAAGGCCGAATACCCGGTACCAAAATCGTCTAACGAAATTTTAAAACCTAGCTCTCGCAGCTGGCCCAGCATGGCGACACTGCGTTCGCGGTGGGCCATCATGGATGTTTCCGTAACTTCTAACTTAATACTCTGGGGCGTAATGCCTGCTCGTTTAACACAGGCTAATAACCAGTCTGCAAAATCTTTTTCACTAAACTGCTGGCCACTTAAATTAACTGACACCACAGGCACTTGGCTATAACGCTGTTGCCACAACGCCACCTGCATGCACACTTGCTCTATTACCCAGCGGTCTAGGCGGACTGATTGCGCGCTTTGCTCTGCCACCGGAATAAACTCAGCGGGCGATAAAGGCCCTAATTTAGGGTGCTGCCAGCGCAACAGCGCTTCTAAGGCCATTACTTTGCCATCGGTCGGTCTAACTTGTGGCTGATAGAACAAACTCAGCCCCTCGCCCAACATGGTATTAAGTACATGATGCAAACTGTGTTCAATTAATAACTCGCGATGGTGCAAGTCATGCTGGCGCTGATCGACAAACTGAAAACGATTGCGCCCGGCCCGCTTGGCCATGCTGTGCGCATGCTCGGCGGCCTGTAATAGGCCTGCATTATCGGTGGCATCACGCGGGTAAATCGCAATGCCAATACTGGGCTGCAAGCTGACCACATTGTTATCCGCCAGTATGATGGGTTGCGACATTAGGCCTAATAATTTATCCGCCAACTGCGCCATGGCACTATCTTGGGCACGACTGTGGCGCAAAATAGCAAACATATCGCCTTGTAGGCGCACTAAGGTGTCCGCTTCATCCACGGCGGCTTGTAAGGTGCGCGCTTGCTGGCGCAAAATATCATCGCCCCAAGCTAAGCCTAATTGTTCGTTAATTTGTCTAAAGCGGCCAATGTCTACCACCATCAAGCCAATGCCAATATTATTACGCTCGGCTTCGGCCAAGGCTTGATCTAAGCGACTGGTTAATAGTTGGCGGTTGCCTAATTGAGTAAGTGGGTCATTAAAGGTAAACAGACTACGGCCATTACGGGTAGATTTTAACGCCGTTAGATCATGGCCTATGGCGACTCGGTGCGTCACCTGATCTGCTTCATCGGTGAGCGTATTAATACTTAACCACTGTAAATAGACTTCACCGGTTTTTCGGCGATTCCATACCTGACCATTCCAAGTGCCAGTTTTAGCCAGCTCCTGCCACATTTGTTGATAAAACTCAGGCGCGTGCCGTGAAGATTGCACCACATTGGGTGTTTTTCCGACGACCTCTTCAGCTGTGTAACCAGTAATTTCGGTAAATGCACTATTCACACGTTCAATAATGCCGTTCACATCAGTGATCATCACAGACTCAACAGAGTGATCCAATAAATGCTGCAGCAGTTGACGCTTAAAATGCAGACCATGGCTAGCGAAATCAGTGAGATTAGTGGCACAAGCAGCAACGGCAGCCAAAGGTTGGTACCCTTCTCTTATTGTTGTAGCATTTTTCATGATTCAAGCATCCTTACTTGGCTGAGCTGCATTTGTTGCCAATACAATAACCGCTATGTACCCAATAAGTAAACACAATGTAAACAACACTGTATAATTATATAACCAAAGTCACATTTGGAACTTGATCTGTATCAAAAATAGCCTATGGCTGTATGAAAAACAGACAGTAAAAAGGGCGCCGTAGCGCCCTTTAAACTTTAAAATATAGCTTTTCTTAGTTGCCAGAGAACTGCTCACGGCGGTAAATAACGCTGCTATTGCCTGGGCTTTTACCAAATATAATCATACCTTGGTTAGACTCTTTATATTCTAACCAAGGTTTACCCTCTAACTTAACTTCATATTTTATTGTCGCAGGAACCCTAGGGGCGCCTACATTCAAATTGGTTTCACCTTCAACCATAGTGGAGCCGGAACCCATTGTTGCTCCTTGCCCCACGCCATAACCTACCTGTATTTTATCATCAATCGCCAACTTAGACTTTTCATAATCATTATAGGGGAAATGAATTTTATCTATCCCAATTGACGTCCAGCTATCTGTCTTAAAGCGTTGCCAGATTGCGGATTCATTATCCCAATATTCCACCCGCAGTGGTACCGACTGAGCATCTCGACTACTTCCTTGAGTGGTAGTCGCCAACAAACGACCGTAAAACATCTTATGCCTGCCAATCCTGAGATGGTTGCACCCCTCTGTTCGACAGCCCGGATGCGTCTCCCCTGCTTTATCAAAGAAAGCACTTAACGAGGAAGTTTCGCCGTCATTAACAGCAAGATCGAATTGCAACTCGAAAGGACCATCTGGTTGGCTACCGCGAGAGAGCACAACATTGTATTGGTTAAACTCAAGCCGTCCTTCTTGCCAACTCGCCATCTTTTCAAGATTGAGCCTAGGCAACATATTTCTATCAGATATGGCAACCCTAAACTGTCCAGTAGCCTTGGCAAATTCACCCTGATAGTTCTGGGTAACTTTCCCGTCAGCATTCAGGGCGCTCAGGGCAAAACTCAGATTCACAGGCTGGCCCATGTAACTCTTGGTTTTGTCACCATCATGAGTTGCCACCACATCAGCCTGATCCAGCACAAAGCGGGCTGGATAAAAGCGCCCCGCAGTTACCGGTATCGATTCAATAGGCATCTCTGACTGACTGATACCGTGAAACGCACCTATAGGACTGGCGGACAACTCAAAGACCCCAACTTCATCAATGCTTTGTGTAAGCGTGTTTTTACCTGCATCGACAGAATTTCGGCCCACGATATTTTCATTATCATCGGCTATATCACCACTTACACCATGTGTATAATTGGAGACTGTCAACTCCCCATTTGAGCCACTCCCCAGTGGTTCCTTATTGCTGAACAATGCCACCGGATGTATATAGTTTTGAAGTACCGGCCTCTTACAGACGTCTGGGTTATTATTGCTGCCATGGGCGGTGACGACCATACCAAAGGCTTCCCCCGCCGCCTTATAGGGGGCATAGGTGCTGTCATTTTCCCTTATACTGACAGGGTTCGTGTTTACACACAACGCCTTGGGCACGGTTACAAATTGGCCACCGCCGTTAATATTACCCTCGACAACGTTAAGCTGAGTTTTACCTGCTTCCGGATAGGTAAGAATAAACGCCGCTTCACCACTTTCATCAAATGTAACGCTCAGAGTTTCTAGTCCATCTGGAACTAGTCGTGTAATTTGACCGTTATAGCCCAGCTCCACACTTGGCTTAGCCACTGGATTTTCAGGCTGAACATAAACCGCAGACAAACTGATACTTCGTGTCTCTCCGGCAAACAAAGACTCGCAGTTTTGTTGGGGCTTAAGAATAGCCTTAAGCGGTTCACCAGCATAGGTAAAGTTACCGTCAGGGAAGTCAAGCTCAAAAGCTTTAAGCTCGTTAGAAAAATCAAGTGTACAGCTAGTTTCTGAGTATCCGCTGCTACCCACCTGACAAAGCGTCTTGCCAAACTGCACAGCCGTCGGTTGAGAGCCAACAACATCTAGTTTTATCTTTTTTGTTGTGCTTGTCAGATATAAATCTTTGCTGTTTTCAAAGCTAACTGTAGAGCCGTCTCTCCATTTGAGGCCGTTGGGCACGGCTAGGGAAGCTGTTACCAACTGATTATAAGTCTCGCTGCAGTTACTATTAGCACAGGCTTTCAATGTCACTTTTTGTGGCTGACAGGCCTGAACATTGCTGGCAGTTACGTCAAAGCGGAAGTGATCTATTTTTGGATCAAGACGCTTAACTTTATTAGCACAAAACCCAAGATTATCGATCTCGTGAATATTATTTGAACCGCCGGTGGAGCCGGTAATAGAAAAAATAAGTTCCTCAGGAGTATTTCCCTGCTCGACTTTAAATCTGTCGATTAGCGTTTCAAATCCCTTAGTGGAATTGGCGTGACGTTCCACCGTAACCCTAGCTTTGCCATCCGGTTTGGTAAAATCTATAGTAATACGGTAACGGTGAGGTCGTTTACTATTATGATGACTGTCTACAGGAGGATCCATCTTCAGCTTGTATGCTAGCAGATTATAACCTTCCTCTCCCGAACCGGCACCTCGAATTGCCACTGCATGTTCCGTTTCACTAAGACCAGGGTTATTACTTTTACCTTCTACTTCTTTAATATTTCTACTTCCCCCTTCGCGTACATAGTTACCGTATTCATCAATACCAATCCCTAGCCAGCCGCCAGCAAAGCCGTCGTCAACACCCGACCTTTTACCATAGCCCAGCGGGCCACCGTAGGCACCAGGCCGCGCGGTAATAGTCGCATCGGACAAAACCAAGGCAATACCGTCAGCACCGTTACTACTGGTACGATCATAGGCGTACTGATCAAACTCAATAACAAACTTATTGTTTACTGAAGAAAATGTTTGATTATAGCTTACCGCAGTAGCCTGATTTCCTTTGCTTTGCGTCAAACGAAAACGGCCATCGACTATTTCAGGTTTAAAGCTGTCAGTATTACTTCTAGTTGCCCAATCTTCTGCGGGGGTGTAATCATCATCAAAAGTATAGAAAAAGCATTGATTTGGGTTTATGGCAGCATCATCTTCCATTTCTAACCGCCCCGCCGTTACCTTCCCATAAATGGTGGCATAACCTTCCATTTCAAGGGTGCCGCCAGCGTAGATATATCCATCTATTTCTGTTTTAGACTTATTATCATCATCGCCGTCTATTTCTACATCACCAAGGCCATAAAAACGGAAAATGCCATTATTAACTGTTTTTACCTTCACTTCATCAAAATCTGAATCATTATCATTGTTTTTGTCTTTGTCTTTGTTTTTGTCTTTGTCTTTGTCTTTGTCTTTGTCTTTGTCATCGTCTTTGTCATCGTCTAAATTCGCTACGTATATACGCAGATCACCTTCAACCAATATCGAAGACTCTTCAATATCAAAATCTTTTTTGACATAAAACCGAACATTATTCTTTACCGTGATTTTTGAATCTTGAACGTCAAAATCCTTTTTAATATAAAAATCTATATTCCCGATAAGAGTAAGGTCGACCTCTTGCAGTTTGAAACCTTCCTCAACAAATATACGAACCTGACCCGTCGCTTTAAGCGAAATATTACGTTTTTGTTGATCTACTTTACTTAATTTATAATCACCAGGGTCAAGGGTATATACACCTTCGTTCGCACCCGGTAAATCTCTCGCATTGGAAGCTGTCATATCAAAATTAATATCACTAACTTTCAACGAGTTAACACTATTAGCCTGACCGGTAATGGTGCATGTTTTTCCGTCACAAGACTGGTTATCATCGTCTAATTCTATAGTGCAAAAATCGAGTGCGCCATTTGCGCCATTGATCTGTGCATTATCTTCAAGTTCAAGCTGTGCATCATCGTCATCACTCGGCTCTGGACTACAGTCACTTTTCACTCCATGCCCCTGCGCCACGTTAGGGAATAGTACATTATCAGCGGGCACGGCGCTTAATGCTGGCAGGGTCAGCAGCATACTAAGTGATAACCATATTAATATTTTTAACATAAAAACTCCTTATTGAGCCTCGGCCGTTAATGTGCGGCTAACGGCGAAATCTGTGCTGGTGTCGTCCTTGGAATGGCTGGCGGTTAATGCATCACCGCAACTGCCTTCGCTGATTATGCTGTAAGTTTCAGTATCATCTACCGCTTCGCAGGTGACGGTGGCGGTACATTGAGCAAGTCCTGTAATATCGTCAAGTAGTAGAGAATACTTATCGATGTTGTTACACATCTCCGCAACGGCAGTCGGATTATCCTTGTCTGCATTACCCACTTTATAAAAACCGTATTCTAAGCCGCTTTGTGCAGCCATCAATGCACGGGTGGCGCGCACTTCGACGCTGGTTTTTTGACTGCTGTCAGAAATTAAACTGCCCAGTGTGGTGACCAATAATGCGAGTACGACCATCATAAACACCACAATTAGCAGCATACTGCCAGCCTGTGCCTTAGGCACAGTTTTATGCGAGCCAGATATTTGTTTAGGGCGCATTATAAAGCCTTATTTTATGGCTAAAACTGATGGCTTCATTATTTTTACTGGCGGTTAAATCAAAGGTTAACTGTGAATATAAATCTGCATCTTCACCTTCATTGCTGCCTTTTGAAAAATTTCCTGCAGAAATATGCTCGGCCATTAATACCGCTGAGCTAAAATTGCTGCCAATGTCCGTTTGCGATCGGGTTAGCCATGCTTGCGGCGTAATGCAGTAACGCACTTGGTTTTTAGCAAAAAATACCCGTTTAGTACTGACTAGTGAAAACTGTGGCTTCTCGGGAAATGAAAATTTTCGCTGGCTAGGATCAGTGTCGTCAACTGAGCCGGAGGCAATTGCCACTGCACAATCATTGTCTGGACATAGTTGTGTACTGGAGTCTAAGCCCAAAGGAGAGATAATGATCCAAGCGTCATCTATTTTAATAGTGAGCTCGTGATCCGGAATGATTACCGTAGTTTCACTACTTCCCAACACAATGTTTTTATAACGGCGGGCGGTATCTATGGGCCAAAAACGTACACAAGCGCCAGACGTAGTTTGTTCATTAGCATCAGTATCCTCAATACGCAATGAGCCGGGTACGGCGTTGCGCACTTCACGGTTAAGCCGCTCGATGCCAAAGCGAATATCACTCATTAATTGTTCGCGATCTTTGCCCTGCTGATAAATGCCGACGCTATTGGTGATAAATTTAATCGAAAACACTGACACCACGCCCATAATGGCCATGGCGATCACCAACTCTATGAGGGTAAAGCCGCGCTGTCTGGTGGCTGATTTTATGGGAGGGCTCATGGATAGTTACCCCTTAACACCGCATATTCCCATACGCTGCCATTGGGTTGGTGAACGGCAATTTCAATTTGCTTGGCCGAGTATATAGCGCCAGTTTCAAACTCATGAGGCTTAACGTTAATTTTCACCATAAACTGAAGATAGGCATTGTCGTCATTACACTGCTCAGTAAACCAACAGGAGGCAATCCAGTTATCATTACAGCTAGCAGGCTTAAAACTGGCTGCACAAATGGCCGTGGTATCGTAATCGTCTACATCATTAAAGTCGGCTAAACTGCTTTCACCCGTATCTGGACCAAACTTGTCTACAGAGGTGCAAGTTTCACCATCTGCCGAGCCACAGGCGAAATTGTTATTAGCATGATCATACTTTTGCAGAGAGATATCGTTTAAAAGTCGTTGCGCTAATTGTGCGGCGCGCACTTCCATGGCGGGATCTACGGTTTTGGGAGCCAGGTTAATCAACATGGCCACGGCACCGGTCATTAAAATACTGAGCAACATAATGCCCAATACCAGTTCGAATAACGAAAAACCGGCTTGTTTGTTCGATAAAGTCACTAGATGCGAACGATTATAAGTCATGAATATAGCCCTCTTTCTCGATACGCAGTTTGTATTTATTGCCAATTAATAAATTACAGCCGTCTTTACAGCTATCTGATGGCCCGTCGCTAGTATATAAACGTGGGCGACCTAAACGGTCAAAGAATATTGAGAATGTAGAATGTGTATTTAATTTAATGGCGGCGTCGGCATTATACATGCGTCTCCAGCCTAAGTTGGAGTCACTAAGGTCAGCGCTACCGACAGCATCTGTATCGGCACTGATAACATCAGTAATATGGGCAAAGCCCGTGGAATCGACCGCTAACCGCGTACGCTGAGTTTGTGGTTCATTCATATTCATGGTTTGCACTAAGCGCAAGCGAGACACTAAGGCATCGCGGGTGGTGATATTGCCCGTATCCGCATTGCTAAATAGGCGTGGCACTGCCACTGCGCCCATTATGCCAATCAGCAACAGCACCAACACTAATTCAATCAGCGTAAAACCACGATAGGATTGCATAGGCTCATGTTTCATAGAGTAAAAAAAGGCGGCCTAAGCCGCCTGTATAAGATATTAATTATTAACAGCCGGTAGTTACAGCCTCAACGATAGCTACTGCGGTAGAAGTAGCCTCTGTATAAGTAAGCTCACAGTTCGCATTAGTTATTGACTTAGGCTTAATGACTAATTTATTAGTACCTGTTGTTGATGGAGTAATATTATATCGCGCTTCATCAAAATTTTCTAACGTGCCGAAAATACCTACAGGAGTGGCCGTATTAGGAGTTTTACCTATTATGGCCGCAGGGAAACCATTAACAAACTTGATACCTTCATAGCCTTTAATAGAGCCTGAAGCTTTCTCTACTTCACTCGTTCCAGCACCTATATCCGTAGGCCCCCGCCTGCATTTAGTACTCCGACTATCTGTGATTTCGCGTTAGCTATAGTCATGCTGGTAGAGATAGAACTTCTCATAGCATTTAAGTTGGCACCATAAGCGTCACCTTGCAGATTAAATAACTTAGGCGCAGCTACCGCACCTAAAATACCTAAGATTACGATTACAATGACTAATTCAATCAGGGTAAAACCCGCACTTCTTCTCATATTTTTATTCCTTGTTACTTGGTTACGTATTTACTGGGTTAATTAATACTTTATCTTCTGCTATCAGTTTTTTAACGCTATAGCAGAGAGTTAAATTCATGTTACAACTATGGCTAGTTATGAGTCCGATGATACTGCCTGTAGTTAATCTATACAATACTTTTTGAGCCAAAACCGTACAATATTTATACTCGTTTTAAACTCATTGTTTTTCTGATATACCTGTGCTGTTACTGCCCTACTCTACGACACATCCCTAAGATAAAGCATAATTTGTGCCAACTTAAAAACATCCGCTAAAGCAGCAAGCTACCGTCTTTATCCCCTTCTTGCTCTGCAAGACCCACAGCTAAAGCGTGGGACTACAAGGGCAGCAGCATTTCGGGCACAAAGTGGCGGAAACTTGCCGCTGGTGTGCTAGTTTTTTGACGCATTTAGTAGTGTGTAGGGACTGGGGATAAGGGATTGGCGAGTGACAAACATAGCGCCCGGTGCCCTGCTCCCAGCACCAAGAAAAACTAAGACTGGATTGCCGCGTCGCTGCACTCCTCGCAAAGACCATTAACTTTTAGGGAATGGTGAGCAGGGACTGGGGATCAGAAAACCGAGTTTACCTGTCGGTTACTATTCCCTACTCACAGCCCTGCTATTCCCTATTCACCAATCCCTAGTCACTGCTGATAGATTGCCGCGTCGCTACGCTCCTCGCAAAGACCATTAACTTTTAGGGAATGGTGAGCTGGGACTGGGGATTAGAAAACTGCGTTTGCCTGTCGGTTACTATTCTCTACTCACAGCCCTGCTATTCCCTATTCACCAATCCCTAGTCCCTGCTGATAGATTGCCGCGTCGCTACGCTCCTCGCAAAGACCATTAACTTTTAGGGATTGGTGATCGGGGACTGGGGATTAGAAAACTGCGTTTGCCTGTCCGGTGGTTACAATTCCCTAGACACCAATCCCTAGTCCCTGCATTTCCATTCACCAATCTAAAACCTTTCGCGCTGGTGCTCGGTGCCGAAGTCATCTTCACTGAAGATACGGGCACACTACAAGGTCAAACCAATGCTCGGTGCCGAAGTCATCTTCACTGAAGATACGGGCACACTACAAGGTCAAACCAATGCTCGGTGCCTAAGTCATCTTCGCTGAAGATACGGGCACGCGACAAAGGGCAAACCAAGCCCCATCAACGTATTCAAATCTCTTGTCGTCTGTCACTTTTGCTGGTGTCGAGTCTCAGCTCTTACCACCCCATTAAAAATCTCTTTTCCGTGACTTCCGTGTATTCCGTGGCAGATAGGTTTTAGGTTTTAACCCATTCTCGCTAATGCTCGGTGCCGAACAAGTGGGCACACTACAAAACCACTGCCCGTAGGCTTGTTCTTACCAATAAGAGCACTTGGTATTTTTCCGTGCCTTTCCGTGTATTCCGTGGCTAATCAGTGTTGGGTGTTTTTCTATTCCCAAGTCTCTAATCCCGAGTCCCTGCCTTTCAGCTTTCTATTGATTAACCAAACCGACCATGTCCCACATGGGGGTAAAAATGCCCAGTGCTAGCACCAACACCATGGCGGAGATCACCACAATCAAAATCGGCTCGATTTTAGAGGTGAGGTTGGTAATGTCGTAATCCACTTCTTCTTCGTAAAACTTGCCCGCCTCCATCACCATTTGGTCTACCCGGCCGGTTTCTTCACCCACTTTAAACATCTGCAAAATGAGCGGCGTAAACACACCGCTGTCTGTGGCCACGCGGGACAAACTGTTGCCCGATGCCAACTCATCACCCATGCCTAAAATAGCCCGAGTTAAATAAGCATTACCGGTGGCGGTGCCCGCTAAAGTAAGCACCCGTACTATGGGCACGCCGGCGCCTAACATCATGGAAAAGCTGCGGCAAAAACGGGCCAGTAAAATGCGGTTTACCAGCGGGCCAATAATGGGGATGCGCAGCAATATGGTATGCCAGCGCAGTTGGCCGTTTTTAGTTTTCACATAGCGCCAAATAGCAAAGCCAAGTGCGGCCAAGCCCAGCACAAGGTGCACGATATAAGTGGTAAAAAACTCTGACGAGCCGATGAGGATCCGCGTCATCAGCGGTAAGTCTGAGCCCATACTGGCAAAAATGCCGGTAAACGCCGGGATTACGTAGATATTCACCACTACCATGGCGGCGAGCATGGCGAGCGACACAAACATGGGGTAGCGGGTAGCGGCTTTTACACGGCGACGGGTATCTAATTCCAGCTGAAAATAGTGAGATAACTGCAGAAATGCCTGCTCTAGCTGGCCGGTGCTCTCGCCTACGTCTACCAATGAGATAAATAAGCTGTTGAAAATATGCGGATGGGCCGCCAACGCATTGGCCAGGGTTTGGCCTTGGTTAAGTGCCTCAGATACATCATTTAACGCATTAATTAGCAGTTTATTATCGGTGGTATCGCGCAGGCCTTCTACGATGCGCAAAATCGGAATACCGGCACGAGTAAGCGAAGAAAACTGGCGGCATAAAATTAATAGCGCTTCTAGCTTCACCTTACCGCGTAAAAACTGCTGCCAATTAATACTGGCTGTGGCGCTGGCTTTGGCCTCTTTAATTTCGACCGGTATTAAGCCGGCACTCATTAAGCTGTCGGCAGCGGCTTGGGCAGAGGCGGCTTCTAGTCGGCCTTGGTTAAGTTGGCCGCGGGCATTACGGGCCCGATATTGAAAAAAGGCCATTATTCTACCCACTCACTGAGTCGCAGCACTTCGCTTAAGGCGATGTCGCCGCTAATGGCGAGCTTAAGCGCTGAATGAGACAGTTTGACGTAACGGCTATCGGCGGCCACCAGTTGGTTAAAGCCATCGATGTCTTCTTCACGCAGGCAATCGGCCATGTCGTGGCTAATTTCTAGCCACTCATACACACCCAATCGACCTTTAGCGCCGGTGTGGTTGCAACTGGCGCAGCCCGCACCTTGGCAAAATTGCGTATCTGGGCTCAGATCGGGTGCTAAATACTGTAAAAACTGTGCTTCGCTTAAGTCTGGCTGGTGTGCCACTTTGCAGTATTCGCATAAGCGGCGCACTAAGCGCTGCGCCAACACGCCTTTTAAGCTACTGGCCACCAAATAACCGGGCACGCCCATGTTCATCAGTCGCACGGCTGAGCTGGGCGCATCGTTGGTGTGCAAAGTTGATAATACTAAGTGACCGGTGAGCGCGCCGCGCATGGCGATTTCGGCAGTTTCTTGGTCGCGCATTTCACCAATGAGTAATACGTCAGGGTCTTGACGCAGACTGGTACGCAAAATGGCGGCAAAGGTTAAACCGGCCTTGGTATTCACCTGCACTTGGTTGACGCGCGACAGTTGATATTCAACCGGATCTTCGGCGGTAATGATTTTTCGCTCAGGGGTATTAAGCTCGGTTAAGGCGCCATAAAGCGTGGTGGTTTTACCACTACCGGTGGGGCCGGTCACCAAAATAATACCGTTAGGGCTGGCTAATTTACGACGAAACGCGACCAGTAACTCACGCGGCATGCCTGCTTTATCTAGGCTGCGAATACCTTGAGATTGGTCGAGCAGACGCAATACTACCGCTTCGCCAAACTGCACCGGCATGGTTGCCATACGCACATCTACCGGGCTGCCTTTGATGGTGAGTGCAAAACGACCGTCTTGGGGCAAACGGCGCTCTGCGATATCTAACCCAGCCATGATTTTTAGGCGCGAGACCAGTGCAGGCGCAATATTTACTTCTTTAAGCTCGGTTTCTTGCAACAGACCATCTACGCGCATGCGAAAGCGGATCAGGCTTTTATCGGGTTCAATATGAATATCGGACGCACCCACTTGCAGCGCATCTTCAAACATTGAGTACAACAGTTTAGCCACGGTGGCATCGCTGTCATCCAGGCCTGCTGCTTCTAGCGCTGGCCGACTGGGGGCGTTTTCGCCTTGCAGCTGCTCTGCCAAATGGGCGATATCGTCGGTACGGCGATAGAGCTGGTCGTACAAACCAAATAGCTGGCTTTGCGGTGCTACCGCAAGCTTTACTTCGCGAGGCGAGAGTAAGTTGGCAATGGCGTCTTGAGTATCGAGATCGGCGGGATCTGACAATACTACCGTGGCTTGCAACTCATCTACCGCGATCACTAACGCACGGTGGCGGCGTGCATACACCTCAGATAATAATTTAACCGCTTGTGGATCGATGTCGATTTTATTGAGATCTAACAAAGGTAAATCAAGCTGCTCGGCGACAAAACCTAACAGTTGTAACTCACTTAAAATACCCATCTGCACCATAAGCGCGCCAATACGGCCGCCTTCGCGCTGTTGCTGCTGCAACACCGACTCTAGCTGTTGTGGTGTAATGACCTCATGTTCTATGAGTAATTCGCCAAGGCGTTTAGTAAGTTTGTGTTTGGCCATCTTGCCCCCCGGTGGCGAGTTGCTGCAGTTGTTGTTCTACAAAGCGCTGCGAGGCTGCGCCTAAGTCGGCACTGGCACGGGCTTGTAAAAATGCGGGGCTAAAGTCTTCCCCTAGCTCACGCTGACACAAACCTAACCCTAACCACCAGGCGCCCACGCGAGAGTGAGTGAGCAATTGCTGATAGGTATTGATGGCCTGTGCACATTGGCCGCTGCGCCGAGCAACTTCGGCTTTTAAGCTGTAATAGTCCAAATGCTCGCTGAGTATGGGGTGAACTTGATTCAACTGCTGTAATGCGGCGTCAAAGCGCTGCTGTTCGGCCAAAATGCGGGCTAAGGTGAGGCGAAAATCTGCATGTTGCGGCGCCAATTCTATGCCTTGCTGTAATACGGCACGGGTTTGGCCAAGCGCACCACGGCCATAAAGCATGGCCGCTAAACGCAAGCGTGTTTCGTGGGCATCTTGGTATTCGCCTAAGGCTTGCGCCAGCCTTAGCTCGGCTAATGGCCAATTATTGGTGGCCAAGGCCGCATCGGCTTGCTGATTTAGCTCGCTCAACCAATCCGCTCGGCTTAACACCACTTCATTAAAGTCCAGCTTACTGGGCCCTGAGTGACGCGCTTTGGTCACTGGTGGTGCCACAGGGTTGGCTTGTGGCAGAGCTTGGGCTTGTACTGGCGGATTCAGCCGAGTGTGCTGCAAGTATTCTGTAGCCAAAGCGTCCATGTCGGCTTCTGGCAGATTCACCATCAAATCCGCCCACGACACATTATCAGCGTCGTCTTGGGCTTGGGCTATTGGCACCTGCAATAAGCCCACACTGGCGACGAACAGAGCCGCAAAATTTCTGCGCAATTTAAAACGCAACACCATTAAAAGGTTCCCCTGTCTATGGCGCGCATGGGTTCTTGGTTGCTAGAGATAATGCCGGTGCCACTGCGTACTGGCTCTTGAGACATTGGCTGGTTGTTATCTATGCCGCGCACTGGGTCTGAGAAGCTCATTTGGCCATTATCTATGCTACGAATCGGCTGTTGCTCCGGATACCATTTTTCTAATAAATCACGAGAACGCTTAAGCTCGTCTTGCCAGGTATTTTCGGCCACTACCACCGGGCGTAACAAAATCACCAGCTCACTTTTTTGGCTGGTCACACTGCGGTTTTTAAACAAGTTACCTAACACTGGGATTTGGCTCAGCACAGGCACACCACTGTTCACTTCTTTTTGCTTTTCTTGCATTAAGCCGCCGATCACTATCATCTCACCGGAGCGGGCTTCTACTATGGTGTCGGACTCGCGCACCGTGCTGCGTGCCAATGGCAATACGACTTCACCGGTACCAAAATCAATTCTTTTTTCACCATCGGTGACTTCACTGACTGTGGGGTGAATATGCAATAAGACTCTATTGTCATCAGATATTTGCGGTGTTACATCCAGCGAAATACCAGAGAAGAACGGCTTTAGCTCAATATCTGGCGACTGCTGAGTATTACCGTTACTGCTGGTGGTAGTCTCAAGCGTAAAGTTGGTGACAAAGTATTCATCGGTACCCACTTTGATTACAGCTTTTTGGTTGTTGCTGGTGGCAATTCTTGGGTTAGATAAGGTATTCACCTCACCTTGCGTTTGCAACAAGTTGATCATGGCCGAAAAGTTACCATCGGTAAAATTAAACACGGCACCGCCGCCTAGTAAGCCTCCGAGGGGATTTAAGAAACCTGGGTAGGGGTTGGCTGTGCCACCGGTGACTCTTGGGCTAGCGCTAAAATTAGCACTGCTGCCGGCTTGTAAATCAGCCCAATCAATACCTTGTTCGTAGCCGTCGTTCAGCTCAACCTCAATAATGCGCGCTTCTAGCACCACCTGGCGCTTTAGCTGGCGTTCCGCCTGATTTAAAAAATCTTCTACCAGTGCCAGTTCGTCCGGTGCTGCACGTACACTCACTAAGCCCGCTTGCGGATTAGTAACGACCACGCGTTCATCTTTGCTACCAATGAGACGGCTAAGTGCAGATTCCAGATCAGCCCAAAAATCGTTATTCGATTCGGTACTGATGCGAGTGGCATCATTCGTGCTCGATTCACTGCTACTGCTAGCGTCACTGCCGCCACTATTACTTAAACTACTACCGCTAATAGCGGTAGTAGATTTGCCTAAGCGCGACAACATTAAATAGTTAACGTTAAAGGTTTTGGTACGCACGCCATTAGGAAACACCTGATAGACGCCGTTTTTATGTTCAATGCCATAACCGTATAACTGCGATAACGCCGCTAAGCTGTCGGTCAATGTGGCTTGGCGTAAATTAAGGCTGATAGTGCCATCAACCTCTGGGTGCACAGCCACGCTAATGCCGTGCTGATTGGCCAGTGCATTAAAGAAATTTTTCGCATCCACGTTATTGGCGGCAATATTAAAACGGCGCTCGCGAGGCTCTGCTAACTGCGAGGCCGTTCTCGGCTGTGAGCTCATTAACTCTTGCTGCACATCTAATGGCACTGCATCCGAATTAATATTGAGCGCATCATCCAACGCGGCTTTCGGCAAGGAGCCATCCGGTGATGTAACACAGGCGGCCAAAGTGGCGCCTAGCAAGGCAATCGCTAACGGTCGTAAGGTAAAGGTCATTAGTTACTCAGCGTCGAAAAAGAGGGGAATAGAGTCAACGTTAAGGGCGCACCCGGCCCATTCAACACCACTTGGCTCGGTTGAATACGCACTAAGCGATAGTCTTGTACGGTATCGCCCACGCGGTAAGACTGGCCGTCGATAATAGCGCTGTTTTGGCCGCCACTAAAAATGGCTTGCAAGTGTAATGGGCTTACCGGGGCCGTGTCGATAACGCTCGGCGCTGCTTGCACCACAGTGCCTGGCGTTAATGGCTTAGTGGGGTCTTGAATGCCAGCTGTGGTGCTGAGCAATAACAGCAATAGCGGATTAACCACGTAACAGCTCCTTATGTTGACTAATAGTAAAGAATTCAAGCCGAATGGTGGCGTCAGGGTATTCTGCTAATTCAAACTCTAAGCCCCGCCAAAAAATACGGCCCGATAACTGCTCAAGCTGTTTCACATAATCCAGCAAAGACAAATAACTGCCATTCAAGACCAGTCGTAAGTTGTGCTGATACAAGGCTTCATGGTCTTGTTCGCTATTAAGACGAGTGGGCAGTTCATTACCCAATTCAATAAGCTCTAAGCCGTTGCTTTGTTCGAGTATTGATAACAACAACGCCGACATTTCTTCGGGCTCGACCAAGGTCTGCATTTTGGCATCGACGTTACTATTGAGTTGCGATAAACGACGATTGAGCCGCGCTATTTGGGGCGCATTATCCTTACTCTTAAGTTCAGCTACACCTTGGCTGAGCTCCGCCATCATTTGCTGCTGCTGGGTGAGTTGATTGTTAAGCTGGGCTTGCTCTTGCTCAAGCTCAATCACCCGCGCTTGGGCGCTGGCTTCATAAAACAATAAGCCAAGCCATGCCAACAATGCCCAGGTTGCGCCTAAGACCAACCACCGCTCCCGTTGCGTTAACGTCACGAAACGGGTTTGCAGGTCTGCTAATAACGGCTTTATTTTACTCATGGCGTCATCTCTGAACTGGTGAGGCTAAAATTCAAGCCCCCTTCTGGGCCTTGGCTAATGGCTAACTGACCAAAGCTGTGGCCACGCAAACTGCTACTTTGCTCAAAACCTAAAATCCAAGCAGGTACAGCACTGGCTTGGGCGGCGGCCCCGCGTAATACCATTCGCTTACCCTGCAATGTGAGCCCTTGCAGCGCCACACCTTGCCAAGGTATATGCGCCAAGTCATTTAAGGTGTTGGCGTAAGACACCAAGTTCTTTTGATTCAGTAGCTGCAATAGCTGCTGGCGAGTTTGAATGTCTAACTCAACTCGCTCTTTTTCACCACTGTCT
Source organism: Oceanisphaera profunda (assembly GCF_002157895.1). Taxonomy (GTDB): domain Bacteria; phylum Pseudomonadota; class Gammaproteobacteria; order Enterobacterales; family Aeromonadaceae; genus Oceanimonas; species Oceanimonas profunda. Next base: position 103,996 of record NZ_CP021377.1, read on the forward strand.
TGGCGCGCCTTTAAATCACTGAGCGCGGCACTCATCAGCTGCGCATCGCGCTCACCGGTTTGCACCGCGGCTTTTAGTGCCATGTTTTGCTGGGTGAGCTGATATTGGCTCACTTTGGCATAGGCAAATATCAGCGCCCACACCACCACAATGCCAAGGCTCACCCGCCATAACAGGCCCATATTGGCCTTGTCTTGGGCAGGTTTTAATACCGCTTGATAAAACTCAATGCGCTGCTTCATGCTTGGCCCTCTTTTAAGATGCCAAGTGCGGGCAAGCTTATTGGCGCCAAGGTATCAGAGGTTAAAGATGTGGGCTTAATATCAAACACCTGACTAATGGCGTCGGTAATGGCGGGCGTTACTCGCTGAGGCAAGGCCAAATACCAGTTCTCGGGGGCGTTAAGCTTAAGCTGACCAACGGCGTAATCAATACTGCGCTGCAGCTCTAGCAAGAGATTATCAAACACAAATTGATCCACCGACATCTGTTCATCATCTAACGCCTGAAAGCCGCGAATAGTCCGCGAAAAATGCCATTGGCGCTGATGAATAAAGATCAAGGTCAGCTCTTGCCCGGGTACCTTATACAACAATAAACCGCGCTCTTCTGGCGCTAATAAGTTAGCTAAAGCCAGTTCATCCACACCGATAGTGGCTATTTCACAAACCGGCGTTACCGCTTGTACGATTCGCGCTACGGCTTCTTGCTCGCTGCTATATACCGCAATACGTTGTTGACCCGCAGGGCCTGTAGGCAAGTCTATGTAATCAAACAATAAGCTTTCTATGGGCTCCTCGACTAACTCACGCATGCACCAAGGTAATGCTTGTGCCAGTTCTTCATCGGGGATGGCGGGTTTTTCCATCTGAGTTTGTTTGTACCAATGGCGGCTCAGTGCCAGAGAAAGCAGCCGACCTTGCCAAGCTTGCTCTTCTATCATGGCTCTTAGGGCGACAGACACGGCTTCGCCCTGCCCTACGCTGCGTTCAACCACCACAGTAGGATCATGCTCATCTATGGCTAGCAAATTAGAAGGAGTAAGATAAATGCCCACTGCAGAGGTAGCGCGGGCGGGTTTTAACCATCTGGGTAGAAGTTCCATTTGTACCGCACGAAATTAAGAAGAGAACTAGTATAGTCAGATAAAAGCGTTTTACAAACAAGCAATTACACAAAGAAATGAAAACTTAGAAGCAAGTCATATATAAAGATTCCTCTTGATCAAAATGTTGTTATACGCCCTTATTCCGTCTTCCGAGCGTAGCGCGGCAATCAATACTACAACGGCGCGGTACATAATCAGGGATTGCCGCGTCGTTACACTCCTCGCAATGACCAAGGTTGGGGCTTAGCCTTGGCCTGTTGTTGGGCTGCCTTACTTAGGTGGGAAGTATTCGATCGCTTAAGGCTTAATTACTAGATCCACATAAGTTCTAAAACATTACTTATCAAATATTTGGCTAAGTTAAAATTTTATCTGCAGCTTAATAAGTAATTAGGATAATAATTTAGATGAAGATAAGCGTTAAATAAATGACGGCAGGTATCGTCACCACCGACATAACATTACCTAATAACACTATGCTGGCCATTTTATTGGGCTGACATTGATATTGCTCACACAATAAATAATTTAACACCGCAGGGGGCAGCATCACAGACAAGGCCAATAACTGCAACCAATCGGTGCTGAGCGGCAACCACCACGCCACCAGTAAAAAACTCACCGCGCCCACGGCTAAATAAATCAGGTTCACACGCAATGCCATGCCCAAATGGCCAATTTCACCCTGCGCTAGCCGCACCCCTAGTGCGAATAACATCAAAGGCACGGCAATTTGGCCGAGCAGCTGGCTGCTGGTGAGCACAAAATCTGGCAGCATTGCTTGATGCTCCGCCAACCCTAGACCTAACAGCGCCGCCCACACCAGTGGATTTTTCAACCACTGCCAGCGCCCCGCCGTATGGGACAACATAAATAACCCCAATGAAAAATGCACTAAGTTAGACAGCACAAATAAAATGATAATGGCGCCCATTTTATCGTCGCCATAGGCCAACATCATCAGCGGAATACCAATATTACCGGTATTACGAAACATGCCACCCATGGCCAAAGTACGCCGCTCTAACCCTTTTACCCGCAAGCCAAACAAAATAGCGCCCGGCACTATGATCACCAACACCCCCGCCACGATTAACGGCCAGCTGCTACTCAGTTGCACGGGGTGCTCAATCAGCGCCGAAAACACCAGGGCTGGGCAAAACACCAGCACATTGGCGAGATTCACAAAGCTCATGTCGCTGTTGGTTTGAGGACGGCTAGATTGGGGACGGCTAGTTTGGCGCCGGCCAATCACAAAACCGACCGCCACCACCGCAAACACGGGTATCACTATGTTTAACAAGGTGGCGAACATAACATCCTTCGGTTAAGTGCAAAGTTGGGTGAGGTAACAAAAAACGGGGTTATAAAGTTCGGTGTTTTGTAGGCGTAAATTTATTCGCGCATTACACCGCAGGTGTAAATCTTAAAACCATCCTGCTTCGCAGGACCCGCGAATAAATTGCGGGCTACAAGTGCAGTATCTTTTGTAGGCGAACACTTGCTCTCGCATTACAACCTAGGCGTAAATCACTGAAGTCATCTAATTATGAAGTCATGCCGTGTCGCCCATCATCTTAGACACAAAAAAGACGCCATTATGGCGTCTTGAAAAGCAGCTGTCTAGATGAAGGGCGGGGGCGCCCTTAGCAAAGAATTAGGCGTAGCGGCTAACGTCTAACCCGCTGTCATCAATATCTGGCTGATTACCGCTGATTAAATCGGCAATTAACTTGGCCGAGCCCGCACCCATGGTCCAACCCAAGGTGCCGTGGCCGGTGTTTAACCATAAGTTTTTATAGCTGGTGCCGCCGATAATGGGGGTGCCATCGGGTGTCATAGGTCGAAAGCCCGTCCAAAACTCAGCCTTGTCTAAGTTGCCAGCCTCAGGGAATAAACTGCCTACCGACTCGGCGATGGTCGCGCGACGCGCCTTAGGCAAGTCCGCATTAAAATCTGCCAGCTCAGCGGTGCCCGCCGCGCGAATGCGGTTGTCAAAGCGGGTAATGGCCACTTTGTAGGTTTCATCCATCACCGTAGACTGAGGCGCATCCGCATCATTTTTAACGTCTAACGTTAGCGAGTAGCCTTTAATCGGATACACGGGCAAGCGAATGCCAACCGGATTAAGCAAGAACGGCGAATAGCTGCCCATGCACACCAATACGTGATCCGCCACTTCTAAACCGTTCGAGGTTTGCACGCCACGAATTTTATCGCCGTCGCTTACCAGCGCGTTAATGTCGGTATTAAATTTAAATTGCACGCCCTGCTGCTCACAGCGCTCAACTAAGGCTTTGGTGAATAAATTACAGTCGCCAGTTTGGTCGTCAGGAAAGTGCAAGCCCCCCACTACTTTGTGCTTCACGCGGGCCAGCGCGGGCTCTCGGGCAATACACTCTTCTACATTCAGCATTTTGTGAGCCACGTTAAACTCTTGCAAAACTTTGATGTCTTTCGCCGCATCGTCAATTTGCTTTTGGGTGCGAAACACCTGCAGCAAGCCTTGTTTGCGCGCTTCAAACGGCAACTGCAGTTCAGCTTGTAAATTATTAATGCATTGGCGGCTGTATTCCGACACCCGCACCATGCGCGACTTATTAATGCTGTAGGCTTTTTCGGTGCAGTTGGCCAGCATGGACAGCATAAACTGCCACTGGGCCGGATTTAAACTAGGGCGGAGTTTTAACGGTGCATGAGTCTGAAACATCCACTTCACGGCTTTTTGCGGAATACCCGGTGCCGCCCACGGCGAGCTCATGCCAAACGACAATTGGCCGGCGTTAGCAAAACTAGTTTCTTCCGCTGCACTCGCTTGACGGTCGATCACCACCACTTCATGGCCCTGCTGCGCCAAATACCACGCGCTGGTCACACCGACAACTCCACTACCCAATACTAATACTTTCATGACTCCACCCTAGCTACACGCTGCAATGGCGGTAATATCATCTAAAAAAAAGATAAAATCCAGTGGAAAACACAAGCTTATTGAAAATAGCGCTTAACTCAGTCAGGACAAGGCCTAGCTAGGTAATTACATCTACCATTACGCGTTAACATGACAGCATTTAAAACCACAAAAAACACCAAAACCAGAACCATAAACTACCAATAGGCCAATTGTGATAAAGATCCCAGATCATTAAATTTCGTAGCGCCAGCGACTGAGACATTTTGTTTTTGTAGGGCCCGTGCGTAGGTAAAAAGTATTCCGGCCGGTTTGGTGTTTGGTTAACAACATTCTGCTGCGCAGAACCGGCGAACAAGTTGCCGGCTACAAGGGAAAACAGCCGGTTACAAGGGACTTTTGTTTTTTGTAGGCGTAAATTTATTCGCGCATTACACCGAAGGTGTAAATCTTAAAACCATCCTGCTGCGCAGGACCCGCGAAGTCCTCTTCGCCGAAGAGACGGCGGGCTACAAGTCCCACATCCTTTATGTTGCTCGACGCTGGCCTCTACCGCTCACTTAAACACTGTTTTAACAAGCTAAGTTGTGCGGCGCTGGGTCTTTGCTGCTGTTGTAATTCCTGCAATATCACTTGTGCTTGGGCGGCAAGCTCAGTGAGTGCGTGCCGTTCTGCTTGCTCGGCAAGACCGGCCATTAGCTGTTGAGCAGCTGGCCAGTTTTTTGCGGCCATTAATGCGGTAAGCTGCCAGACCGCTTCTTGTTGTTGAGCTAAAAATTCTGCGCGCGCAGCAGAACTCACAATCGTAGATTCGGCTTGCTCTTGTTCGGTTAGCTCTTGTTCGGTTCGCACTGGGTTCTGCACTGTAGGTAGCACTTGCTGTTGCACTATGTTTGCTCCTGTTCGCTGTGTTTGCTGCTGCGCTATTTGCTCAACTAACGCCTGATAAAGCGCAAAGCGATCCACAGGCTTGGTGACATAGCAGTTCATGCCAGCACTTAGGCTAACTTCACGGTCTCCGCGCATGGCACTGGCGGTTAAGGCAATAATGGGAATATCGTGCTGGGTGTTGAGTTTGCGAATTTGGCGGGTGGCTTCAATGCCATCGAGGATTGGCATTTGTAAATCCATTAAAATGGCATCAAATGCTTGCCTGCTCATTAGCTCTACCGCTTGGCGACCATTGTCGGCAATGGTGGCGGACACGCCCACTTGATTTAAAAACTCCACGATTAATTGCTGATTCATCCGGTTGTCTTCGGCCAACAAGATTTGTTTACCTAATAATTGCCGACGATAGTCCGACAATTGATAGTGATTAATGGCTAATGGCTCCAAGTGCCCACTGCTCTCTGGCGCCAGCACGCGGCTCACACTTAAGCGTAAACTTTGCTCGGTAATGGGTTTGGCCAAATAGTGCGTCAAGCCCAAAGCCCGCATTCTGTCTGCCACTTTATCTTGGCCAAAGGCGCTCATCACTACCACAGCAATGTGCGTAAGGTGCTCATGGCTGCGCATAAAGCGCGCTAAATCTAGGCCATCGTCTTGCACAAGACAGCAGTCAATCAGCGCCAAGCTCAATTGCTCACCCTGCTTTTGTAACAACGCTTTAGCCGCACTCACACTATTAGTACGATAAACAATCAAGCCTAACTGGCGCAGTAACTGGCTGGTGACCTCAAGCACCAGGGCGTTATCGTCCACCAACAGCACTTTTTTACCTTGATAGGCGATGTTAGGAGTTAAAGCTTTATGCTCGGCAATCTGCAGCGGCAGACTAACGGTAAAAGTGGAGCCACGGCCGGGGCGGCTATCAACGGTAATAGTGCCCTGCATCAGCTGCACTAAGTGGTAGCTAATACTTAAGCCCAAACCGGTACCGCCGTATTTGCGCGTAGTACTGGCATCCACTTGGGTAAAGGCCTCAAATAATCGCGACAATTGCTCTGGAATAATGCCGATACCGGTATCTTTAACGGCAAAACATATTTGAGGCTCGGGCCCATCATCCAAAGTAATGCTGATCACCACCTCACCGCGCTCGGTAAACTTAATCGCGTTATTAACCAGGTTGATCAGTACTTGGCCAAGGCGCAGCGGATCCCCGCGCAGCCAGTTGGGGACGTTGGCAGCTTTATCAATGATCACTTCTAACTGCTTATGCTCAGACAAGTCAGCAAATAAACTGGAGAGCTTTTCAAGCTGTTCATTTAAATCAAACGCTATGTCTTCCAGCTCTAATTTGCCTGCTTCTACCTTGGTTAAATCTAAAATATCGTTGATTAACAACAATAAGTTATCGGAAGATTGACTGATTTTTTTTAAGTATTGCTGCTGAGATAAGGCCAAAGGTGTTTGTTGCAACAAAGATGCAAAGCCAATAATGGCATTCATAGGGGTGCGTATCTCATGACTCATATTGGCTAAAAAATCCGTTTTAGCTCGTGCCAGCTCCAGAGAGGCTTGGCTCACTTTGCGCAGCTCTTTATTATGTAACGCCAACACCACCAAACTAATGCTAAAGCTCACCAGTAGCCACAGCAATAAGGCTAATTGCATATCTTGTAAATGCTGTTCAGACGCTTGCTGCCACTGGACTTTATAGTGCAATAACACGTCTTTATTGTCGGTGAGTAAGGCGTGGCGTTGCTGCACCAAGGGGGTGAGGCTTTGACGATATTGCTGATAGTAATCAAACAGCTCTTGATTAAAGGTGTGTACTTCGGCTTGCCAGCGGCTGGCATCATCATCCAGCGCGTATAAATACTGCAAATTGGGCGCGTTGAGGTACAAACGGCTGCGTCTAAGCAAGATAGAATAATAACTGTCTTCTTTATCCACCACCGCCCGTACGCGTTCAGAGAAGGCGTTAAGCGCATAGCGGCTGTGCATATCCGCGTCTTGCAGTGTCTGTAGCTGCTGTTGATAGTCAGCGAGCGTGGTTAACACTTCATCTAGCCCAGCAAAAGGGGCGCGTCTGTTGTCAATAAACGTAATAAACTGGTGAATGGTGCCGGATAACTCGTTTATTTTTTTATTGAGTAACAAGTCTTGATCTGCGTTGATTACCACTTTACGTTGCAGATCATCTAAGGCGGACACCACAGGAGCTATGCGCTGCTCTAGCTGCAAGTAATGCCGATGCTGCCAGTATTGATTAGCCGCATAGCCGAGCAACAATAACGACATTATCAGCGCATAGCCCAGCACGGCGATGCGCGAAAAGGGAGAGAATCTTCGTTTTGCTACCGCCATCATCTTTTGCACCCTAGGTCTAGTGATATACTTATATTCTTCGATAAAACAATTGGGTCTGTTGACCTTTCGATATGATTTTTGCAGCAGGTTGTGGAGTCTTTATACAAGGCATCGCTTGTGCCATGGAGTCATTCTCCATCAATAAGCGATAACGTCGTAGAAAGGCGCCACAAATGCTGCCCTTCGGGTTCGGCTAAACGCGTTTTTCTCTTTGTTGAGTGGGAGTTTGCTTAGAACGACTAGGCTACACCCCACTCGCCGCGATAAAAACGCGTTTAACTCGAACAAAATTTAACCGCGAAAGGTCAACAGACCCTAATATAACGAGATTAAATATGCCCGTAGACATTCCACAGCAAACCCTGACGGTAAAGGCCAAATGGGCCATTTTAATTGCCGACATTCTGCTATTTATCATTCTGCTTAATACCCTGCCGTTTGATGAAGGCGTGACTAAGGGCTTAAGCCTGCTGATTTTTATTGCCGTGCTGTGGTTGACCGAAGCGCTGCATATTACCATTACTGCGCTCTTGGTGCCGCTGTTAGCCGCGGGCTTGGGGATTTTAACGACCAATGCCGCCTTAAGTAATTTTTCTAACTCCATTATTTTTCTGTTTTTGGGGGGCTTTGCGCTGGCCGCCGCCTTGCACAGCCAGCAATTAGACCGTTTGATTGCCAGCCGGATTTTGTATCTGGCTAAAGGCCGATTGAGTGTGGCGGTATTGCTGTTGTTTTTTACCTCGGCTTTTTTATCCATGTGGATCAGTAACACCGCCACCACCGCCATGATGTTACCGTTGGCTCTGGGCTTATTAGCCTGCTTGGACGCAGAGCGCCATTATCGCACTTATGTCTTTGTGCTGCTGGGCGTAGCATACAGCGCCAGCATCGGCGGCATCGCCACTTTAGTGGGTAGCCCGCCCAATGCCATTGCTGCCGCTGAAGTGGGTTTGAGCTTTAACGAATGGATGGCACTGGGCTTGCCGGTCACCTTGATACTGCTGCCCATCGCCATCGCTATTTTATATGCCTTATTCCGCCCGCAATTAAATGAGCGTATTGAGCTGGCCGCCGAGCAGATTGTTTGGACCGGACAACGCAAAGTCACCTTGGGTATTTTTGCCATTACGGTATTTTTATGGGTGTTTTCCAGCCCCATTTCTGCGGCATTGGGCAACCTCAGCTCGTTTGACACCATAGTGGCGCTGCTAGCCATCGCCTTAATTGGCATTACCCGCGTGGCCGATTGGAAACACATTGAAAAACATACCGACTGGGGCGTGCTGCTGTTGTTTGGTGGCGGCTTAACCTTGAGTCATGTACTCAAAGAAACCGGCACCAGTTTATTTTTGGCGAGCTTTTTAGCGGATATGCTGGGCACGGCCAATCCGTTTGTGATCTTATTGGTGATCACCGCTTTTGTGGTGTTTTTAACTGAGCTGGCATCTAATACCGCCAGTGCCGCCCTACTGATTCCGGTGTTTGTGGCGGTGTCTGAGGGCTTAGGCTTGTCGCCGGTGATGGTGGCTTCTGTGATTGCGGTATCCGCATCCTGTGCCTTTATGCTGCCGGTGGCCACCCCGCCTAATGCCATCGTATTTGGCTCTGGCTTTATTCAACAGAAACAAATGATGCGGGCCGGTATCGTACTTAACCTAGCCTGTATTGGCGTGCTCTCGGCTTATTTTTATGCCTTCGGCTAACGCAGGTCGGCACACTGACTGATGAGCAGTAGTCCGCTGTAACAGCGATGGAAACAGGGCTTAACCCAATAATTTTTTGCAACGGAATCCACAGAAGAACACGAAGAAATAGTAATAAGTTCTGAAAGTAACGCTTATGGGTAAGGGCCAAACACAAGTGCATCAAAGAGCAGCCCTTACCCATCAAAGGCTTTTGGGGTTCCACGTCTGTTATACCCTTTTACTTAAAAAATCCGATAGCCGCTTATCCTGCGGCTATTTTTATGGTCTTCTTTAAGCGCGTTACACCCAATCTATGGCCAGTGGCGCGTACTGCCTTCCCAGTAAAGCATGCTGACAAAAGGTGTTTAATGCGACGTTTATGCTAAAAACTAAAAAGCCACACATCAACTAACAATTACCGCCTTACCAGCACAAAACTCTAAACAGAACACAAAAAGCAGCCCTAGGCACCAGCCCAGCTTACTTACACCCTTCACTATCTGGTCTTAACGCAGTGGCCGCACCAGTGGATAGATTGATTTTGCTGCTGAGGCTCCTTATTCTGCGCGCCACTTATCTATCCTTAGCGGTAAAGACCAATCAAGGAGTTATTATGAAACGAGAACAATGGGGCTCGCGCACCGGGTTTATCCTCGCTGCCGTGGGTTCGGCCGTGGGCTTGGGTAATATTTGGCGCTTCCCTTATATGGCGTACGAAAATGGCGGCGGTGCCTTTTTTATCCCTTATCTGTTTGCCATGCTCACGGCGGGCATTCCGTTTATGATTTTGGAGTTTACCCTCGGTCATAAATATCGCTCCGGTGCTCCCAAAACCCTGCGCGCCCTCAACAATAAGTTTGAATGGTTGGGTTGGTTTCAGGTGATGATCTCGGCCATGATCGCCTTCTACTACGTAGTGGTGATTGCTTGGGCTATTTCTTATGCGTATTTTGCCTTTACTCAAGCCTGGGGCGAAGACAGCAATGCCTTCTTCTTTGGTGAGTTTTTAGGTGTGGCAGACGATAGCGCGCCCTCAAAGTTAGGTAGCTTGCAATGGCATTTGTTACTGCCCTTGTGCTTGGCGTGGGCCGCAACCTACTTTGCCACTTACCGTGGCGTTAAAGGCGGTATCGAAAGAATTAATAAGATATTAATGCCGTTATTGTTTGTGATGGTGTTATTGCTGATCGGGCGCATTATCTTCTTACCGGGCGCACTAAATGGCATTAACTGGCTGTTAGAGCCGGACTTTAGCAAGATTTGGGATCTAAAAGTGTGGTCCGCCGCTTACGGGCAAATCTTTTTTACGCTCAGTGTGGGTTTTGCCATCATGCTGTCTTATGCCAGCTATTTACCTGAAAAGTCTGATATCAACAATAACGCCTTTATGACGGTATTGATGAACTGCGGCTTTTCTATGCTGGCCGGCATCATGATTTTTGGCGCTTTGGGCTATATGGCTCAAGCCCAAGGTAAAGACCTCACCGACGTGGTCAGCTCTGGTGTAGGCTTGGCGTTTGTCACCCTGCCCACCGCCATTAACTTGCTGCCCGCACCCGGTATCATGGGCCCCTTGTTCTTCTGCGCCTTAATGTTTGCGGGTATTAGCTCGCATATCTCCATTGCCGAAGCCGTGACCACGGGATTAATGGATAAGTTAGGTTGGAGCCGCCCTAAAACTGCCACTGTATTTTGTTCGGTGGGCTTAGTGGTCAGCTCGCTCTACATCACCCAAGGCGGCATCTTGCTGCTCGACTTGGTGGATTACTTCATCAATAACATCGCCTTGCTTGGTTCTTGTTTGGTGGAGTTACTGCTGGTGGGCTGGCTGTGCCGCTTATCTGACTTTAAAGCTCATGCTAATCGCTTGTCAGAATTCAGCATCGGCCTGTGGTGGACGGTGTGCATCAAGTTTGTCTCGGTTGGCATCTTGCTAATCATCTTGTCGAACAACATCAAAACCGCCTTTAGCGAAAACTACGGCGGCTATTCAAACTTTGAAGTGAACACGTTGGGTTGGGGCGTGTTGGCCTTGATGCTGGTATTGGCAGTGGTCATTAACCTTAACAGTAAGCAGGAGGTGCGCTCATGAGCACAGGCGCCATTATCATGTTAATCATAGGTTTAGGGATTACTTGGGGCGGTGCCGCCTTATGTATTCGCTTGGCCATGAAAGCTAACAAGCACTAAGCAAAGCTTATCAAGTGCCGTACGCGGCAGTAACGACGGTCAACTTCTTTGAGTTGACCGTTTTTTTATGTCAAATAGCACAGTGCAACTGTTTTTTGTGCCACGTGTTTTCGGTGAAAGGTATTGAGCTACGGTGTGGTGTTTTTGGTTTAAATATTAAATCTCAAAAATAGCCAGCTATGCTGGCCCCGCGAACAAGTTGCGGGCTACAAGAGAGAGGGCTTTTGTAGGCGTAAATTTATTCGCGCATTACTCCGCAGGTGTAAATCTTAAAACCCGCCAGCTACGCTGACCCCGCGAAGTCCTCTTCGCCGAAGAGACGGCGGGCTACAAGTGCAGTATCTTTTGTAGGCGAACACTTGTTCTCGCATTGCAACCTAGGCGTAAATCTTTCAACCATCCCGCGGCGCTGATGGGCGGGTTAGCCTTATGTTATGATGTGCCAATTTTAAGAAGTGAGTAGTAATCATGGATTGGGATCCCGATGTGTTCCAGCGTAATGCCCTGCTCGCACAACTGGCAGGCTTAATTGATATTGACCATCAGCAATGGCCAACGGTGGCCGAGCTCAATGTGCACTTAAACCCGTCATTATCCGGTGAGCCCTTGCCGGTGCGCTTTATTAATGACGCAGAATTTAATGCGCTTAATTGCTACTACGAACAAGCGGTGGCCCAAGGCTTAGTACCCACCCGCGCACAAAACTGGCATGATTTTTTTGGCGCGGTGATCTGGGCTTTATTCCCGCAAACTAAAGCTTTGCTCAGCCGTTTGCACATGGACGACATCAGCGCGTTGGGTTTAAAGCGCACCCCAAGGCGAGACCGCATTACCCATTTTGATGAATGTGGTTTGGTATTGGCAGTCACCAATAAAGCCGAGGTACAAACGCTTTTAAAACAACATGCTTGGCAAACGCTGTTTATCGAGCAACGCGACTGCTTTGGTAGCCAGTGGCAGCCGTTTATATTTGGTCACGCCATATATGAGCAAGCCTTAGCGCCTTTTATTGGCTTAACGGCCAAATGCGTGCTGATTGAGGTGGAGCCTGACTTTTTTACGCTGACACGGGCCGAGCAATATGCCCGCCTCGACCCACAGCTGGCCATTGAGCTGGAGCGCTCGGCCTTGTTTGACCGGCCTAGACCCTTGCTGCCGTTACCATTACTGGGCATTCCCGATTGGTGGCCCGCAAACGAAGACCCGGCATTTTATGAAAATCAGGATTACTTTCGCCCGGCGCGCCAGCTAAAGGGTGAAGGGTAACAAGATCAAATGACTCAAGACTATTTGCCACGCTTCTTTGTTACGAGAGTCACAGCAGAACACGGAATAATAGAGATCAGATCTGACAGTGAAAGGCAGCGCCGAGCACCGAGCTGAACAAAGGGCGCTGTTTATATGTTAGCTGGGCGCTTAGCGCTGTTACTGCTTGTCGCTCGTGAACGGCGCCGGTGCGTTTGTGGCAAAGTATTATAGGGATCTGGTCTGTTATCGCGTAGGGCTAAAAACGTAATAGATGATTTGTAAGTCGTTTTTTTTTACACTGCTCGTCTCAATACTAAAAGGAATCTGCTGTGTCTGTGGCTGACCCCGTTTATGACCTCACGTTTAAACGTCATTATTTGCATCCAAAATACTGGCCTACTTGGCTGGCCATCGCCGCATTATGGCTGTTGGCGTGGCTACCAGTGCGCGCACGCGATGCCTTTGCCGGTGCTTTTACGCCGTTACTGATGCGCTTGGCCAAAAAGCCCTGCTATATTGCCCGTACCAACATTAAGCTGTGTTTTCCTGAGCTGAGCGCGCAGCAAGTGGATGACATCTTGGCCCATTCTATTCGCGCCGGCTTGATGACGTTTATCAGTTACGGAGAGTGGACGGCCCGCAGTAAAGACTATTTGCAAAGCCGGTTTGTGGTGCAAGGCCAAGAGCACCTAGATGCCTGCTTGGCGGCAGACGAAAAAATCATTTTTATGATCCCTCACACCTGGGCCATAGATGCCGGCGGTTTGTATTTAACTTCGTTAGGCTTACCCATGTGCACCATGATGCACAGCGCTAAAAATCAGGTGTTTGACTGGTTTATTAACCGCCAGCGCGCCCGTTTTAATGGCATTGTTTACGAGCGCGATGCGGGCATTAAAGCGGTGATAAAAACCATTCGCTCTGGCAAACATTTCTTTTATTTGCCCGACCAAGACCATGGCCGAGAAGCCAGCTTGTTTGTGCCCTTTTTTGCCGAGCTTAAAGCCACCCTGCCCGCACTGCCCAAGCTGGTGAAGCTCACCGGTGCCAAGGTAATACCGGTGCTCAGCGTGTATAACACCAAACTGCATCGTTATGAGCTGATCATGCGCCCGGCCATGGCGCCTTATCCTACCGCAGATTTAGCCGCCGACACCCGCGCCATGAACGCGGAAATAGAAGCGCTGTTAATTGAATGGCCCGAGCAATACATGTGGTTTTTAAAGTACTTTCAAACCCAAGTCGATAGCGATGAAGGCCGTTATGAAGCCGGTATTCGCGCCATTAGAAAGCGCTAATGGCAGCAGCACTGGAATATTTACTCTGGGTCAGCGTGGGCCTGCTTACACTCTGGTTGGTGGGTCGTATTGATGACTGGCTAATTAAGAAAGAGCAGCGCTAAGCACGTATGTAATGTATTACAACTTAGTGTAGATCTTGTGATCAAGCCTCAAACGGTCGAATGAATTCGACCGTACAACAAGCCAGAGCTAAACCGTAACCTTGGTCGTTGCGAGGAGTGCAACGACGCGGCAATCCAGAGTTATATACCGCGCCGTTGTAGCATGGATTGCCGCGCTACGCTCGATGACCGAATAAAGCGCATCACAACCGAGCTGCGTAAAGCTAGCGCGAAAAGCTGGCCGGCTTTGCGCAGCAACGCTAAAAACAACAACGCCGAGTCTAAGACTCGGCGTTTTTTTACTTACGACATATAACCTATGTTGTCGCAAACCTAAGTCGCGGCTTAGCCTGGAAAAAACAAGAACTTGGCGCCCACAAGAATTAAGAAAACAGCAAAGCTGCGTTTAAGCGCCACGGCAGAGAGTTTATGTGCCCAGGTCGCCCCTAAGCGGGCAAAAGGCATACTGGCTAAACTTACGCCGATTAAGGCCGGTAAATACACATAACCCCACGCCTCGGCCGGCAAGCCTTCATGAGCCAACCCGTGCACCACATAACTGAGCGCGCCCACTAAAGCGATGGGGAAACCACACACCGCAGACACCGCCACCGCGCGTTGCATGGGCACCGAGCACCAGCTTAAAAACGGCACCGTGAGCGAGCCGCCACCAATGCCAAAGATACCGGACGCCCAGCCAATAACCCCGCCCACCGCTACTTGCACCGGTTTACCCGGCAGTTGTGCGCCACTCTTAGGCGCTAAGCCAAACAGCATTTGTGCCGCCATTAACCACGCAAATAACCCAATCAAACGCTGCAGTAAGGGCCCAGATAGTTTGTCCGCCGTATAGCCGCCGAGCCAAGCGCCAACCACAATGCCCACGGAGAGCATGGCCGCTAAACGCCAGTCTATGGCTTTGCGGCCATGATGGGTATGAATAGCACTGAGCGAGGTAAACATAATGGTGGCCAGTGAGGTACCTACCGCCATGTGCGTTACCAGGTCACCGCCGATGCCTTGCAATTTAAAACTGATAATTAGCACCGGCACAATAATTAAGCCGCCCCCCACCCCAAATAAGCCCGCCAAGGTGCCAGCAAAAGCGCCCAAGGCCAGATACATTAACCAAGTCATGATTGATTCCTAACGGATTGTTTTTAATAAGTGTGATATCAAATAAGTCCGACATTATGCCTGTAAAGCACAGTGATAAAAATAGGGTCTTGCAGCGCCACGTAAAACCAGCACCTCGTATCCATGCTCCAGCGTGAAAACGAAAACACCGAGCTGATGGCTCGGTGTTTGGTATAACTTGATACTCAGCGCTGTACTCACGCTAAATTTGAGTTTTTGCGCCTAGACTGATGACCACGCGCCGGTTGGTATCACGGCCTTCTGCACCTCGGTTGTCGGCAATCGGGCGGCGCTCGCCGTGCCCTTCTAGACTGATGCTGCCTTCTGGTAAGCCCAGCTCTAAAAAATAGGCTTTAATGGCTTTGGCTCTTTTTTGGGACAAGTCTTTATTATGATAAGCGGTGCCAAAACTGTCGGTGTAGGTATTAATTTCTACCTTATCGATATTAGGGTCGGCCTTCACGTATTCAGCAATCATGGCTAAGCGCTGGCTGGAGTGCTCGGTCAGCATATCGGCGTTATTCACGTAGTTGAGCACACTAAAGGCGATGTCTTCAAAACTGTAAGGCAAAAGACTGGCCTGACAATCCAAGAAAGCCGCATAGCGGGCCCGAAAGTTGACCGATGATAACCCCACGCTGGTGAGCTGGCCTTTGCGATACCAATCATCAAAATAAAAAGTCGGCCAACGCCCTTGGCTCAGTTCATCTAGCATCACCCACGCCGCCTGCTGCTCAACCATGGCATCAAACTGCTGGTAAAAGGTCACTCGTGATAAATGCTGAGCGCCACGGCCAGGTTGCCACTGTGGCGACTGACTGACGAGCGAGGCGGTTTGAGTGCGCGGCTGAGCACGCAGCGGGCTAAGGGCGAACACTAAGTTAATGTTTTTGCTCGCCTCACTAATAAAGGCGCCGGTGCCAAAGCTGGGAATGGGGTGCTCTAATCGGCACTCAATGGCCGAGTCTGCGGTAAGCCGCCATAAAGATTGATCTAAATTAGCAATATAGGCGCGGGGCTGTGCCCAAGCGGTAGTGCACAGAGTTAGCCCTGCCAGTAAGAATATGATGCGCACGCCAGCTCTCCTATAAATCGATAATATTAGTATCGGCTAAGGGCATTTATTCTTTAGGAATTTAATGGTCGCTTTTGGGGCGGATACCCGTGCGCAAGATTAGACATTGTCGCACGGGTTGCTGCAGTGGTCGTTCTTATACGGGGTGCTCAATGCCGTTTAGCTGGGTAACACAACGCCATAAGCGTGGCCGTGGTCACGAATGTCAGCGGCCAAATGTGCTTTTTCTTCTGGCGATAACCAACAGGCTTCTACGCTATTTAGCGCCAACTCTAATATATTTTCATCGCTTAAATTTAAACCTTCTTGCAGCGCCTGATAGTTCGCATTCATATAACCGCCAAAGTAGGCCGGATCGTCTGAGTTAATGGTCACGCACACGCCGGCGGCCAAAAATTGCGGGATCGGCAGCTCACTCATGTGATTAATCACTTTTAACTTCAAATTAGACAGCGGGCATACGGTGAGCGGAATACGTTCTTGAGCCAAGCGCGCCATTAAAGGCGGGTCGGTAATGGCGGCCACGCCGTGATCGATGCGCTCCACGCCTAAGATATCCAGTGCATCACGAATATAGCTGGCCGGCCCTTCTTCTCCCGCATGGGCCACCAAGCGATAGCCTTGTTCAAGGGCGGCCGCGTAAACCCGGGCAAACTTAGTCGGAGGATTGCCTTTTTCAGCCGAATCTAGCCCCACGCCAGATAAATGATGACGGAAGGGTTCCGCCAAGCCTAGCGTCTCAAACGCTGAATCTTCGGATAAATGGCGTAAGAACGACATAATTAAGCGGCTGGTTAAGCCCCATTGTTGTCGCGCTTGTTCCAGCGCGCGCACTATGCCCTCGACCACCGCCGCCATGGGCACCCCTCGTTCCAAATGCGCTTGGGGATCAAAGAAAATCTCTACATGACGCACTTTATCGGCGTGCGAGCGCACTAAATAAGCCCAGGTTAAGTCAAAAAAGTCCTGCTCGGTGAGCAACACTTGCATCCCCGAATAATAGACATTAAGAAAAGACTGCAAGTCGTCAAACTGATAAGCGGCCTGTAAGGCGCTTTCATCTAAGTAATTGAGAGTGATACCATTACGCTTTGCTAACGCAAATACCAGCTCGGGCTCCAAGGTGCCCTCTATGTGCAGGTGTAACTCTACTTTGGGTAAGTCACTGATAAAATTTGACATGGCGTTTCTCCAGAGCCATCGACCAGCTAATAGTCGCCAGCTCAATTCGACGTTAAGTTCACGTAAATAGCGCACTTAAGTAAAGTATCAACATAACAAAAATTTAACCATAAACGCCAGCACGGCGCTGGGCTAACGGTTGGAAGTGTGACCTAATAGCAAACGCCCCTTATAAAGGACCCTTTATTGATGTTTTCTTTTCTCAAGCGCCTGGTGCGCTGGCTGTTAGCCTTGGTGATTGTACTGCCGTTATTGTTGACCTTGGTGTATCGTTTTTTACCGGTACCCGTCACGCCATTAATGCTGATCCGCCTGATTGAGGGCGAAAGCTTAAGCAAACACTGGCAACCGGCACACCGCATCGCTAACTCATTGAAAGCTTCTGTGATTGCCAGTGAGGATAATAAATTTTGCCAACACAGCGGCTTTGACTGGGACGCCTTTGCCGATGTGGCAAGCGAATTTAAAAATGAAGGTAAACTGCGCGGCGGCAGCACCATTAGTATGCAAACCGCGAAAAATTTGTACTTATGGCCAGGCCGCAGTTGGGTACGCAAAGGGCTAGAGGCCGTTTATACGCCCATGCTGGAGCTGATGCTGCCCAAAGAGCGCATCATGACCTTGTATTTAAACATTGCCGAATTTGGCCCAGGTATTTATGGGGCAGAAGCGGCGGCACAAGCTTACTTTAATACTTCGGCGGCCAAACTTTCGCCTTATCAATCTGCGCTCTTAGCGGCGGTGCTACCTAGCCCTCGCCAATATAATGCCGGACGACCTTCGGCTTATGTACAAGGCCGAGCCGCCACCATTCGGTTGCGGGTAACACAGCTGGGTCCATTGCTTAGCTGCGTCAGTAAATAAACTACGCGAGCCACCTGATGGGTGGCATTGTGACTGCCCTATGAACCGGCAGCGCTCCGTAATCCATAAGATAAATAAAATAATGCAGCAAGGAGAGGTGCCGTGACTAAGAAAAATGTGATTTGTGATATTGATGGCGTCATCTTGCACAACAATGACTTGATACCCGGTGCCGATCTGTTTGTAAAGCGCCTACTCGAGCAAGGGATAAATCTGTTATTTTTAACCAATTACCCGGCGCAAACGCCCAAGGATCTGCAAAACCGTTTTTACGCCGCCGGTATTGAAGTGCCTGAGTCGATGTTTTATACCTCAGCCATGGCCACGGCGGATTTTTTAAAACGCCAAAGTGGCGAAAAAGCCTATGTAATTGGCGAAGGCGCCTTGATCCATGAGCTTTATAATGCCGGCTTCACCATTACCGACATAGACCCAGACTTTGTAGTGGTGGGCGAAACGCGCAATTACAATTGGTCGATGATACAAATGGCCGCACGTTTTGTGTCACAAGGGGCGCGCTTTATCGCCACCAATCCCGACACCCATGGCCCGAATATGCACCCCGCTTGCGGTGCCTTGTGTGCGCCTATTGAACGCATGACCGGCAAAAAGCCGTTTTATGTGGGTAAACCCAGCGCTTGGATCATTCGCGCGGCACTCAATCACATGGACGCCCATTCGGAAAACACGCTGATCATCGGTGACAATCTAAATACCGATATTTTAGCGGGCTTTCAAGCGGGTTTAGATACGGTGCTGGTGCTGACCGGCGTCAGTCAAGTCAGCGATATTGATAAAATGCCCTTTTGCCCACAGCACGTGTACGCCTCTGTGGCCGACATTGATTTGTTTTAAGCTGTTTATTTTAATCTAAGTTGTTTTAATTGGTTTTCAACGTAAGAAGAGCTCATGGATCTGATCTTTATTGTTATTGCTTTTGGCTGTGGCTTGGCCGTTTATCTCATTAACTTGCCGCCGCTAATCGGCTTTTTAGCGGCGGGGTTTGTGCTCAACGCCATGGGCTATAGCAGTAACGACACCCTAGAAACGCTGGCCAATTTAGGCGTCACGCTACTGCTGTTTAGCATAGGGCTGAAGCTGGACTTAAAGGTGTTACTGAGAAAAGAGGTCTGGGGCACCTCTTTGGGCCATATAGTGCTGTCGACCTTGTTTTTTACGCTGGTATTACTGGCCGTAAAAACCATCGGCTTTAGTTTGGCCGCCGAGCTGGAATGGCGCCAAGCCATGCTGATGGGCTTTGCTTTAAGTTTTTCGAGTACCGTGTTTGCGGTTAAAGTACTTGAAGAGCGCAGTGACATGAACACCTTTTACGGCCGTATCGCCATTGGTGTATTGGTGATGCAAGATCTGTTTGCGGTGGCATTCTTAACCATTTCTAAGGGTAAAGTGCCAAGCTTGTGGGCTTTCGGCTTGTTGGCATTATTACCACTGGTACGCTGGCTGGCTTTTAAAATTCTCGCGCGCATTGGCCACGGCGAGCTGCAAACCTTGTTTGCAGTATTTTTAGCTTTAGTGGTGGGCGCGGGCAGTTTTGAGCTGGTGGGCTTGAAAGGCGATTTAGGTGCCTTGATTATTGGTATGATGTTAGCCGGCCATTACAGCGCCTCGTCCTTAGCTAAGTCTTTGTTTAACATGAAAGAGTTGTTCTTAGTGGCATTTTTCTTGAGCATTGGCCTCAAAGGTATGCCAACGCTGGACGCACTCTGGATTGCCGCTATTTTGTTACTGGTATTACCGGTGAAAAGCCTGATTTATTATTGGTTCTATAATCGCTCACAGCTGCGTATTCGTACCTCTTTGCTGGCCACCTTTAGCCTATCTAACTATTCAGAATTTGGCTTAATTGTGGCGGCCTTGGCGGCTCAGCAAGGCTTGCTCAGTAACGACTGGGCAATAGTAGTGTCTATCGCGCTGGCCATTTCTTTTGTGGTGTCCGCACCACTGAATAGCCATAACGAAAGCTTATATCGCCGTTTAATGCAGCGTTTTAATCCCCGCGAGCACACCCAACTGCATCCCGATGACAGACCCATCGAATTAGGTGATGCCCATGTACTTATAGTGGGTATGGGCCGTATCGGCCAAGGGGCTTATATGGAGCTAGAAGCCCGCTATCCGGGTCAATTGTTAGGAATAGACAGCGACAGTAAAAAAGTAGCTTTGCTCAACGAGCTCAATATTAATGCCATTGAAGGCGACGCTTCTGACTCGGATTTTTGGGATAAAACCAGTATTAGTACCCAGGTGGAATATATTTTTCTCGCCATGCCCAATCATGCGGGTAACTTATATGCGCTGGAGCAAATTCGCCACAACCACTTTAAAGGTCGCGTCGCGGCCATTATTTGCTACCCGGATGAAGGCGCGCAACTGCGTGATTTAGGGGCTGATGATATCTTTAATATCTATGAAGAAGCCGGCAGTGGCTTTGCGCGCCACGTCATTGAGTCACATCCGTTGTAAGGATATTTATCGTTTGGTGCTTGGTGCTTGGTGCTTGGTGCTTGGTGCTTGGTGCTTGGTGCTTGGTGCTTGGTGCTTGGTGCTGAATTATTTCACCTACATCTCTATCCCGTTTATATCATTTGTTATTTTTTGGAATTTTTATCATGTTATCTCAGTTAAAACAGACTTGGTTTTTTAATATTCGCGGCGATGTATTGGCCGGCCTAGTGGTGGCCTTGGCGCTGATCCCCGAAGCCCTCGCTTTTGCCGTCATCGCCGGCGTAGACCCTAAGGTCAGTTTATACGCTTCTTTTAGCATGGCGGTGGTGATCGCTTTTGCCGGCGGACGGCCAGGCATGATCTCGGCGGCTACCGGTGCTATGGCGCTGTTGATAGTCACACTGGTGAAAGATCACGGCTTGCAGTATTTACTGGCCGCCACCTTGCTCTGTGGCGTGTTACAGCTACTGGTGGGCTATTTTCGTTTAGCCCAGCTAATGCGCTTTGTGTCCACTTCGGTGGTCACGGGGTTCGTTAATGCCTTGGCGATTTTAATTTTTATGGTGCAAGTTGAAGAGCTGATGGGCGGCAATTGGCATGTGTACGCCATGGCAGCCGCAGGCTTGGCGATTGTTTACCTGCTGCCGCTGGTCCCCTATTTAGGTAAAGTGCTGCCCTCCCCTTTAGTGTGTATCGTTATTTTGACGCTGGTCGCCGTTTACTTTGGCATAGAAGTGCCGAATGTGGGCAGCAAAGGCGAGCTGCCCAGCAGTCTGCCCATATTTTTGTGGCCCGATGTACCACTCAATTTTGAAACATTGGCCATTATTTTCCCCTACTCTTTATCATTAGCTATTGTGGGTTTGTTAGAGTCCATGATGACTGCCACCATAGTGGATGACTTCACCGACACCCAAAGTGATAAAAACCGCGAATGTAAGGGCCAAGGTATCGCCAACTTAGCCACCGGTTTACTGGGCGGCATGGCCGGCTGTGCCGTGATTGGCCAGTCAGTTATTAACGTCAAATCCGGCGGTCGAGGCCGATTATCGACCTTGGTGGCCGGTGTGGTGTTATTGCTAATGGTGGTGTTTTTGGGCCCTTGGGTATCACTTATCCCGATGGCGGCCTTGGTGGCGGTAATGATAATGGTGTCTATTGGTACCTTTAGCTGGAGCTCTATCGTAAACATTAAGTCCAACCCGCCCAGCTCCAGCATAGTGATGATAGCCACCGTGGCCGTGGTGGTGTATAGCCATAACTTGGCGTACGGCGTCTTGGTGGGCGTATTATTAAGTGCCTTATTCTTTGCCCATAAGATCAGTCGCCTACTCACGGTAACCAGTAGCCAACCGATAAAAAACGCGCGCAACTACCAAGTGGTCGGCCAAGTATTTTTTACTTCTAAGGATCAGTTTGTGGCCGCCTTTGATTTTAAAGAAGTGCTACAAAAAGTAAGCATTGATGTGAGCCGCGCGCATTTTTGGGATATCAGTGCCATCGCCGCATTGGATAAAGTGGTGTTAAGCTTTAAACGCGAAGGCGCAGAAGTGGAGATTATCGGCCTTAATGAGGCCAGTGCTACCTTAGTGGATCGCTTTGGTCTGCATCAAGACGCTAAGACTACGATTAAGCTAACCGACCAGTAAGGAGCGCGAGCATGAGCACTCGAGCAAACATAAGCACCCGCTCATACTTGGCCCAAGGAGAGTAAATATGACCGCAAATGTAATCGCCTGTATTGATGGCTCGCGTTATGCCAACGCCGTGGCCGACGCCGCCACTTGGGCCAGCCTGCGTCTAGCAGCCCCTCTGCATTTATTGCATGTGCCGAATAAAATATCGGCACCGGTGCCAGCCGATTTAAGTGGCAGCATTGGCCTGGGCAGCCAAGAGCAATTATTGGCACATTTAAGTGAGCTGGATGCCAAGCAAAACAAGCTCTCTAGTGAGCGAGGCCGATTGCTGTTGGAAGCCATTCAAGCACACGTGCTCAAAGGCGGCGTGTTGGCAAACCCTATTCAACGCCACGGCGACTTGCTCGAAACCTTAGTAGAGTTTGCCCCCAGCACCCGGCTGGTAGTGCTAGGCCGACATGGAGCAAACTCAGCGGCGGACTCCCCACACTTGGGTCGCCATGTAGAAGCCATTACCCGCAACTTGCGCTGCCCGATTTTACTCACTAAAGATTACTTTAAGGCTCCTAACAAGGTGCTGTTAGCCTTTGATGGCAGCGCCAGCACCCGCCAAGCGGTAACCTTGCTCGCCAGCAGTCGTTTATTAGTGGGGCTGGAGGTGCATATCATTTTCGTGGGTGAAAATAGCGACGCCCACCAAGAGCAACTCAAGTGGGCCAGTGCATTATTACAACAAGCAGAGATGACACCGGTGAGCCGTATTTTACCCGGTCCCGTTGAAGAAACCTTGGCAGAATATCAAGCCGAGCAAGGTATTGAATTAATGATCATGGGGGCTTACGGGCATTCTCGGATCCGTCAATTACTGCTCGGCAGCACCACCTTGGCCATGATCAAGCAAGCCAAAGTACCCTTGCTTATCTTGCGCTAAAAACGCAAACCACCAGAGAATAACGCTAAACGGCGTCATTCTCTGGTTTTATGACAAGATTATGAAACTTGATGCCAACCCAGCCACAAGCCGTTTAATGTGTGCTACATTGATTTTAGATCGGAGCCCCCGCGATTCTTGTATGTAAAGTCAATAACTTATCATCGGGATGAACCACATGAAAACAAATGTATTAGCCTGTATTGACGGTTCCAAACACACCACCACAGTGTGTGATTATGCAGCCTGGGCCAGCAGTCAGCTGGGTGCCTCTTTGGTGTTATTGCATGTTTTACCCAAATCCGAGCCCACTATGCTATTTAGCATCAGTGGTGCTGCCAGCCTTACTCCACAAGATAACATTACTCAAGAACTGGTTGACCTTGACCAAAAACGCGACGCTTTGGCCAAAGAGCACAGCCGCCAAGTACTGGAGCAAGCCAGCAATCATGTAGCAAGCAAGGGTTATGCGCCGCCACGTACCATACAGCGCGTGGGTCGACTGGTTCATGAAATTGAACAATACGACGATTATTGCCAGTTACTGGTGATGGGCCGCCAAGGGGCCAACGAAGACGATCACGTGGGCCGCTTAGGTAGCCATGTAGAACAAGTTATCCGCACCACTGACAAGCACTTATTGCTGACTTGGGATGCGTTTACGCAGCCTCAAAAAATCATGCTCGCCTTCGATGGCAGTGACACCACCCGCAAAGGCGTGGATATGCTGGCGTCGTCTTTACTGTTTCGTGGCTTAGAATGCCATTTAGTGATGGTAGCCAGCCCAGATCCCCAGAACTTAGAACAGTTAGAATCTGCACGACTGCAATTAGAAGTGGCCGGTTTAAACGTCACCTCGGCACTCTTGCAAGGTGATGTGAAGCAGAACTTACTGGATTATCAAGACAAGCAAGGCATCGACCTAATGGTGATGGGCGCGTATGGCCACTCCCGCATCCGCCAGTGGTTACTGGGCAGTATTACCGACTTGATGTTGAAAGAATCCACTAAGCCATTATTGATATTAAGATAAGTGATCTTAAGATAACCTGATTACGTATGACCCTCAGCCATGATGTGCGCTGTTTTGGTTTGTTCTTTTCTCGTATCCATACCCTGCTGCGATATCAATACAAGCAGGGTGCAGCAAGGCTATCTCTTTGCGGTAGAGGCCGCTTTAGCTGGCCGGTTTTACGCAGTAAAACAAGAACCTACAAACCACATCAATGTTAAACGAGGTGTGTTTTGTAGGTGCCTTTGTCAACGCCGTGCGGTTTGAAGATCTTGGTGGCGCTCCGCGCCACCGGCCAGCTAAAGCGGCCTCTACGGTGCAACGTTGTGAAATTTGGCGTGGTTGTGGGCCTTGAACGTATGGCCAGTAGGATAATCGACATGTCTACCTGTAACATATTGAATTAATTGATAATGAGTTTACTGAAACATAGCTGAGCTTTGTGGGTAATCAGGTAAGATAAAGACTTATTTGCCACGCCTCTTTGTTGCGTGAGGCACGGAAAAAGAAAGACAAGTCCGAAGAATGATAAATCATTAAGGGTAAGATCTTACCTCCTAAAAGCTCTATCACTCTTGCTGAATTTCGTGCGTTCCGTGTTCTTCCGTTGCAAAAACAGCTCTAGACTTTAGTAACTAAAGACTTAAAAAAACCAAAACACCCCAGCGGGCTTAGCTCGCTGGGGCGTTTTTACTTAACGTGTTACTTAAATAAGACTCGCTTACAGCACGCCTTTCTCACGCAAGTACTCTTCGTAGCTGCCACTAAAGTTACGCAGACCATCTTCAGTCAACTCGATAATACGTGTCGCCAATGATGATACAAACTCACGGTCGTGAGACACGAAGATCAAGGTGCCAGGATACATTTCAAGGGCCATATTTAGTGACTCAATAGACTCCATATCCAAGTGGTTGGTTGGCTCATCCATCACCAAAATATTTGGCTTTTGCATCATCAACTTGCCAAACAGCATGCGACCTTGCTCACCACCGGACAACACCTTCACTTTCTTTTTGATGTCGTCTTGGCTAAACAGTAAACGGCCTAATACGCCACGAATGCTTTGCTCATCGTCGTCGGCTTGCTGCCACTGACTCATCCAATCGAACACCGTAATGTCCATATCGAAGTCGCTGGCGTGATCCTGCGCGTAGTAACCAATTTTAACGTTTTCTGACCACTTACAACGGCCGCTCATGGGCTTTAATTCGCCTACTAGAGTCTTTGCCAGTGTGGTTTTACCAATACCGTTGGCACCCAAAATCGCGATGCGCTCGCCCACTTCAACCAACACATTGAGGTCTTTTAACAGCACATTGCCGTCGTAGCCTTGGCACATGTCTTCCATTTCGAGCACGTTACGATACAGCTTCTTCTCTTGCTCAAAACGCATAAAGGGGTGTTGACGGCTGGAAGCTTTTACTTCTTCCAAGACGATTTTGTCGATCTGCTTGGCACGTGACGTTGCCTGACGCGCCTTAGAAGCGTTGGCACTAAAGCGCGCCACAAACGACTGCAAGTCGGCAATTTGGGTTTTCTTCTTGGCGTTATCAGACATCAAACGCTCACGGGCTTGGTTAGACGCCAGCGTGTAGTTGTCGTAGTTGCCCGGATAAACGCGCAGCTCACCAAAGTCCAAATCCGCCATATGAGTACAGACACTATTTAAGAAGTGACGGTCATGGGAAATGATGATCATGGTGCTGTTACGCTCGTTCAGCGCGCTTTCTAGCCAGCGAATGGTGTCGATATCCAAGTTGTTGGTCGGCTCATCGAGCAGCAACACTTCTGGATCCGAGAACAAGGCTTGTGCCAATAACACTCGCAGCTTTAAGCCCGGTGCCA
This sequence comes from Oceanisphaera profunda, assembly GCF_002157895.1. Lineage (GTDB taxonomy): Bacteria > Pseudomonadota > Gammaproteobacteria > Enterobacterales > Aeromonadaceae > Oceanimonas > Oceanimonas profunda. The sequence continues at coordinate 129,950 of NZ_CP021377.1, forward strand.
CTTCGCTCATGGGGCCGGTATGCTGCTCTAGCGCTATGCCTACGCCTAATAACAGTTCACTGGCACGAGATTCGGCAGTGTAACCGTCGTATTCGGCCACTTCGCCTTCAAGCTCGGCGGCACGCATGTACATTTCGTCGGTGGCTTCAAGGTTGGCATAAATCGCATCGCGCTCATGAAGAGCGGCCCACAATTCAGTGTGGCCCATCATCACCACGTCCAACACTCGGTACTCTTCATAGGCGAATTGATCTTGGCGCAGCTTACCCAGACGCTCATTAACATCCAAGCTCACGTGACCGGCGCTGGGGTCCAGATCGCCACCCAAAATTTTCATGAAGGTAGACTTGCCACAGCCGTTGGCGCCAATCAGGCCATAACGATTGCCGTCGCCAAATTTAACGGAGATATTTTCAAACAGCGGCTTAGCGCCAAATTGCATGGTGATATTGTTGGTGGAAATCAAGAAGCAAACTCACAATTAACGAACGAAGAAGACAGGCGTGTACGCCGAAGGAGGATAATGATACCGACAGTCGAGGAAAAGTTCAAAGAATGGGCAAATTTATCGCGTTAAATACCTACCTCCCAAACCAGAGTGCGCCGCCGCGCTGATTAAATATGCATAAGCCCAGTTTTTTTATACTATATGGCTATATTTGAAGTCGCTATATTTGAAAGCACATATTTAGTCACCCTAGGGAGAGTCAGGTGCAAGAGACCCACATTAACCGCCAGCTATTAAGCGAAGTAGAAGCCATCGCCCGTGCGGCAGGGGCTGCCATCATGGATATTTACAGTCGCCCGATTGCGGTAACTGAGAAAGCCGATCAATCGCCACTCACCGAAGCTGACCAAGCTGCCCATCATTTAATTGAGCAGCGATTGAGCCTGTTATCCCCCGCGTTGCCGGTATTATCGGAGGAAGACACCGCCGCCTTTGCCGGTGCCGATGCCCAAGGCCGTTATTGGCTGATAGACCCACTGGATGGCACCAAAGAATTTATTAAACGCAACGGCGAATTCACCGTTAACATCGCCCTTATCGAGCAAGGTAAGTCGGTATTAGGCGTGGTGTATGCGCCCGCATTAGCAGTTTGCTATCGCGCGGCCGTGGGGTTAGGTGCAGAGAAGATTGACGCCGCGGGCCAACTTACGTCACTTAAAGTCACTACTCATCAAGCAAGCAGCCCGTGGCGCTTAGTGGGCAGTCGCTCTCATGCCGGTGACGCCATGCCCGCACTGCTCGCCCAATTAGGCGAGCATGAATTAGTGCCCATGGGCAGTTCGCTTAAATTATGCTTAGTGGCCGAGGGCAGTGCCGATGTGTACCCGCGCCTTGGTCCTACATCCTTATGGGATACGGCAGCGGCGCAGTGTGTGGTTGAGCAAGCGGGTGGTAGTGTGGTGCAGTTAAATGGCGAGACGCTCAGTTATGCCAATACCAAGCAGTTACTTAATCCCTACTTCTTAGTGCTGGGCAAAAACCAGCAAGATTGGCCGTCATTATTTTTAGATAAATAGACAACAGCGCCAAATCTGACAGCAATGTTGAATGCTAAATTTTTAATGTTGAATAACGGATAAGACAAACAAAAACACCGAGCCTAAACTCGGTGTTTTTTCCTCACGCCTCACACAGAAATTATCTCGCCACTAATACGTCACAGGGCAAATTACTTAAGAAAGCGGTGGCCACGCTGCCGATCAGTAAACGACTGATGCCTTGGCGGCCATGGGTGCCAAGAACTAACAGCTGCGGTCTGTGCAAGTCTACGGCTTCGGTTAAGCGCTGCTGGGCATTACCGGTCAGCACTTGGCTTTCAATGCGGCTTTGGTCATCATCCGCTAAAAAATACGCCATTTCGCTGGCGACCTCTTGTTCTAAGCGCGCCTTTTTCTCGGCTAATAGCGTGTCCAGATCGTCTTGGTCGTAGCGTACAAAGCCCATAAAAGGCGGATCGCAAACGTGCACCAGCTTCACCTTCGCCTCCGGCGCCAGCCATAAACCGGCTTGCAGCGCATGATGAGAGCTGCGTGAAAAATCCGTGGCGGCCATCACCTGCAGATAAGGCTCAACAGAGTCAGTGCTCACCATCAGTAGCGGAATATCGCAGTGACGTAACAAGCGCTCTGCCGTGGTGCCCACAAATAAATCCCGCAACGGCTCAATGTGATGACGGCCAACAATTAATAAATCCGCGTGTGACTGGCTAATATATTTCGCCAGTGCCTGATGGGGCTTACCCAAGATCACTTGATAGCAACTGTGGGCTTTAAGCTCCGCTGGCAACAACTCAAACAAAGACTGCAGCGCGGTTTCTGCCGCTTGCTTTAGCCGATGGCGCACCGAGATTTCCACCATGGGCTCATACAGGGTCAAAGCATCATCCACCACATGCACTAAATGCAGCTTGGCCTGCAAGCGCGCCGCAAGTTCCACCGCCCTTTTCACGACTACAGTAGAGCCAGATTCCAAATCGATTGCAGCTAGCAGCGTTTTCACATTTACGTTCCTTGTCTCAAAATACTGTGATGCCAAAGGGCTGATTACCTTTCATTATTACTCAGCATTCCCCCTTTGGCAGATAAAAGCAAATTATGCGCTAAGGCCGGTTAGCGGCAGGCTTAATAGAGAAGACATTGGCTAAATACGCGGCAATGTAACCGGCTTTTATTCTCCTACTGCCTGCTTTGGTTTACACTAGCCACTCTTTGAATGCCCAGTTAGGAGTTTGAGTGTTAACAGCAGAAACTGCCATGCGTTGGCTTAGCGCCAGCTACATAGAACATTACGTGTGTGAAAACTGTCACGGCATTCATTTATCTGAACTGCAGGAGCTGGAAGGCGTGTTGGAAAGCCGGCTGTTTGTGGAGCAAGAAGGTGCACTGTTAACCAGCGAAATCGAAATCAGACCCACGGCGCTTTTGGTGCTGGTGGCTGAGTTAGGCCGTCTCAACATGAATTATCCTAGCCTTAAAGTGTTTGTCGATATCGTAGACGATAATCTGCCGCGCTTAATCGTCGCCGATTACATGCACACCCAAGCAGGACTCGATGAATCTCAGTTTACTTGGATAGTGCAACAAACGGTGATGGCCACTCAGCAGTTATTGTTTGAGATCGGTGAGCTGGGCTTTTTAATGCACGACGAAGAACCCAGTAAGTTGCCCTCGGCGGTGCACTAACCCCACTGTGAGTCATAACCAAACGAGCCTAGTCATCGCATCTAGTGAACATGAGCTAGTAAACAAAAGCTGATGCATGAGTGCTTATCAAGCACTAGGCTCGTTTGAGTAACATATTAAGCGCCAGCGTAGCACCCTCCCCCCACTCAATTTAGCTATCCTTCCTTTCCGATCTTCCCTGTTCGCCCTCTTTTCCTAAAAAAAGCTAATAATACCATTCTGTAAACTAGCTGATCTGTATTATCACTCTTAGTAAATACAACACCTAAAGTCAGGCTGGACGGTATTTTGTAGTCTAGCGCTTCAGCTGCCAGTCCCGTCTCAGCGGGAATGTTTAATAAAGCCTTCTTGCTTTGCAAAACCCACAGCTGAAGCGTGGGACTACAAGGGCGGCACTTATCTTTGTGATTCGCTTAAACAGGCCGCTTCTTTACTTAGATTGGTATAAGCAAAACGGCTTATTCGCACATACAACACGCTGTGATTGCCCGCAAGTATCGTCTAAGACCAATCTAAGTAAGCGCCGAGCTCAAGCTCAACACCGATCTGCCCTATGCCGTCTTACCGGGCCCGTCTCGGTATCTGCTTTTGCTTTAAAACCCTCAAACGAGATCCGCGTCAAGATTTCGCGTTAGCTTTACGCCACTCTGCGCTCTGTTGTTATGTGTCTTTGTTCCGTCTTGCGAGCGTAGCGCGGCAATCCATGCTACAGCGGCGCGGTATATAACCATGGATTGCCGCGTCGTTGCACTCCTCGCAACGACCAGGTGAGGTGTTGGGCTCTGGCCTTTTGTAGATCCTGAGTTTCGTCAGGGTGACGGCGTAAAGATAAACGCCAGCCCCGTCTTTACTATAAAAATATTTTCAGATCTGATTACTATTTTTCTGTGGGTTTCGCGGATTTCGTTGCAAAAGACCTTGATCAGTTAGTTTTACAGACTGGTATAACTTGGCCAATACCGAGATATATTGATGGCAAAAACTCTCAGTGACCAGTTAATCCTGAGCTAGCCAAATCTTTGTTTAATCTACATTTTTTGTATTCAAGCCGTATAAGGGCTATGTTGATGACTGTCGTGGCCGTTGACGAGCTGGCCGCAGTAAACAATCAGAGTTAAGCACGAGCAATGCAGACGCGCTGCACATGCAAATTTTCTTTCTGGCTACCCGAGTCGCTATCGGTGTTAATAGGCGCTCTTAAAAAATGGGGTGCACACCTGGAGGGTTAAACGTGAATGCAGTTGTAGAACTTGAATTAGATTTTACCAACATCATAGAAGCGTTAGCAGGGCCTGGCATTGGTATTTTCCCTGACTTTATTGATAGCAATATTGTGGCCAGCTTACGCCACGACTTGCTTACCTTGCCTGCGAGCGAGCTCACTCCCGCGGCCATTGGCCGTGAACGACACCAGCAAACCAATGAGCGTGTGCGCAGTGATAAAACCCGCTGGCTGGAAGGCGACACCCCGATTCAACTTTATTATCTGTCTTTGATGACGCGTTTAAAGCAGGCGTTAAATCGACAATTATTCTTAGGCCTCAAAGATTACGAGTGCCACTATGCCCTGTATCAATGCGGTGACTTTTATAAAAAGCATCTGGATGCCTTTCGTGGTCGCGGCAACCGACGCATCACCACAGTGCTTTATCTTAATGAAGATTGGCAAGCCACTCAGGGCGGTGAATTATTAGTATACCCAGAGCAAGGCGCGGGCGTGCTGCATCGTATCTTGCCCACCGCCGGCACCTTGGTGTGTTTTTTATCGGAAAACTTTCCTCATGAAGTACTGCCCGCCCATCGCGATCGCATGAGTATCGCCGGCTGGTTTCGCATTGACGATCCCATAGCACCGACCTTGTATTTATAAGTAGGATTTAGCAGCGACCATAAAGCATGGCTTTGCCAACTATTTACTGACTATTTGTTCAGGATTTATACAAAGATGAGGCATTTTTAAAAACCTTACCATTTGTAGGTCATTTACTTCTGCTTTGGCAGCGCAATATGCTAGGGTGACGCATAAACCAGTTTCGAATGAGTTAGCGTGATAGATCTCGATCCCAGCGTCTCCGACCTGCCTGTTGAACGTATAATGCACCGCGGTCTGCTTACCTGCAGCCCAAACACGCCTATTTTTGAGGCGGCACAACGTATGGCCCATCGCCGCTGCAGCTCCATGCTGATTATGCAAAACGAAACCGCGATTGGCATTTGGACCGAGCACGATAGCTTACGCCTCGACTTTAATGATCCCCCCTCCTTGCAGCGTCCCATTAGTGAAGTGATGAGCCACCCGGTGAGCAGTGTGTCCTTAAGTGCTCGCGCTTCAGAAGTGGCGCAACGCTTTAACGATGAAGCGGTGCGCCATTTATTGGTCATCGATAACTTAGGGCGCCCGCAAGGTATAGTGTCGCAAACTGACATAGCGCTGAAACAAGGGCTGGAGTTATATCTGAGCTTGCGCACCATTGATGAAGTGATGGATAAAGCGCCTTTGGTGTTAGCGGGCAGCTTAACGCTGGGCCAAATAGCACCTTTAATGCTGGCACACCAGCAAGATGCCGCCGTGGTGCAGTGCTCAGCTCAGGAATACGGCATTATTACTGAGCGCGACATGGTGCGCTTTGTAGCGCACCACCCCGGTAACACGCCGCTGAGCGAGCTGGCCAGCCGCCCTTTACTGACCATCTCGCCCCAAGACTCTTTATTGCGCGCACGCGACCTGCTCATTGATAATCAGCTGCGCCATTTAGCGGTAAAAGATAATGACAGTCATACCATTATTGGCCTGCTGGGTTTTCGCAATATTTTAGAAGGCGCCGACCAGCACCGCGTGCAAGAGTTACGCCACGCCATGCAGCTGCGCGATCAAACGCTACAGCATCCGCATCTCAATTTACAGCTGGCCGAACGCGTGATTGCCGCCTCATTAGAAGGCGTGATCATTACTGACGCTCACGGGCGGATCGAATTTGTAAACCCCGCCTTTACCCATACCACTGGTTATTCACCAGAAGAGGTGATGGGCAAGACCCCGGCAATATTATCTTCAGGGCGCCATGATGCCGCCTTTTATAACCGTATGTGGCAAACCCTGAGTCAAGACGGCTATTGGCGCGGCGAAATTTGGAACCGCCGTAAAACGGGCCAGTTGTATCTGGAGCTGCTCACCATTACCAGCATTCATGATGAAGCCGGTAATGTTACTCATTTTGCCGCCCTGTTTGCCGACATTACTCATATTCGTGAAAACGAAGACCAAATTCGCAAGCTCGCGTATTACGATGCTCTCACCCAACTGCCTAATCGCCGCCTGTTAGAAGACAGATTGGAGCACGCAGTGCGTCATGCCCATCGCCATCAACAGCGCTTAGCTGTGCTGTTTATCGACCTGGATCATTTTAAACAGGTGAACGATAGCCTCGGTCATGCGGCGGGGGATGAGCTGCTGCTCGAGGTGTCCAAACGCATGGCGGCGCGGTTGCGCGAAGACGACACCTTAGCGCGCTTAGGCGGCGATGAATTTATTGTGTTGTTACCGGATTTAACCGACGCCGATGAAGTGACCGCCATCGCAAGACGGCTGATAGAGGCCGTGGGCCAGCCGGTATTATTGAATAATCAGCAATTTAGGGTCGGCTGCAGCGTAGGCATTAGCCTGTATCCTGACGATGCCAGCAATGCGCAGCAACTGTTACAGCACGCGGATGCCGCCATGTATCGCGCTAAGCAAGAAGGCCGCAATGCCTACCGCCTCTTTAGCACCAGCTTGGATGTGCGCGAGCACCGCTGGCTGGCGATGGAAACGGCGCTGCGCAATGCGCTGGACACCGGCCTTGGCTTAAATTTGCATTATCAGCCTTTGGTCGCACGTGATACAGGGCGCTTAGTCAGCATAGAAGCATTGGCACGCTGGACGGACCCATCGTTTGGCCCAGTTTCACCAGGGGATTTTATACCGCTGGCCGAGCGCACCGGCCTTATTCAACCTTTAAGCCAATTGTTAATGCGCACCGTGGCCACCCAGTTACGCAGTTGGCTAGACAGCGGCTTAACGCCGGTACCGGTGGCCGTCAACTTGTCTGCTCAGCAGTTTTGGCATCAAGATTTAATCGCCGATATCCAAGCCTTATATCAAGAATACCGACTGCCTGCGGGCTTATTAAGCTTTGAGCTCACCGAAAGCATCTTGCTGGATAAACAACAGCAAGCCATCACCATTTTAAATGCCTTGCGCCAGCTCGGTTGTCAGATTGCCATGGACGACTTTGGCACCGGTTACTCGTCGTTAAGCTATCTACACCAATTGCCCATCACTACCTTGAAAATCGATCAAAGTTTTGTGCAACAACTGGGCGAAAATCAGGGTAGCGAAACTATCTTGGCCGCCATTACCGGTATGGCCCAAGGGTTAAAGCTGAAAGTGGTGGCTGAGGGCGTGGAAACCCAAGCCCAACGGGAGGCGTTAGCTAAATATCACGTGGATCTGATCCAAGGCTACTTGATCAGCCGACCACTACCGGCGGATACATTGCGCGCGCGCTACCTCGCCTAAGCAGCAGCGAGCTAATTGAAAAACCGTTGAGGTAAAAACCCACTCTTGTAGAACAGGAGTGGGGCTTTTAACACACTCGGCTTTATCACGGGCGATGCTCATTTGGTCCCGACCCCATTCCCCAGTCAATCGGGGCGATAGTGCCCCGACTTTACGTGGCACATAGCCGCTTTATTGTGGTATAGCTTATCGAGCCCCTATCACGAAAACAAACTTAGTCAGACTTACTTAAATCCATGGCTTGCTCCGGCGGAATACGCGCAAAGCTGACGGGAAGTTGGCGTAGGCTATCTTTACCGCGTACTGTGAGGTCGGACATAAATTTAAACTGCTGCCTGGGGTCCATGGGGTAGGCTTTAATTCGATAATGAGTGCCCCAAGGTTGTTCTGCGGCGAGTACCAATACCGGCTTAGTCAACTTAAGATAAGGGCTAGACAGGGCTACGTCTTCCAATACTTGGCACACCTCACTGGCGTTATGATCCGGCGCTAAATAAAAGTTCACCACACACATTAAGCTGGCACCACCATTATTGGCATTGTGAATAAGACCATCCCAGAGTTTAAGGTGCGGCACAAAAATAACCGTGTCGTTGGGCGTAACAATCTCTACTACCCGCATGCCAATGCGTTTTACTTCTCCGTACTGGCCCTCTACCTCAATCCAATCCCCGGGCCGATACGGCATTTCATAAGCGGCAACAATGCCGGCAATAATGCTACTGACGTAGTCTTTAAGGGCAAAACCAATCGCCAATCCGGTGACACTTAATATCGCTATGGTGTTCTTTACGGTCAGCTCAATAAACATCGGCACCAACCACAAGATGGCGACGGCAATAACGAGGATTCGAATAGTGGGCACCAGAGCCAGCACCCATAAACGGCGTTTACTGTGCAGTCTATTCGCTAACCAAGGCAGTGTTTTTTGTGAGAGCCACACCAGTAAGATGGCCGCTAGCACCACCAAGGCGGCTTCAATTAATACGGCGGAGGTGATGTCTCTAAATAAGTCCATAAATCGTTTTGGGTTCATATTCACCACCATTAAAAGTCGTCCAGTAAATAATCTCGCCCGCCCAAAAACTCACGTACCGTTAAATAGGCCAGCGCCGTTATTCGCCAGGGTGTTTCATTGCTATCACCCTCTGCAACACTTTCACTAACCGCATTACATTTAGCATCACTTGCTGCGTCGCCCTTAGCTCCATTGTTTGCTCCACTCTCTACGTCGGCATAAATAATGCCCCTTTGACTCAAGCTCAGCAGTTGCACTTTCAGCTCATCCAGCGCCACATTCGATAACACCTCTGCCAGCTGAGTCAAACTTAAGCCCCGGTGTAATAGCAGCGCATACAAGATAAAGCCCGTAGCGTCGTTGGCCGTAACCGGCAGCACAGGTAACGACTGCTGATCCACATACTTACCGCGCCATAACGCCCAAGCTAGACCAAGGTTGCCTCTGGCTTCACCGGCCAAGCGCTCTAGTTGATGGTCTTTTCCCTTAATACCCAGTTGGCGTAATAAGTCTAGTGTGGCAGGCGCCAGACAGTGACTGCTGGGCAAGTTTTGCGGCCAATCGCGACTTAAAAATGCAAATGCCCAGCTGTCACACACGATTAAACCCACGCCAAATTCCCCGCCAATACTCGTGGTAGCCAAGTTTGAATAAAGCGTAAGCCCGCGGCAGTGCGCAAAAAATAGCAAGCCAAATCATCGATTAACCAGGCTTGAGTGTGAATCTGCCCTTTTACCATGGGCTGCTGTAACCACCAATCATCCACGGCCACCTGTGCTATTTGCTCTTCCGTTGGCGGAATCAACAAGGCGCGCCCTTGTTGCCATCCCCATGTGCGCGCCATGGCTGCCGTGCCACTAAAGGGCGGATCCAGCAAAAAGCACACCCCCTGCTGCGCGCAGTCCACCTCGGACAAATACCCCGCTAACGCAGCTTGCGCCGCCGATGCGGTAAAGTCAGGTGGATCTGGCTCAGACTGTTCTTCATTAATCGCCAAGTCTGCAGATTTTACGACACCTAAAGTACGTAACAATCGGCGCCACTGCTGCTTCAAGCGCATCACAGTAGGCGGCGTTGGGCATTCATACTCTTGGGCAGGGATCAGTTGCCAGTGGCTTTTCTCAGTCATGCTAGCTCCGGTGCCATCTTGATGAATGGAAGTGTGCTTAGAGACATAAATATGGAACAGTGCGCCTCGCTGAATATTGGCCATAACCAAAAGCCTATTTTAGTGCAGCTAGGCCTTAGCTTATCTACTGCACACTTAGCTGCTCATAAAACTGCTCTCTTCACTCAAATGAATCTTAAGAATAACGCAACCGCGACCAGATGCGCGATTATGGTCAACCAAAGCAGCGTTTTAAAAGGTTGTTTTTGCGTTTTGTGGCGCAGTTTAGCTTGAGCCAACAGTGCACCCGGCCAACCGCCAAGCAAAGCCAACCAGTGTAAGGTTTGCTCAGGTGTACGCCTCAGATCAAGGCGTGCCGCTCGTTTGTCTTTGGCATAGAGGCCATAGCTCAGCGCACTTAACAGTAATACTCCGCTTAAATAACTGGCCGCAAAGCCAAAAAAATGTGCACTAAAATAGCCAAGCGGTAACCAAGCCAGCGCCGTGACTAGCACCACCGCTAATAGATAAAGCAGCGCAAAGTACTGGGTTGCTTTCATAAAGAAATCCTTAGTTTTCGCGCTATTATTTAAGCGCCGTTATTTAAAGTAGATATAAGCAAAAAAGCCTCATCGCAGTTCACTGCGATGAGGCTTATATTCGAACCTATAAACCTAAATTAGAAGGTATAGCTCATGGTCACGGCTGCGCCCACCGCTTCATCAGAGCCCATAAATCCCGCTAAATCTAAATGTACCACCTTAAACGGCGATAAACCTAAACCGGCAGTCACCATATTAGGCATGTCACCTTTAATATCGGCACGATAGCCGGCACGCAATTGCGCCCAACCCCAAGCACTAAGCTCTGCACCCACGCCCGCATACTGTGAAGATTGCATGTGGCTAAAACCTTTAGTCTCGGTTAAGTCTATATCCGCACCTAAGGTCACGATATCACCACGATAAGCCACACCTGTGGTTACCAAAGGCGCAATTTGATAAGTGTATTTTTTACCTTCAACTTCTTTAGTTTCAATATCACGGGAAATGATGTTACGCGCACTTAAACCAAAAGTCAGCTGGCTATAATCAACGGCAATGCCTAAATCGGCGTTAAAGCCGGTTTCGCTGTCACGGTAGCGGCTATCATCAATGTCATCGGTCTCAAAGTTATCAACACTGGTGCGATAGTTAAAGGTATCTACTTTTTGCAGTTTTGGCGTCACACCAAAATGTACTGGCAGGCCTTGAATCTCGACGATTTTCGCTACCGCCAAACCATAGTCTTGAACTAAGGCAGCCACAGCGCGTGCTTCTGATTGCAATTCAAGCTCATACCCATCAGGAAGGAGCTCCGGATTGTTGGCTATAGTCTCTAGCAAAATAAAATCTGAATCCGCCACATGGCTAGAAATAGCCACAGTACCATAACCATTAGCAAACAAGCTGGCCGATCCCCAACGCGTCGGCAGGGTCGCTACTATATTTACGCCGATATTAGCGTCCACATACTTACCATCTATAGCGCGTAATTCTTTTTCTAATTCGTCAGCATTATCCGCAATTGCTGAATTGTCTTCACGTTTTATTGCTTCGTCAAAACGATCATAGGTATCAGATAAATCATCGATACCATCAATCAGGTTGTCTTTATCGCTACCCTGAATACCAATACTCGGTAATACCAGTGAAAAATCATCGGTCACTTTATCATCTTTTGCGACTAAGGCCGGATTTACTAACGCTGCGACGCCATAATGAGAGCTGGCTACACCTACACCACCCATGGCGTTATTACGTGCGTCAAAATAGGTACTAGTAGCAAAAGCAGAGGAGCTAACAGCCAAAGAGCCTAAAGCTAAGCCAACAGAAAGTGCGAGTTTATTTTTCAACATGCGGTTTTATTTACCTTGGTCAGAATATGTCGCAGGATAATACCACCAATAAAGTTATTTAAAAAATAAATAGCCCAATAAATACAGCAAGACCTTGCTGTATTTATTACTTCACTTCGCGGAACAAATGAGTTATGTAAATAAAATATTAGATCGAGTGTTTTAGTGTGGTGTGGGGATAAAGTATTAAGGACGAATTTTTAATCTGCGTGCTCGCAATGTTTACAGGCTAATAAACAGCCCAGCATGGCGGTGCGCCCTGCTTGCGTTATCACCCAAGGTCGATTAATAAAAGGCGGCTGATGACGTACATGCTGATGGTGGCCGCATTTTAGCTCGGCCACCCAGTGTTGCTCGTCATCTTGTTGAAAACCCACTATCGCTTGTTTCATCAGCCGCCTATTTAAATATGTACGTTGTGCCGCAAACAGTTTATCCATTGCGCTTAAAATTCACTCAGCATGCTTTCTTCATAATCGGCAATATCAAGGGTGACATTAAACTTTTCCGCCAGTACATCCAGCTCTGCTTGTTTAACGGCCAGCTCGTCCATAATAATAATATTATCGTCCAACAACCACAGCTGGCGTGAGCCCGCATAACTAAATTGCAGTGCCTGCAGGGCATTAATATTGCCTAATTTGGCGGCTGCTTCTATTTTGCGCATTTTGCGGGTGATTTTATTAAGTGAACGCTTTAGCTCCCACACATACAAAACTTCCGTAAGATAACTATGATGGCGATAATGGCTTAAGCCCATACCCACGATGGCGGCAGCCACTAATACACCCAGCGCATTCCAGTGAAAATGACTGCCGCTCGGGTCTGGAAACAAGGCAATTAGTAGCTGAGAAAAGAGCAAGCTCAAGGCCGCTAACGCCAAGCCGCTGCCTATGAATACGTGATTTAAACGACGACGGTAACGAACTTTATCAATATCTGTAAGTGTCATAAGGTGCTTATTATCAATAAAATAGGCGTCATTGTACCCCAATGGCTTAACATCCACTATGGGATCCGCCTATCTTGCTGCGAGCACGCTATGCCTTTAAAAGAAGTGATGTTAGAAGAAACAAACTCAGAGAGATCGCCTGTAGAGAAAGTCGCGCTATTTGTCGACGTACAAAATGTCTATTACACCTGCCGTCAATCCTTTGGCCAACAGTTTGATTACACCGCTTTTTGGTCACAGGTCACCGCTCAGCGCCAGGTAGTGGCAGCTTATGCCTATGCCATTGATCGCGGGGATGAAAAACAGCGTCAATTTCAGTATCGGTTACAAAGATTAGGTTTCACGCTGAGGCTGAAACCCTTTATTCAGCGCATTGATGGTACGGCAAAAGGCGATTGGGATGTGGGCATTACCATCGATATGCTGGAGTACGCTCACCTTGCTGACACCTTAGTGCTGGTATCCGGTGATGGTGACTTTGCGATACTGGCAGCACGATTGCGCCAGCATTATGGCAAGCGCGTGGAAGTCTATGGCGCGCCCGCACTCACGGCGAAAGCCTTGATGGATGCCGCCGATTGCTTTATTCCCATTGATGGGTCGCTGTTACTGGCGTCCAGATAGATAATACGGCCTAACCGACTGAGGTTGCGTGCTTTTTATACTAGGGCCTGTTGACCTTTTGAGATGATTTTTGCAGCAGTTTGTGGCGTTTTTATACAAGGCAGCGCTTATGCGATGTAGTTATTCTCCATAAATAAGCGCTAACGCAGTAGAAAGCTTCCACAAGCGCTGCCCTACGGATTCAGCTAAACGCGTTTGACTCGAACAAAATTTAACCGCGAAAGGTCAACAGACCCTAAGGCTTTAAGACCATTTCGCAACGACTCTTTACGGCGAGAGCACGGAAGAACGTGGAAAATTAGTGAGCAAATCTAAAAGTGACTATTAATGGTAAGAGCCAACATCGACCTCGTCAGAAAGCGATTCCTAACCATTAAATATTTTTAGCCCTGTCATTCGTCGCTCTTACCCCATCTTAATTTTTCCGTGGCAAAAGCTAGTATTGCTCTTTGCTTGGACCACAGGCACAAAAAAACCGCCCGCAGGCGGTTTTTTTAGTTTCATTCGCAATTAAGCGCGGATGAAATCTAAGTGAGCCAATTTAGGCTTGAAGGGATGACGCTGTACGTCTTTAACCTTCACGTTCACTTCTTTGCCGTCAATAACCAAAGTCAGCACTTCGCTGTAAAATGCATCATCGGCTTGAGCGATGATTAATTTTTTATGGTCCAGAGCAATGGCAACTGGCTCTTGGCCTGCGCCGTATACGATAGCAGGAGTTTTGTCTTCATGACGCAGGCGGCGGCTCGCACCTTTCCCCAGGTCTGAACGAACTTCTGCTTGAAATGTGAATGACATAATTTTCTCTCTATAAGGTTAGTGGCAAACATTGCGACCGATATTCGCCTGTAAAATGCGCGCGGATGATAACACGCCCCCCACAACGCCACAACATAAAGTCCGTCTGCGGCTTACTAAACACAGTGCTACCTTGTTTGATAAGGTGCCAGTGTTTGGTAGATAACAGTCTCATAGGTACAGAACATGAGCCACGGTTTGGTGCTAGTTTTCCCTGTAGGGGCCCCTATTTTCGATAAAAAATATTCGGCCCGGTTTTATGTTGACCTTAAACCTTAAAACAACCCAACCCTCAACCGCCCCCAGTGCGTTGACCGACCAAAATGCATATCCACGCAGGATCATCGATGTGAGAGCAAACATTAAAACATTCTGCTGCGCAGAACCGGCGAACAAATTGCCGGCTACAAAGACCGTCTTTTGTATTGCTCGGTGCTATATGTACCCCTCACTCCTCACGATTCACACCTCACACACTCACAACCCATTAATCTGCTGCAGGATACGCTTCTCTGAAATCGGATAAGCGGTACCTAAGGTTTGGGCGAACAGCGACACGCGTAGCTCTTCAATCATCCAGCGAATAGCGACCACCTCAGGTAACAACGGCTTACCTTTAGGCTGCTTGTTTAATAACGCCTGGTAAGCCTGTTGTACTTGGCTAATTTTGAGTAATTGCAGTCGATCCCGCTGGGGGTCTATCGGCAACTTATCTAAGCGCCGTGCCAACGCTTCTAAATAACGATTTAAGTCAGCTAAGCGCTCGCCACCGGTAGCGGTGACGAAGCCTTTAAAGATCAAGCCGTTGAGTTGCGCCTGAATATCAGCCATGGCCATGGCTTGGGATAAATCAATTTTACCTTTAAGGCGTTTTTTCACTTCATGAGCGCGGCTTAAGACTTCTTCCACTTTTAAGGCTATCGCCGCCACTGCCGGATTCAGCTCGCCCCCTATCTTATCTTTAAGCACCTCAAACTCGGCTGGGCTCCAAGCCGGCGCTTGATAGCGACGCATCAGCTCTTCAACACCCGCACGAATGCAGTCGTCCACTAAATCTAATACCCGACCATACGGATTAAAATACAGCCCGAGCTTAGCTTTATTGGGTAGCTTTTCATGCAGGTATTTTATGGGTGACGGCAACTGCAGCAGCAATAAGCGGCTCTGGCCCTGCCACATGGTTTGCGCTTGGCTGACTTCATCTTCACACAAGGTGAGTGCTACGCTATCACCGTTATCCGCCAGTGCCGGATAGGCTTTTACCGCAAAGCCGGCCCGCTTAGCCTCATAGGTTTTCGGGATCGCCCGCTCAGGGAATTGGCGAAGATCGGCTTGCTCAAAGCGTTCGTCATCCACCGCTTGGGTGAGTGCGGTTTGTACTTGGCCTTGTAAGGACAATTTAATGGCGTCTAAATCGCGCCCAGACGCTAACACGTCACCTTTGGCATCCAAGATAGAAAAACGCATCCGCAAATGCGTTGCCAAGGCCGACCAATCCCATTGCTCGCGCGGCACCGTGACGCCCGTCATACGGCGTAAGTGCTTTTCCACTTGATCCAGCAGCTCGCCCTCTTGGGCTGGCATGGCCGCTAACAGCGCGTCGGCATAGTTGGGGGCGGGGACAAAGTGCTTGCGCATCGGCTTTGGCAAAGACTTAATTAATCCTATGAGTAACTCACGGCGTAAGCCCGGCACTTGCCATGCAAACGGCTCGCTGCTTACTTGGTTTAATAACGGTAAGGGGATCTGTGCCGTGACCCCGTCTTCTTCAAGACCCGGTTCAAATTGATAATCCAGCGTCAGCGTCACACCCTTTTGGCGCCACACATCCGGATAATCACTGGCCGCTATCTGCTCGGCGCTGTCGTTGAGTAGCATCTCTTCAGTGAAATGCAGCAATTCTGGCTGAACTTTTTGCAGCGGCTGCCACCATTTATCAAAATGGCGAATGGAGACCACGTCAGCGGGCAGCTTTTGGTCGTAGAAATGAAACAGGGTTTCATCATCAATTACCACATCACGGCGACGAGACTTGTGCTCTAGGGTTTCCACTTGATCGAGCAGCGCTTGGTTATGATGGAAAAATTCATGACGGGTTTGCAGCTCGCCTTCCACCAAGGCATGGCGAATAAATAGCTCTCGGCATAATGCCGGATCCACTTGGCTGTAATTGACGCGGCGACGCACCACCACCGGCAGACCAAACAGGCTTTGACTTAAAAAGCCCATTACCGCGCCCTGCTTCTTCGACCAGTAAGGCTCGCTATAGCTGGACTTAAGCAGGTGTTCGGCTTGGCGCTCTAGCCACTGGGGTTCAATTTTTGCGGCAGTGCGGCCATACAAACGGTGGGTTTCGGTGAGCTCCGCCACCATTAACCAGCGCGGCGGCTTTTTCGCTAGCTTGGAGTTTGGCGCCAAGATAAAGCGCGCATTACGCGCCCCCAGCAATTCTCTTTTATCGCCGTCGCGCATGCCGATTTGACTGAGCATGCCGCTCAGCAAGGCTTGGTGCAGACTGTCGCCTTTGGCGGGCTCACTATTGAGCGCAAAGCCCAGCTCGCGCACCACTAATCGCAACTGACTGTAAATATCTTGCCACTCGCGCAGTCGCAGGTAGTTTAAAAACTCCTTCTGACAAAGCTTTCGAAACTGGTTATTGCTGAGCGCTTTTTGCTGCTCTTTTAAATACTGCCACAGATTAATGTAAGCCATAAAATCTGAGTCATCATCACTAAAGCGATTGTGCTGCTCGGCGGCGGCTTGTTGCTTGTCTTGGGGGCGCTCACGGGGGTCTTGAATACTGAGGGCCGCCACAATCACCATCACCTCGGTCACGCAGCCATAATCCCGGGCTGCCAACACCATGCGCGCCAATCTGGGATCAACGGGCAAGCGCGCTAAGTCGCGTCCTAACGGGGTAAGCGTTAAGTCCGCCTTATCGGGCACCACAGCACCCAGCTCTTCTAATAGTCGAATGCCATCATTGATGTATTTGCGATCTGGCGCTTCCACAAAGGGGAAGGCGCCAATGTCGCCTAAGCCTAACGATAACATCTGCACAATTACCGAGGCTAAATTGGTGCGTAATATTTCAGGGTCGGTAAATTCAGGCCGATTATTAAAATCGTCCTCGGCATATAAACGAATACAAATGCCCGCTTCCACCCGGCCACAACGGCCCATGCGTTGATTGGCACTGGCTTGAGAGATAGGCTCAATCGGCAAGCGCTGCACTTTAGTGCGATAGGAATAACGGCTGATGCGTGCCGTACCCGGATCAATTACATAGCGAATACCCGGCACGGTGAGCGAGGTTTCGGCCACGTTAGTAGCCAACACGATGCGCCGCCCAGTGTGGGACTCAAAAATTTTATTCTGCTCGGCGTTGGATAACCGAGAGTACAAGGGCACCACTTCGGTGTGGCGTAGTTCTAATTTTTTAAGTGCTGCGGCGGTGTCGCGTATTTCTCGCTCACCGTTCATAAAGATCAAAATATCGCCATTGCCCGCTTGGCTAAGCTCAGCTACTGCATCAAAAATGCCTTGTTGCTGATCTCGGTCCTGATCGCCTTCCAATAGTGGCCGATAACGCAGCTCCACCGGATAAGTGCGCCCCGAGACGCTAATAATGGGCGCATCATTAAAATGCTGAGAAAAACGCTCCGGATCTATGGTGGCCGAAGTAATGATGACTTTCAGATCTGGGCGTTTAGGCAACAGTTGTTTGAGATAGCCCATGATGAAGTCGATATTCAAACTGCGCTCGTGGGCCTCATCAATAATGATGCAGTCATATTGGCGCAATTGGCGGTCTTGCTGAATTTCTGCCAACAACATGCCATCTGTCATCAACTTCACTTGGGTTTGGGCACTGATGCTGTCATTAAAACGGATTTTATAGCCTACCCGCTGGCCAATCTCTGTTTGCAGCTCTTGGGCGAGTCGCGCCGCCACACTGCGCGCCGCCAAACGCCGCGGCTGAGTATGGCCAATAGTGCCGTCTATGCCTAAGCCTAACTCCAAACACATCTTAGGGATCTGCGTGGTTTTACCCGAGCCTGTTTCACCGGCGATGATCACCACTTGATGCTCACTAATAGTACGTTTGATCAGCTCGCGTTGTTCGCTGACCGGTAATTGGGCCGGATAATGAATAGCTTGATTTAACAATGCCTGCCGGCGGGCGCGCTCATTAACCGAAGTGGCGATATCGGCCGCCACTTTGCTTAGCGCATCGGCAAACTTGGCCGCCGGCAATTTTGCCAGCCCGCGTAATCGGCGCCCCAGCCGGCCGCGCTCCGCACCCCGACATTCTGTTAATTTTGCTTGCCACTGCTCCACCGACTGCGTCAACGCCCACCCCATCTTCACCATTAAAACTGGCGCGCAGTGTAGCAGAAAAGCGCTATTTTGGGATCCCTATCACTAGGGTCAGTTGACCCTAGGGTCTGCCCCGCTTGGCTACCTCAGGGCTGACTGCAAGCTAAGGCCGCCAACACTAAACGGCGTTATTAAGCAAGCTCAAGACGAAGATTGAGCCAGCAGCAAGCTTGCCACACTTTGTCACTCCTAATGATACCCAGCGACAGTTGCTGTTCACTTTAACGACAGAAAACCTGACTCAACAAACAAGTCTTGGTTGGACCATCGTTCAAAAGGAACAATTTCACTACCCAACCTAAAGCTAATACTTTCAACACCAAGTAATTCCCCTGCACAGCAAATAAACATAAACCCTTGATTTAATAGCAGTATAAAACCAACACCCCGTTACAAACTGATATTTTAGTCATAGATAACCGCCAACACCGAAAGCATTACTTACTAAAATAGACCTTAGAGCGCACAAATCACCAATAATGCTCATAAATACAATTTACGGGTTGAAAAGCCAACGAAACTGCCGTATATTAGATTCACAGTCAATCAACGAGGAAGGTACAAAAATGAAAGAGTTAGTTATCACCATCATTTTTACAGTCGGCGCTGCTTTAGTCGCTATTTCTGCCCCTTCCTTGGCACAGATGTAAAATGAGCCCGGGAAGAAAGAAACTGTAACAAGGTACTAAAAAGCAATAACGTAAGAGCAAAAACAATAATAAAAAAATAACGATAAAAACTGTAAAGATAACACCCATCTTCACGACAAAAAGGCACCCTAGGGTGCCTTTTTGTTTTGTAAACCCGCGCAATGTTGGCGGAGTTACCAGAGCACAGCCGTAAAGGCTGGCATTTATTAGTTAGGGGCGACGCTCAAATTACTGCCTGAGCCAACCAGTCGTACCCGCTGGCCCGGTTGCCAAGTACGATCCGCCTTTTGCACCACTATCAGGTTTTCACCACTGTCGGTGCGCACTTCCAGCTCTACCGCTTTAACTTGGCTTAACTTGTCTTCAGCGCGCGAACCCACCATGGTGCCAGCCAGTGCACCCACGGCGGTGGCTAAGACTTGGCCGGTGCCACCACCTACTTGATGACCCAAAATGCCACCTATGGCACCGCCACCCAAGGTACCTATCACGTTAGGATTTTCATCACCCGCTTGAATTAATACCGGGCGTACCGAGGTTACCGTGGCGTAAGTCACAGTTTGCGCTTGTTTGGCGGCACGGCTGCCATACACATCACCCGAGTACACATCTGGGTTAGCACAACCGGCGAGCCCCAAGGCTGCAGCTAAGGCTATCGCTGAGTAAGTATTACGTTTCATACTAGACCCTCCAAAGAGGTGAAGTGAGTGAGCAATAAGTAAGCCATTATATCTCACATATAGACCACAAACAAAAATGAACACAGTGAGCCTAGCTCACTGTGTTCATTGAATATCATGTCTGTGAAGACCGCTGAAGATTAACTTAAATAGTCGTGCCCACTGGCTTGTCGGCTAACAGACGCATCATCAGCAACCAGAGTGCCCAGCCGCTGACCAGCAAAATTACAAATAAGAATAAGCCTGACTGAAACTTTTCTAACATCATGCCCGCAATCATAGGGCCAGTAAGCGAGCCGATGCTGTAAGTAAACATTAGCTTTTGCGCCATTTTTACCAGCGCCCGGCCCTGCATCTTGCCGCAAGCATAGGACATAGTGGTCGGATACAACGTAAAGCCGCCTGCACCCAATAAAGCAAAGGCCAGCAAGAGCGCGCCTTTGCCGTCAAATTCCCATAACACCACGCAGCCCACGGCTATCATGGCAGTTTGTACCGCCATCATGCTACGTTTGCCGAATTGGTCGGCCAACCGGCCATTGGGTAATTGAAACGCCATGCCGCACAAAATAAGCCACGCCATATACAGGCCGACTTCGTCGCCTAATGCTAATTGCTCTAACTGAATGGGCATTAATGAAGAGAGGGTGCCGAGCAGCATGCCCGCCACTAAACACCCCACCAAGCCTAAAGCGCGTTCAGCTCTGGGTGGCTTGCTGGCCGCGGGTTCACCTGCGGTCTGTACTTCAAGGTCGGGTTGTTTGGCCCAGCGCAATGGCACTATAGAGAGCAAACATAAACCGGTCGCGATAAAAAAGCCCGTGGAACCAGAAGTGGGGATCCAGTCGATAAACAGCTGGCTAATGCCATAGCTAAAGTAATAAATCAGCATATAGCGCGCCATGGCCGCAGAGCGTTTGTGCAGTGGCGATACGCCCAACACCCAGCTTTCTACCGCTACAAAACCAATGGCCGCCGCCATGCCCGCCAGCACACGCAACACTAACCATAACGGCAGTAAGGCAGTCCAAGTTAAGGCCAGCGCCGCCAGTGCTAACACCAAACAGCACACCACTAGTGCACGCACATGACCGAGGCGCTGAATAAAATGATCGGCGAAAAAACTGGCACCCAGCATACCTAAATAAAAGGCCGAGCCGACTAAACCAATTTGCGCCGCGGGCGCGCCTTGCGCACTCAAATACACCGCCACTAAGGTCAGCAAAAATGCGTTGCCTAAGGTGAGCAAGATCAGATGTAAATAAAGGGGTATTAATCGCATGACGCCTCCGGATTTGAGGCGCGCATGTTAAGAGTCTTACCACCTGAGTACAACGAGAGAAATTAGCTCAGATGACAAATTTTTTTGCTGTTTAAAAAATGTTACTTATCGTGAGCGTTACAACTGGCCAATAATGCCCTGCCCCAGCGTTAAGGCGCTTACGATTAACAAGCTTGCAACGGCCAATACCGGCGCCGAAGTAGCTTCTTTTCTAAATACTGGCCACAGCCACACTAAGGCGCTCAATAACACCACTCCACACAATTGGCCAAAGGGCAGAATTAATGCGTCTAACGTAACTGGGTCACTCTCGCCTGCTGTTTGCACTAACAACACCAAAATCATACCTAGGGCACAACTGACTCCCACTACCGGTAGGATCAGATTAAAGGCCTGCAATCGATGTTTAGCACGCACCATGATCAGATGCGCAAACACACAACCGCCGGCACCCAACATAAAAATAGCGGCGGGCCCGACGCGAAACAGCAGCCACACACCTAAGCCCCCAGCCAACACTAATGCCGGTAATTGCCACTGCAGGCTTAAACTGCGTTTGCCCGCCAGACGCGCCTGATACACCAATACGCCTATTCCTAAGGCCAGCGTTAGTCCGCCCCACCACAATACCAATACTGGCACCCGCGCTTCTACCGCCAACATTAAGCTTAAGCCCAGCACGGCCCACACCGACATTAAGCCATCGCTGATGCGTCGGCGTTGGCCCGGACACAAGTCGCCTTTTAATAATACCAAGAGTAAAACGGCCAAAGCGCCGATTGCGGTGAGCGCCAAAGGCGCAAACAAGCGCGCGGCCAAATGATCTGTCATGTGTTCTCCAAAAAAATATTTTATTAACGCTGACGACGGGCGTTGGCAATCATGCGGGCAAACATGCGTCTAATTTCAACCGGCACCTTATGCGCGCCTTGTAACTCTATGGCTTCTACCACAGATAACGCCATGCCAGGCTTGGTGCGCCGACTCAGGGCACGCTCAATAATACGACTGACGGGAGTGTGTTTATCGTAAATTTGCGCTTCTTGGCGAAAAATAGGCTCCAAGCCGTTTTTAAATAAGTAATGCTCAATGTCGATACTCGGCAACACGGTTAAGCGGTCTTCTTCACGATCACCGCGTAACTGACTGCGCACCCCTTGGGCATATTTTTGCCCTGCTTCGTCGCCATCAGTTAACAAGTGCCAGCCAATACCAAAATCTCGCGCTACTTTAATCAGCGGGCTGTGGCCACATTGGGCAAATTCAATAATACGAATGCCTTCTGCCGGCAGTACATAACCACAAATGCGCGCTAACTCATTGAGCAGCCAAATTTCAGTTTCCCCTTCCACCAATAACCAATAGCGGGCAAAGAGTGACATAGGTCGGTTAATGCGCACATGAAAAGCAATACGGCGCATATCTTCGCCATTGTACTTTTCATTGCCAATTTGAAAACTCTTGGTTTCGTCTTTGTAGCGCACCAAGCGGCGTAAATGATGCAGCGGAAACGCCGATAATAAATCACCCGAGTTGGTGGTCACCAATTTTTGGCCGGGAAAACGATCCAAGATACCCCAAGTCGCGGCCAGTACCGTAGGGTGCAGTCGGCTTTCTGGGTCTTCAATTAACAACAAGGGCCGCGCGCCGTCTTCAATGGGCCGACCACCGCGCGCTTGCAATATGGTATGGGCCACCGCCGTCAACGCCAATGATAACTCGCTGTTTTCACCTTTCGACTGCCAGCTGTTGAACTTGCCTAACTGGCTGAGCGTGACTGGGTGAATGGCAATATCTCGGGCACGACGCGGCGCGCGGCTGGTGGCCCCTTGGGCCGTAAAGTAATGCTCTAATAATTGACGAACCGCATCTAAACCGGCCTTAATGTCGGCTTGGGTAAACTCATCTTCATCCTCATCTTCCACCGCTAACTGCGCACTGAGCTGAGTTAATAACTGCTCATAATCACCATTTAAGTTCACTATCGGCAAGTCTTGCGGCGTGCCCCGTGAGTCTCGCAAGCGAAACACCGGATTCATTTCAATTAACTGGTGCACTATTTGCTCTGTTTCTTCGCAGAGCAGCTCGCCGCCGACGCCATTCATAAAACTGTGATCGCTGACCACACCCGCTTCGGTGCGCCGCGCACCAGCCCGATAATGAATACGATGAAAGCCGTCTTTATGTTTAACCCACGCCGGTGCCAATCTGGCCAAACGTAATGAGTGCTCACTGATACCGGGCCTATGCTCGCGATATGTCAGTGTGATGGAGAGCTCAGTGACCGGCTCATCAGACTCGGAGCGATAAAAATCATCCTCCACAAACTGATAACAGCAGCCGCCTTGGCCCATTAGTCGCCATAAAGCGCGAAATAAACTGGTTTTCCCCCAGGCATTTTCGCCCATCAGTGCCGTGCTTTGATTCAGAGTGAGCGACAACTGATTGAGACCCATGAAATTGCGGATCTGGATATGCTCAAGAAACATAATCGGCCCTTGATGAATGGCTCATGGCGAGCTCGCCCAACGCCACTGAGGGCGCCTCCTAACACCAAACCCAATGAAAAGGTCGAGCAATGAATGATGATAAAATACGTTTAGTCGTGATGGCGCACGGTTAGTTACGATAAAGTACTTTGATCAAATGATAGCCAAAGCGGCTCTTTATGGGACCTTGAATAGCTAACTCTGGGCCACTGAACACGGCTTTGTCGACCGAGCCCACTAAATCGCCCTTCTTAACCTCACCTAAATCGCCGCCCCGTTTACCAGAAGGACAGGTGGAATGCTTTTTTGCCAACTGATGAAAATCGGCTCCTTTACTCAATTTCAGTTTAAGCGCTTCACATTCGGCTTGAGTATCCACCAATATATGCACCGCACAGGCACGCTTAGCCATAATTAATCCCAGTCATAAAAATATCGCTGCAGTGTGCCAAAAATCACCTAAACAGGGAAGCGTGGCCGTAAGTTGGGCGCGATACGCTTAAACAAAAATCCCCCGATAGTCGGGGGATTTTTACTCAATGCGACTTGCGCAATTACGCGACGGCGAGGGCCACGGTTTCTGCGTCGGTTTGCACCAACTCATTATGTAACGACACCACAGAGCGCTCGTAATATTCATCATCGACAATAAACTGCATTTCTACGGCGCGTAATGACTGGTGCACGGCACGTACCGGAACACCGGCTTTATTCAGGGCTGCTACCGAGCGGGCCAGCAAGCCAGGAATACTCATGTCACTGCCTACAGCGGATACCACAGACACCTTATGGGTGTTAACTTCTGCGTGTTCAAAGCGGCGCTGCAGCGCGCTCACCAAGGTACGCACGGTTTTACGATTGCCAGAAATATAATAGGTCAGCGTATTGGCGTTCATGTCTTTCGACACTAAGTTCAAGCGCATGCTATCTAGCTCGTCGGTAAAACACTCGGCGTAATGGGAAACGCGGCCCACCATATCTTGATCAAACAGCTCAACGGCAAAGATATTACGACGGCCGGCCACCATCTCCACACAAGGAGACGGGCTGCGATAATCAGTGGTGATCAAAGTACCTTCGTGATCCGGCTCAAAGGTGTTGCGCACGCGCAATGGAATATCTTGTTGGCGCAGACCTTTCGCCGCTTGCGGGTGAATCGCTTCCATGCCTAAGTTAGACAGCTGATCGGTCACATCATAGTTAGTGCGCCCAATCGGGATCACTTTATCTTCGCCGGCCAAGCGCGGATCGGCACTGCTTAAATGGAATTCTTTATGAATAATGGCTTCACGCGCGCCACTTAATACCGCTAAACGACTAAAGGTCATTTCGCTGTAACCTCGGTCAAAGCGGTTCATTAAGCCTTCTTGGCAATGGGCGTAACCGGTAGCGACGGGTAGCTGGGTGGTTAAGTCAAAGCGCGCCAGTGTCTGGGTTAATACCTCATCAAGCGGCAAGGCTTCGTCACTGCGCCAACCCGTTAAGTCCATTAATACTGCATTTACGCCGCTTTGACGTAAGTACAACACCATATTATGCGCACTGTGGGCCTCGCCCATGGCGGCCAATAGCTCACGAATGGTTTGTAATTGCTCCGCTAATTGAAACTGACCAAAGGCGCAGACTTGGCGCAAATGATGCAAACAATCACGAATGCCGGCGATACGTTCTTGTAAAAAAGAATCGGCTAAGGCGCGCTCTGGCGATAAGCCAAACATATCTTCATTAATTTTCGCCATACGATCGAGGACGTTATCAAGCGCTTGCTCCCAAGCACTGTCGTCTTCTGCATCGGCATAAGTGGCATACACACCGGGTGCGCCGGTGCGTTTACATTCCAGCAAGCCATCGGTCACGCCGCCAAAGGCCGACACCACTAACAGGCGTTGGTAGTACTGCTCTGGAGTACGATTATGCAAAATGATGTTATCGCGGACCGCTTGATACTCGCTCATGGAGGTACCGCCGATTTTTTCTACTGTGTGTGACAAGTTATTCCCTTAATGTTTATTAATCAGGTATTCACTGTGTTCGCACATTTTCATTGGGCTTGGGGTTTGGCGCCTAGATGTAATGTACCTTAACGCACCCTGCCCAGTGAAAATGTTCGTAAACGGGGGCTAGCCCCCGTATCCAGCAAGTATTAGGTTACTGAAATTGCAAATTACTCGGTGTCGACTGCGTATACGCCGTCGGCGTCGTGCACTTCTTTACCGCTTAGTGGCGGGTTAAATACACACGCCAGCTTCATATCTTCACTGCCACCACGTAACAAGTGATTGTCGTGCTTGTCCAAGATATACAAGGTGCCAGGCTTAATGGGGTAAATTTTACCATCGGCTAAATCTTCAATTTCACCGTCACCACTCATGCAATACACAGACTCTAAGTGGTTCTGATAATGAATATGGGTTTCGGTATTGGCATAAATAGTGGTGATGTGAAAAGAAAAGCCCATGTTGTCGTCTTTCAACAACATACGGGTGCTTTCCCAAGTCCCAGTTTCTGCTTTCACACAACGCTCAGTTTGCTCACATTCAGCTAAGGTACGTACTATCATGCTCTTTCCTTTCTTTAATACTGTATTCAGTGCGGCGTGACGACTTGGCACACCACACTCACTTAATTGATAACTGCCTACCGACAATATTTACGTGTTCGGTGGGTTAAGTATTGATGTTATGACGCTTTACGTAAGCGCTCAGCGTCGGTCTCAGCTGCCGCTTCTTCTAACCAATCTAGGCCTTGGTTTAATTCAGCCTCAGTAATGATGAGCGGGCACAAACACTTGACGACTTCACCATCTGGGCCGGCAGTTTCAATCACCAGACCACGCTCAAAACATTTACCGGTAATGATGCTGGCAATGTCGCCATCGTAACAGGCCATACCTTGCATCATGCCGCGGCCTTTAACCTTGATAAACAGCTTAGGAAAGCGGTCTACCATGGCTTGCATACGTTGATTCAGCAATTCACCTTTCTTGCGCACTTCTGCGGCAAAGGTGTCGTCTTTCCAGAATAATTCCAGAGCCTTACGTGCGGTAACGAAGGCGTGGTTGTTACCACGGAAAGTACCGTTATGCTCACCTGGCTCCCACTGATCCAGCTCAGGACGCAGTAGCACAATGGCAAAAGGTAAGCCCATGCCGCTTAACGACTTAGACAAAGTAATAATGTCGGGCTTAATACCGGCGGGTTCAAAGCTAAAGAAAGTACCGGTACGACCACAACCTGCTTGAATATCATCGGCAATCATCAGAATGTCGTGTTCACGACAAATTTTCTCTAAACGCTGCAACCACTTAAAGGAAGAAGCATTCAAGCCGCCTTCACCTTGGACCACTTCAAATAACACCGCCGCTGGCTTATCTAGGCCACTGGAGTTGTCATTAAGCATGGTTTCAAACAGTAACAAGCTGTCTTCACCGGCACCTGGGTAACCGTCGTAGGGTAAACGGCTCACATCGGCCATCGACGTACCGGCACCACCTCTGTGGTGTTGGTTACCAGTAGCGGCCAAGGCACCTAAGCTCACGCCGTGGAAACCGTTAGTAAAGGCCACAATATTGCTACGACCGGTCACTTTACGGGCCAGCTTCATGGCAGCTTCTACCGCGTTAGTACCGGTTGGGCCGGTAAACTGCGCCACATGATCCATGCCGCGCGGCTTTAAAATAACCTGCTGCAAGCTGGTTAAAAACGCCGCCTTGGCGGTGGTGTGCATATCTAAGCCGTGGGCGATACCGTCTTGCTGAATGTATTCAATCAGCGCTTCTTTTAATTCTGGGTGGTTATGGCCGTAGTTCAGGGTGCCGGCACCGGCGAGAAAGTCTAAATAGCGCTTGCCAGATTGGTCGTATAACCACACACCTTGTGCCTTATTGAAGGTCACTGGGAAAGAACGGGCATAGGTTTGTACACTTGATTCCATTACATCAAAAATATTACTCACATGGACTCCTTAAAGTCTGAGTGCAAATCAAAAACAAAAGATAATTTTGCGATCAACAAGATGAATTAGCATTGCTGTCAGTCACGGGCTGTTAGCCAAGCGTGATGCGAAATAAGATTTCGCTGCTGCTATCACCATTAAAATGGCGCTGCTGATCAAAGAGAAGGTGGCGGGTGCCTGAGTCTGTCGCTTGACTACGCGCAAAGCTTTCAAACAAACCCCAAGAGGCAGCATTATCCGCAGTAATCGTGGTTTCTAGATGGGTGACGCCAGCGCAGGCATCAGATGCTAATAGGTTAGTTAGCAAAGTGCGGGCTAACCCCTCACCACGTGCGCGTTTATCTATGGCTACTTGCCAAACAAACAAAGTGTTTGGTTCAGCAGGTTTGCGGTAGGCAGAGATAAACCCCAGTAGTGAGTTATCTTCCTGGTCTTCGGCCAGCATGCAAGTGTCGGCAAAATGCAGGCATTGCAGAAGATTACAATAGGTAGAGTTAGTGTCGAGTGGCTTACAACGGTCAATCAAACGGTTGACGTGATAACCGTCGGTTGACTGGGGGTGACGCAACAATATTTGCAGGTCAATGGTTGTGTCCGCTTCTAAGTCTGAATGGGTAGTAATCATTTATAGTCCTAAACTTATTTAGTTAGTGGGCTAAGCAAAAATGCTCCACTAACCTAACAAAACATCAGTCAATTGCAAGCATAACTCGCATTTTTTAATTAGGGCTGCATGCATTTTCGCAATCGATAATGAATGATTTATTAAGGATTACTCTGATATTTATCCCCTAATAAACGGCTAAAAAAACGATTTTGTGAGTCCCGCGCAACCCTGCTCATGCCAGCTCAGAGCAGGTCTCAACAGAGCTGCTACTATCAAAGCAGTGGTAACAAAGTGTTGCCACCTCGTCAGACTAATATCGGATAGAGATTATGAGCGCAAAAGAGACAGGTACTGTGAAGTGGTTCAACGAAGAAAAAGGCTTTGGATTCATCACACGTGAATCTGGGCCGGATCTTTTTGTCCATTTTTCTTCCATACAAGGGGATGGTTTTAAAACCCTACCAGAAGGCCAAGCCGTCACATTTATTGTGACTCAAGGTAAAAAAGGACCTCAAGCCGAAGAGGTAGAGCTGGCTTGATTAACGGTTAGGGCGCCGTGCAAGCGGCGCCCTAACATTATTTGAACAGGAAGCATCCTAGGGTTACCCTCAGTCATCGCAATAGCACGCTTCATTCTCTGACTAGGTACCTCATGATAAAATTTTTCCTCTCTTGTTGTTTTTTACTCTTCTCACTGCCGCTACTCGCCCAAGACCCGCCCGGAGAACCCGACTCAACCGCCGAGGCTGAAGTGCGCACCAGACTCACGCCTTTTATGGAGCGTTATATGCTTGACGAGCTCAAAGCGCTGCGCACCGAAATGGCAAATTTTCAGGTTAAAGTCACCGACGACATCGTACAAAAAGAACTTAACGTCGCCGATAAAGCGATAAGTTACGCAAACGTGACGGTTACTTACTTCTTTTACCTATTGGCAGGTGCAGCTTCGGTACTGGCCATAGTGGGCTGGCAATCGTTAAGGGAGCTAAAGAAAACTGCGCGCGATTACGCAGAAACTGAGATGCGAAAGATCACCAATACCTATGAACATAAACTCAAACAGATAGAGCGTGAGCTACAACGAAAAACCAAGGTGATCGCGGAAAACTACCGAGAAATTGAACGCTTTCAAGAAATTCATGGCTTGTGGTTACGTGCCAGCCAAGAACAAAGTCCCCAAGCAAAAATCGATATTTACGATCAAATTCTTGATATCAAACCCGGCGATTTAGATGCCATGACCCATAAAGCCGATGCGGCCTTAATGATGAACGAGCGTCAATGGGCACTCAGTTTGTGTAATCGTGTACTGCAAGTGGACCAACAAAACGCCCATGCCTTGTACCAAAGAGCCTGCGCCCACGCCGGTATGGGTCATGAAGAACAAGCCTTGTCTGATTTAGAACTGGCGGTAAAAAACAACGTACATCTGGGCGATGTGGCGGCGGAAGATGAAGAGTTTGACTCATTGCGCCAGCATCCACGCTTTATTGAGCTCACTCACGAGCACACAGACGCCAGTACAACGGACAGTTAACAGATGATAACAGGCACCCTAAATGCTCATAAAACTTGCCATAATGCTCTACATAAAATATTTTTAACGTGACGTTGAAAATATTGATTTTGCATCCGTATGCTGGGTGCCATACTTTGCGCGAATCAGAGAGCCTTCAATTAAAGTGAGAAAGAACATGAGCTTTGAGTCAAACAAGCCATTTCAGGACTTCGCCCATTTCCCTCGCGGTTTACGTCGTTGTGGCGAATTTACTGTCGTAGAAGCCCAACTGCTTGAACAAGCCGGCCACGCTATGTTGGCTTTGTACAGTGAGCAAACCGCTCCTAGCAGCAGCGAAGAACAGCGTTTCGTTGAACAGGTTAAGGAAGGCAGCGCCACCGACAGCAAACATGCCAAGGTGTGGTTAAAGTATTTAAAGGTAATAGGCCCTAAACGCGTACACCGTTTATGCTCGCCCATGACTTCTGGCGGTGATGATGATTTTGAGCCCGTAGAAGACAGTTCAGAATAAGTTGTACATTGCGGTCCGTTAAGAGCACCGCCATTATTTTGTAAAATACCGAGCTTGGCTCGGTATTTTTTTATCTCGGTTTGTTCTTTGTAGCTGCCAAATTTATTCGGCAGGCCAGCTCTGCTGGCTGTTACTGAGGTTTAGATTTAAACCAAAACACCAAACCGGGCCGAAGTCCTCTTCGCCGAAGAGACGGGCCCCTACAAGGTCAAAATACCAAACTGAGCCTTATATTCTTTACCGAATAGGCGGGCACCTCACTGTAACCTATTGAATTAATTGATGCTGAATTCGCTGAAACATGGCTGATCTTTGTGGGTAATCAGGTAATCTTTTGTTTAGCTAGGCGTTTGGTGCTGGACGCTCGGCGCTGTTTTATCTTTAGCTTACCGCTGCTTTTGCTACATGATACTCTTACACCACGCTTTTATTGGCCCGCCGCTTATGCTTTATGTTGTATCTAGTAAGTGATACATAAGCAGTGATGCGTAACGCGCGCACTGGCCCACGCAATTAAAGAATCGAATCCCTATGAGTCAGCCTGCAGTAGCACCCAGTTTTTTATTCCACGACTATGAGACGGCAGGCCTGCATCCGGCCTTTGACCGACCCGTGCAATTTGCCGCCATTCGTACCGATGCGGATCTCAATGAAATTGGCGAGCCCATGATGTGGTATTGCCAGCTGCCCTCTGACTATCTGCCCTCCCCTGAGGCGACGCTGATCACCGGCATTACGCCGCAAACCGCACAGCAACAGGGCTTGTGTGAGGCCGAGTTTATTGCCCGCATTCATGAGCAGTTTAGCCAGCCTAATACCTGCATTTTGGGGTACAACAATATTCGTTTCGACGATGAAGTTACCCGCTATACCTTGTATCGCAACTTTTATGATGCCTACGCCTATAGCTGGCAGCATGGCAATTCCCGCTGGGACTTACTCGATGTAGCGCGCACCTTTTATGCGCTGCGCCCCGAGGGCATTAACTGGCCAGAAGACGAAGACGGCAAGCCGAGTTTTAAACTAGAGCGCCTAACCCAAGCCAATGGCATTGAACACGCCAATGCCCACGATGCCCTGTCGGATGTGCGGGCCACCATAGCGTTGGCCAAATTGCTGCGCCAAGCTCAACCTAAGCTGTTTGACTATTTATATACGCTTCGCAGTAAGCATAAAGTGAAAGCCCTGATCGATGTCATTAACGCCAAGCCATTAGTGCATGTGTCGGGCCAGTTTTCCGCTTGGCAAGGCTGTGCCACTTGGATTGCACCCTTGGCGTGGCATCCAGACAACGCCAATGCGGTGATCTGCGTTAACTTAGCCATGGATCTGACTCCACTTATCGAACTGAGCCCCGAGCAGCTAAAAGAGCGGCTTTACACTAAGCGCGCGGATCTAGGTGAGCGGCTACCGGTGCCGGTAAAACTGGTGCACATTAATAAATGCCCCTCATTAGCCAAGGCCGCCGCCCTGAGCGAGCAAAGAGCCGATGAATTAGATATTAATCGTGCCCAGTGTCGTGAAAGCCTCGACCTATTACGTCGCCACCCCGAAATTCGCGAAAAAGTGGTGGCTCTGCATCAACTCCCTCATGATTTTGGCCCCAGCGCTGATGTAGACGGAGCCCTGTATGAAGGCGGCTTCTTTGGTGAGGCGGATAAAGCTACCATGGCCATGATCCACGCCAGCTCGCCCGAGGTACTGGCCACCCTGCCGCTGCAATTTAATGACTCACGCCTCAGTGAGTTGCTGTTTCGCTATCGTGCGCGTAACTACCCCAACACCTTAAGCGAGCAAGAATGGCAGCGCTGGCGTCAACATTGCCAAGACAAACTCAGCCACCAAGCTGAACCTTATATGCAGCGCCTGGAGCAATTGGTGATTGCGCATCAAGAAGATGAAGCCAAGTTGGCGTTACTGCAGGCCGTGGCTCGTTATGTGCAAGCGCTTTAGCGCCGCGAGCTGCGCACTGGTTAAACATCCGTTGTTTATCTGGCTGCGCGGCTTTGCGCTGTTATTAGCCTGTCTTATCATCGGTAAAGCCATCGCTGGCATATTACCCTTTGCTTTTCCGGGCAGTATTATTGGCCTCTTGTTGCTGTTCTTGTTACTGATCAGCCAATTAGTGCCTTTAAGCTGGGTACATCAAAGTGGCCAGCTACTACTGCGCCACATGGCGCTGTTATTTATTCCGGTGGCGGCAGGCTTGCTCGGCTATGTGGACGTACTCAGCGAGGGATTAGGCTTGATTTTAAGCGCGGCTTTTAGTGGTTTAGTACTGATCTTGATAGTAGTGGGCCGTTTATATCAACGGATGCAAGCATGATGCTGTGGCTGGCAATACCCCTCACCGCCGCCTTGTATTTAGCCGTGAAGAAACTGGCGCGCCACTATAAAAGCCCGCTGATCAACACCATTATGCTGCCGGCGCTGCTGATCATCGGCGTGCTGGTGTTAACCGGCCAAGATAGCAGTGCATATCAGGCAGGCACCAAACCGCTCAACTTATTATTGGAATTAGCGGTGGTCGCCTTTGCCCTGCCCTTATACCAACAAGCGGCTAAAATTCGCCAACAGCTGTGGCCAATCGTATTGTGCTGCAGTATCTCAGTATTGATTTCGGTAGGCACTACCTTACTACTCGGCGGCATTTTGCATGCTCAACCGCAACTACTGGCCTCCATTGCTACTAAATCTATCACCACACCTTTAGCCATGAGTGTCAGTGCCACCATGGGCGGCATTCCGGCTATAGCCGCAGGCTTGGTGATCATAGTGGGCATGATGGGCGCTATTATTGGCTTTCCAGTGCTTAAAATCGCCGGTGTGACGCATCCTGAAGCGCAAGGCTTGGCGATGGGCGCCAGTGCTCATGCCATTGGCACCGGTGCGGCTGCCGAAGTTGGGCCGGTGCAAGGCGCCTTTGCTTCATTGGCCATGGTGGTGTGTGGCATTGCCACCGCCTTATTGGCGCCGCCCTTGTTTCATTTGTATCTTTGGTTGATAGGGTAAAAGAAAAGGTGAGGGGTAAGCAGGGAGGCGTGAGGCAAAACCAACGATTAATACGTTAAGTCGTACACTATACGTCAAAGAAAGTGCCCAACCTTGGAGCCATGAGCCTAATGCCTAAAAACAGGAGTTCAACTATGAATGATGCACTTAAACAAACCCTCGACCAACATCGACTCAGCCGGCTAACACGCTTTAGTCCAGAGCAAATCCAACTGTTAATGGACGCCAGTGAATTGGGCACAGGCGCGCTGGCATTTGCCTTGTTACCGCTCGCCGAAGCCAAAGCCCAAGTGCCCATCTCTGATTTTGCCGTGGGTGCTATTGCTATTGGTGGCTCGGGTCATTGGTATTTAGGCGCCAATGTGGAGTTTGTGGGTGTGCCCTTGCATCAATCGGTTCACGCCGAGCAAGCCGCCATTGGCCATGCGGCGTTATTTGATGAGCAATACATAGAGAGAGTGGTGGTCAGCGCCAGCCCTTGCGGCCATTGTCGCCAATTTATGCACGAGCTCAATCAAGACGACCTGCTACTGGTTTGGCCCGAACATCATTTTATGCTCAATGAATTACTGCCCCACGCTTTTGGTCCGGCAGATCTTCAGCAAACCTATGGCCTGCTCAATCACCCCACCGCCAATTTAACCGCCAGCTCTCAGAGCGCACCAGAACATAAGCCCGATGCACTTACGCTTGCAGCTTGGGATCACGCTTGCGCCAGTTATGCGCCTTACAGTCATAACCGCGCAGGCGTCGCCTTATTATTAAACGATGGCCAAATTTGTCCGGGGCGCTACTTAGAAAATGCCGCTTTTAATCCCAGCCTAGGCCCCTTGCACTTAGCCTTAAGTCAGCTGTATTTGCAGAGTTATACAACCGCGGATATTAAACGCGCCGTATTGGTGGAAGCCCGCGCCGAGGCACAACAGGCAGCGCACGCGGCTCTGCTACTAGGCCAGCTGTGCGCTGTGCCTTTAGAAACCTTAGTGCTGGCCCGTGAGGAATGAAGCGTGAGGTGTGAGGTGTGAGGTGTGAGGTGTGAGGTGTGAGGTGTGAGGTGTGAGGTGTGTAAAAAATCGCCGAGTGCCGAGCATAGCAACATCAAACCTTGGCTCATACTTCACGGCTAAGGTTTACATTATTAAAGCGTTTCGTCTGCCACAAAATGCGAGAGCAAGTGTTCGCCTACAAAAGACACGACTGCTAGGTTAGCGGGGTGCTGACGCCTTTACACCTCACCCTTCACGAATT
The DNA here is from genome assembly GCF_002157895.1 of Oceanisphaera profunda. GTDB lineage: Bacteria > Pseudomonadota > Gammaproteobacteria > Enterobacterales > Aeromonadaceae > Oceanimonas > Oceanimonas profunda. The sequence goes on from NZ_CP021377.1 coordinate 164,426, forward strand.
AGCGAAGTGATTACGGCCCATAAAGGAGTGGCTTAGGGTATTGCCGTCTACCAGCTCAAGCTCGCCGCCAATTGGCACGCCGTGGGCGATACGACTCACCGCTACGCCGTGGTGACTGGCAATATCAGCAATATAATAGGCGGTGGCCTCGCCTTCTACGGTCGGGTTGGTAGCCAAGATCAATTCAGAAAATGACTCACGCGCCAGCCAATTAGCCAGCTTATCTAGCCCTAACTCTTCGGGCCTACACCGTCCAGCGGCGACAAATGGCCCATCAACACAAAGTAACGCCCTTGATATTGACCGGTTTGCTCGATGGCCACCACATCGGCGGGGCTTTCTACGATGCACAGCTGGCCGCTCACGGCGCGCTTAGGGTTGGCACACAGCGGGCATATATCTTCTTCAGTAAAGGTGCGGCACTGGCGGCAGTGACCGATTTTCTCTAGCGCTTCATCCAATATATGGGCTAAGCGTCGGCCACCGGCGCGTTGGCGCTCTAACATAGCAAACGCCATGCGCTGGGCCGATTTTGGGCCCACACCGGGTAAGATTTGCAAACTCTTGATTAACTCATCCAACAAGGGACTAAAGCGCATAGTCAGACTCTTAGTAATAACGAGGGAGAAATAGAGAGTAGGAATACCACTCTTAAGTGCGGGTATAGTAACGTAAGCGAGGTGAGGCTGGCTAATCGAACACTCTGATTAAGCGTCTAGAAAGTAGAACATTAGGATATAGGGGCTAACTAAGCCCCTAACAGTAAAGCTAATTTTACTTAGAACGGCATTTTAAAGCCCGGTGGTAATTGCATGCCACCGGTAACTTCACCCATGCGGGATTTATTTTGTTCTTCTACACGACGAACTGCGTCGTTAACGGCCGCAGCCATCAAGTCTTCTAACAGCTCTTTGTCGTCTTGCAGCAAACTTTCATCAATTTCAACGCGACGTACTGAGTGGCTACCAGCCATGGTAACTTTAACCAAACCGGCACCGGCTTCACCTACCACTTCTAACAACGCCAGCTCTTCTTGCAGCTTCTGCATTTTCTCTTGCATCTGCTGAGCCTGCTTCATGATATTGCCCATTCCACCTTTACCAAACATATCTGCTCACTCTTAGTTAATACATCATTAAGGGATAAAATACGCCGCATTACTGCGCCATAGGTTCTATGCTGTCGCGGTCTAATTCGGCCGCAAAGCGGGATATCAAAAATTGTACCGCATCATCGGCCTCAATTTCATCTTTTGCTTGGCTTATCGCACTCTGATAAAGCTGCTGCTCAATATCAAACGGCGTTAAGCTGCCCGTCTGCTCACCCACTTGTACCTGTAAATTGATGGCGGCTTGCTGCTGCTCACTCAGCACGGCCGCCAGCTCTGCACAGGCTTTGTCATTTAATAGGTGTTTATGATCAGGGTTTAGCCACAGCTGCCATTGATTGGGACTTTGTTGTAAAAGGCTGGAGTGCATGGCCAATTGGCGCAATAAACCACCAAGCGGCAACTGAGCCACTAAAGCCGTCCAAGTATCCGTGGCGTGGGCCAATAAGCTACTGGGCTTTAAAGGCTCAGGATCGGTAGCAGTTTGCGAAGCGCCCGAGCGCAAGCCTGCCATCGCATTCAATCCGCCAGTAGCATTTAAGCCACTGGAGGCACCCAATCCGCCAGAGGCACCAGCAGGCGCAGGATTGGCCGCTTGTGGAAATGTTTGTGCTCTGGCGGGCGGCGCGCTGGGCCGTGAAGCTGCCTGAGGCGAGCCCGAACTATCAGCAGTCACACTGGGTTGCCACGCCGCTTGTGATGCTGTGTTAGCGTTTGTGTCATCTAACCAGGGTGGCAAGTCATCTGCATCCTGCTGTGCCCCCATATCCGCATAAGAGTCCAACGGCGGCAGCTCGGCGCCTTGGTTATGGCTATGATGATGGTTATGTTGGTCATTACTAAACGACGCCGCCGGGCTCTGAGCCGAGGATGCTTGGCCCTGCCCCAAGGTCGAGCTGTGCGCTGGGTTAGTTGCTGGGTTAGTTGCAGGGTTAGGCGTTTGCGCGCGCTCAGGAATAGCGGTCACAGGGCTCGACGCCGTGACCGCTGGGCTACTGGCATTATCCCCTTTGGATGCAGGAGGAACATAGCTGGATTGAGCTTGACGACTGACAGGAATCGCGCCGCGTACTGGCGTGTTATCGGTCGCATCCAAGTCATGACTGCGCAGTCGATTGCGCGTTTGCAGCAAACGCCGAATTTGCGCCACATTGGCCGCCGCCGGATCGCCCGTCTCAGGTTCAAGCTGCGACGGGGTTATCTCCTCCAGACTACTGGCAGACGGATTAACTGTGGCTGGAGTCTGATTGCTTAACTCAACGGCCGGCGGTGCTTTAACTGCTGGTGCGATGCCCTGTGACGCATTTGGGCTGGCCGCCTGCGTTTGCGCAGGCTCCGCATTTATTGGCCGAGCATCACTTTGCAGCGCATTAGTCGCAGTTAGCGCAGGTGCTGGCATAGGCTGCAGAGACACCGCTGCTTGGTAACCAAACTGCGCCGCCTGCGTCAAAATCGTGTCTTGTTCATGATAAAGCTGAGCCGCCAGCTGCGCATCCGCCTCATCGCTCACTGCAGCACCTGCAGAGTTCTCAACCGCAATAGAGTCGTCAACAACAAAAGAGTCTTCAACTGCAGTAGGGGCATCAACCACAGCAGAACCATCACTGGCCTCTGTCGTTTGATTGGCAGGCACCGCAGCAACAGACTCATTAGACGCTACTGTAGCGATGACAGGCGCTAATGCAGATGGCGCTATCTCTGGCGGCGACATGCGCGGCGGCTCAGGCTTTTTTACCGCATTAGGCTCCGTTGTTACAGCTGTCGGCGTGGCACTGCCATGAGCCGCACTCGCCGCTTGAGGCCGAAACGCCAAGGTGCGCAGCAAGGTCATTTCTAACGCGGCGCGGCCATCGGCAGCAAAAGGCAAGTCTTTGCGCCCTTGTAGGCAAATCTGATAATAAAGCTGAATGTGCTCTGGCGAAATTAATGGCGCTAAGCGATTCAGCTCATTGGCATAAGGCAGCAAAGGTTGAGCGGGCACTATTTGTGCCAAGGCCAATTGATGCCAAAAGCCCACCAGCTCTTTATGAATATGATCGTAATCTGGCCCCATACTGGCCAAATTACTCACTTGCGCCAGCATAGCCGCGCCATCGCCCGATAACAGCGCATTCACCAAGCTCATTAACTGATTATGATTAAGGTTGCCAAGCATAGACTCAACTTGCGCCAGTCTAATCTCACCGTTACCAAACGCCAGTGCCTGATCCGTTAAGCTCAAGGCATCGCGCACACTGCCATCGGCGGCGCGCGCCAATGCGGCCGTTGCTTCCACTTCGAAGGGCAACTGCTCTTGGCGCAAAATATGCTGCAGCTGACCATCAATCTGCTCTGGCTCTAAGCTTTTAAGATGAAACTGTAAGCAACGGGATAAAATAGTGATTGGCAGCTTTTGCGGATCCGTGGTGGCCAGCAAAAACTTTACGTGCGGTGGCGGCTCTTCCAGGGTTTTGAGCAGCGCATTAAAGCTGTGGCGCGACAACATGTGCACTTCATCAATCAAGTACACTTTAAAGCGGCCACGCGCCGGCTGATACTGCACGTTATCGAGCAGCTCACGGGTGTCTTCTACCTTAGTCCGGCTCGCCGCATCTATTTCTAGTAAATCGACAAACCGCCCTTGTTCGATTTCAACGCAACTGCTGCACTCACCGCAGGGCTCAGGCGTTATGCCCTTATCGCAGTTTAGCGCCTTGGCCAACAAGCGTGCGATGGAAGTTTTACCCACCCCGCGGGTGCCGCTAAACAAATAGGCATGATGCAGCCGCCCTTGAGCAAGGGCATTGACAAGGGCCGTCAACACATGTTGCTGGCCGACCACTTCGGTAAAACGCTGGGGGCGCCATTTTCTGGCCAGAACCTGATAATTCATCGGTAATTAGTGACCCTTATTATTGGCAGTCGAGTGATTGAGCGACGAGTTATTCACCGTCAAACTGCACTAGGCTATTGACGCGAATGCCCATTTTATTGAGGCGCTGTAACCCCCCTAAGGCAGGCAATGCGATCACAAAAGCCGCTTCTTGCACCTCACCGCCGCAGCGGCGTACTAATTTTACCGCCGCTTCTACCGTGCCGCCAGTGGCGAGTAAGTCATCGATAATCAACACTTTTTCACCGGGGGCGATGGCATCCACGTGAATCTGCAGCTTGTCTTGGCCGTATTCCAAGTCGTAGGCCACTTCAATCACTTCGCGCGGTAATTTATTGGGTTTGCGCGCCATAATAAAGCCCACGCCCAAGGCTGCAGCCACGGGTGCACCAAAGATAAAACCGCGTGCTTCTGTGCCCAGCACTTTGTTGATGCCGGCATCGCGATACAAGTCGACCAAGGCATCTATGCTGGCTTTAAAGGCGAGAGGGTCTTCCACCAAACTGGTGATATCACGAAAAATCACCCCAGGCTTTGGATAATCCACAATGGCGGTGATACTGTCAGCAATGAGTTTCAGCGTTTCTTGTTTCATAGCGTAGGTTTCTTAGTAAAAAATTTTACAGTAAAGAGTTTCATAATAAAGGCTGCCTTAATAGACCCGAAAGGGTTGGCCCGACCAGACTCGCGCACCTTGACTGTAGGCTTGCTAGCTGTGGGAACTGGGCATAATAAAACCCATGGCGGCTAGCTTAGCGGCCAGATTGTCTTAAAACTGTTGGGGATTATAACAGGATGCGCCGCCCACTGGGAGCCAACTCAAGTTTGTTCTGCAGTTAACTGCCCTAGTGCTCGCTTAGTCAGTCAGACACTAAATCGCGAAAGGGGCAAAGATGCATGTGCATCTTTGCCCCTATTGAAGTGCGCGCTACGGTTAACCCTTTAAGGTCCACAGAAACCGGGCAACTCCTTACCCTGCTTTTCTAGCAAGCGGCACTGGCGCTTATCAACTCCATCGCCCATCGATAAGGTCTGAATAACGATGCCGCTACTAGCGGAAATGGTGCTTGCTTGGGCCGGTAACAACATTAGGGTAAATACCGCCGCCAACATAAGTGAAGTCATGGCTTTCATAATGCTTCCCTCTTACCTAAGTGAGCGCCCTGCCATCACATCTGTTGATCTTTCAGGTATCGAAAGTTCAATAAACTCAAAGTGCCGTTGCCTGCAAGGCCTGAATTTATCAGTAGGGCTTATGCCCTTCCGTTATGGCAACAGTGTCTAACGGTTACTTATTAAGACGCGGTGAGAGAGACATTTATTACAAAAAATTATTATTTTTACGCTCAGCACTCGCTTAGGGCTTGGTGTTGTTGAGTTCCACTCCTGAAGAATCAGGTATCAAGGGCAAGCGTAACAGCCACAGCACTATCACCCCATAAACCAAAGCCAAGCCAATTTTTACGTACCAAAGCGGCATGAAATACATTGAAAAACCAAAGCTGATGGCCATCATCCACAATGCGCGGCGGCGAATAGGGCCTCGTATGCCTCGATGAGTTTGCCAGTCGTGGATCAAAGGACCAAACCACGGGTGGTTCACTAGCCAGTAATGAATACGGGGTGAGGACTTACTAAACAAAAAGGCGGCCAATAAAATAAAAGGTGTGGTGGGCATCACCGGTAAAAAGGCACCAATGATCCCTAACACCAAAGCCAGCCAGCCCAAAAAGGCAAATAATATGCGCATACTTTCTCCTCATTACCGCAGGGCTCACCATAACAAAATCTGTGTCTCAAAGGCAGCAACATAGACGCTTAAGGCAAGTAACCGCACGCCTCGTATCAGGCCTGCCAGGTTCGATAAATGTACGAACCGTGCCGCCCATTTAACGCCGCTATTTAAAACCGCGAGGACGTAAGGTAGTCAGTTCCCGCTCCCGAATGCCTATTAATAGGCATAATAGGATACCCCTCAAAAACACCGTCAATCTTAGCTGCCAACATGAGGGGGCTATCATCGGCGAAAACCACAATTTTCGCCTTAAAAAGTGTAACAGCGCGCGTTTTTCAATTTATTGCATTGGTTTTCGCGACAAAGCGTTTAAGCTAATCGCAGATTCTTCAGCTACTTGTACTCAATCAGGCTTGTTTTAAGATAACGATTAAGCCATTACCTGCAGATGCCAGTAGCCTGGTCCCTTTATCTGGCCTTAAAAAGGATGGCCCTGTTCATGGAATTAACTCTGTTTTGGCTCGCCACCGCATTTACCGGCCTAATAACGCTACTACCTTTGTGGCAAAACCCCGTTTGGTGGGTACGCGGTTTGGATTTTCCCCGCGTACAGTTTATCACCCTGATAGTCGCACTCACCCTGCTCATCTTATGGCGACTGGACATGAGCAAAGCCGCTCATTGGCCGTTAGTCATCTTAAATGTGGGGTATTTGAGTTATCACCTGTGGTGGATTTTGCCCTACACCCGTTTATATCCTCACGAAGTAAAAGCAGAAAGCGCCTCACAACCGCCGCATATGCTGACCATTCTTAGCGCCAACGTATTGGCCAGTAATCCCCATGCCGATAGCTTACTGGCCTTGGTGAAGCAGTATCAGCCGGATATGTTAGTCACCCTAGAGTCAAATTTATGGTGGCAGCAGCAGCTCTCGGTATTAGAAGCGGATTATCCTTATCTGATGCAATGCCCATTAGAAAATTTGTATGGCATGCATGTTTATTCACGCTTGCCGTTAAGCGATACCCACATTAGTTATTTAGTGGAACAAGACGTGCCCTCTATGCATTGCTTAGTAACGCTCACCGGCGGCTTACAAGTGCGCGCACACTTTTTGCATCCAGCCCCCCGAGCCCCACAGAAAATGAAGAATCTGCACCGCGCGATGCAGAGCTGCTGGCCGTGGCCAAAAGCGTGGCCGAGTGCGAGGTGCCGGTAATAGTGGCGGGCGACCTTAACGATGTGGCTTGGTCACCGACTACCCGTTTGTTTAGAAAAATTAGCGGCTTACTGGATCCAAGAATCGGGCGCGGCATGTTTAATACTTTTAATGCCCAGCACGTTTTTATTCGCTGGCCGCTGGATCACATATTTCACAGTGATCATTTTCGTGTAGTGAGCTTAAAACGCTTAAAACTGAAAGGCTCAGATCATTTCTCACTGCTCTCTTGCCTGAGTCTTAGGCCCCATAAAGAAAATGGCCAGCCATTATTAGATGCCGACACGGCGGATCAAGAAACAGCCCAACAGAAGATAGCCCGAGAAGATATCTGTAAGAAAGATGTGCCGGTACCGGAAAAATAATCGACCCTAGCTTGCCGAGGGGTGATTATCACAAGACGGCGTTGAGGAATTTGATTTGGCTAGCGCCGCTAATGCCTGAAACACCCGCAAGCTGGCATAGGCATCATTTGCCGCATAGCGCAGCTGGCCAGACGTTAACACCGGATTAGACCAATTCGACAACGCCACGCGCTTAGACTTTACCAAGTATTGGCCCAGCAAAATGGCCACCGCCGCTTGCAGCCCCACCGGATGCTGATAACCCAGCTGCTTTACCCGATTCGATAACTCATAAAAGCCTGCTACTTCGATACCGAGCTTACGCTGCAAGGGTCCGCGGTCTGATTTTAAGCCAAATCCTACTTTGATTATTTGTTCTGAACTTAAGATATCCACCAGTAACTGATTGCTGGCGGCATCGTTTAAGGTAAATAAATACCCCCGCTTGTTAGAAGCTAATTGCACCAAGTGCGGCCCAGTGCTCTGCTCGCCCACCTGAAAAGTGGGCTTACTTTCGGTATCAAAACCCACATAGTCGCACTGACACAAATCTGCCCGAGCCAAGGCCACCTGCTCAGGCTCGCTCAGCAATTGGATGTCTGACAATTCCAGCCCGTTAAAAGCAGGCAACTGCTGCATTTGGGCACGGGTCGGTCTTATTTTATACGCGGTAGGCTCTGTCATTAACGTGCTCTTGGTTGAATTCAGGGGATTAAAGTACGCATGGGCAATACGGCTGGCTGCGAAATATTAGCGCCACAGCCACGCCGTGACCACAAAAAACGGGATGCCACTGTATAAGTGCATCCCGTTCTGGGTCATATTTCGCTTTTTAGCTTCAGCTTAGCATTAACAGGCTATGCTGACTGAGCCGTAACTTACTGGCTAATCGTGGACAGCAGGGCCGGATTCGTCACCAAGTTTCTGACGCCATGAGCATGATCTTCTTCGAACACGTTGCTCTTACACCACTGGCCTACGCTGGCAATATTGACCTTGGCGACCTTAGGCTTAACACTCCAAGACACCTGAAAAGGCGAGCCCGCTTCGTTGAAGCTCGGGCCTGTGGTTGAACCCGCATATTCCACTGCGGTGCCCGTGTTGTCTGGTAGATTTAATGCCTGCTGAAGGCCATTTTTTTCGCCATGCTGGTTTAACTCACCAAAATCCAACGCCTTAGCGTCATTCACCAGCACATACACTTGCGCTTGAACGCGCAATTGCGGATTCTTAATGGCGTCATTAAAACAGGCACCCAAGGTTGGGCCTGGCGTGATATTGGCACTCGAATACACATAATGCACTTCTATGGTGTCGCCAGGCGCTAGACTGCTTTGCTCGCTGGGGCAGACCCTCTGTTCAAGAGGCGCTAATTCTGCCGCCGTTAACTGGCCTGAATACTGATAACCCCCCTGATATCCCTGACCATCACCATTGCCAACGTAGGTGGTAAATTCACCGCCTGCATGCTCGGCGTTCTTATGAAAATGAATATTACATAAATTCATGGCACTGGCGGGCGGTGCCGCATTAAATGCGATGGCGTTCTCACCCGTCGTCACTCTAATATCGCGTGGCGATTGTGGACCAAAACCCTGACTGTCGGTATTTTTCGCCAGTTGTTGACGCTGCTCGGCAAGCACCTGATCCGCCACTGCCTGTTGAGTCACTTCACTGTTAATGCTCGCAGGCACGTCTTTCGCGCTGACGTGGGTGGATAATAGCGCTGTGGTGACCAGTAAAAAAATGCGGTTCATTTTCATGTGTTAATTATTTCCCTGTAAGATTTTGATTAATATTTTTAATTAACTTTCAAAACCATCTGAAATTTATTTTGTGTTTTACTTATATTTTTTAGCTTAAATCGGCCATAAGTTTTATTTACTTTGGCTCACGGCAAGTGACGCCCGCGTATTTTAACCATTTACGCGGACAATGCCCAGCCGCAGACCATAAGCCGCAGTTTGAGGTTATTTTCAGTTCTTATTTATTTAAGAAACGCTCATAAAAAACGCATTAAGCAATGCGTATCGGGGATTTTAAATTCGAGGTGTTAATCTTACTAACAGTGCGCACTCAGTTAAACACTGGCCGTTATTTAAAAGACGCGTCGATTAAAAGGGGCAAGGACTATGGCCATGCATAGGCTCGTCGCTATGGGGATGGGTAAAATATAAATCGCTGGCGTGTAACAGCAAACGATCGGCTAGTTGTTCGCTGTGGGCACTCTGGTACAAGTCGCAGCCCAGAATAGGATGGCCAATGCTCAAGCTGTGAATACGCAATTGATGGGTACGCCCGGTGTGCGGCGTAAACTGTACCAAAGTCCGCTTTGGCTCGCTTAAACGCGCTAATACCTGATATTCACTGAGCGACGCCTTGCCGGTGCTAGGGCAAAGTTTTACTCGCGGAAAAAGCTGGGCGTCTTTCGCTATCGCCCCACTGATCTGGCCGTGCTCCTCCGTTACCCAGCCTTCTAACATGGCAAGGTAGCGCTTTTGAATGGTTCCTGCTTGAAATTGCTGATTAAGGTGCTTGGCGGATCCAGCATTTAGCGCCACCACCATGACACCTGAAGTACCCAAGTCTAAGCGATGCGGTAACTTTGCCTCAGGGAAAGCCGGAGTAAACCCTGCTTGGCCGTGCACTAACCTATAGTGCACCGAGTCCCAATTCTGCGGGTTTTTGCCCGATAAACTCAGCAGTCCGCTGGGCTTATTGATCAGTAGGATATGTTCATCTTGGTAGAGTATTTGTATCATTTCATCACACTGGGGCGCGACAAAGTAATCAATTAACGGGAGGCTTGGGGGAGTAAGCTAGGCATGAAATGTTCTCTGATCTGGGCGCTGCATCTGCGTATTACTGATGGCAATTAGCTGCAGCAGCAGAGACTCAACGGAGCGTAGCAAACAGTATTCATTTGATACACTCGTTAAGCTTTAAAGCTGGCGAAATAATGTCCAGCTCATTTTCGCACTTAAAACCGTACTGTTAGCGATATTACTGGCCGCAGCACTTCTTAAACTTTTTACCACTGCCACAAGAGCAAACGTCGTTACGGGCCGGTACTTTTTCAACCTTTACCGCCGCTTGCTTGGACAGCTGTACGGTCAGCTCGCCAATTGACTCAACTGCACCTTCACGGGTATCTAACTCAATCTCTGCATGCAGCTCGGCCTCGGCAACTAAAGCTTCCACTTCCAGCTTACGGGCTTCACTCGTGACTACCAGCATGAGCGGGTATTTCTTACTGCCGCTTCTTGGCTTAGCTTGAGTCTCATAGCCATATTTAATATGACTTTGACGTGCATCTCGGCGGCCTTTAAAGAAAAACTTATCTGACATGACATTATCCAACAGGGTAAACAAGCTGCAACCAGCGCAGCAAAGCCGGCAGTTTAACACTTCTCGCGCTTTACACGCAGCATTACCCTGCCCTAACGCGTTTTGAACCTATAAAAACGGCCAACAATCGATTTTGGCCGCCTGCAAGTTAGATTTCACATCGAGAAGGTGCTTTTAGCCCGCCTCTCGATTAGCGCACTGTTATTTAAGCTGCGGTCCATTTAAAGAAGAGGCGATTTCGTACAGGTCCGTGCGTCTGTCTTTCAAGTTGGTCACTGAGCCTTCGTTGCGCACTAAAGTCAGTTTTTCCAGATCCAAGTCCGAGAACATCATCATCTCGGTATTAGGCGTGGTTTCCGCCATGACCGCATCATGGGGAAAGGAGAAATCCGACGGCGAAAACACCGAAGACTGCGCATATTGTACGTCTAAGTTTTGCACCTTAGGTAAGTTGCCCACACTGCCGGTGATCACCACATAACATTCGTTTTCAATGGCCCGTGCTTGGGCACAATGGCGCACTCGCAGATAACCGTTTTTGGTGTCGGTCCAAAATGGCACACAAATAATGTCCACTTCTTTGCTGGCGGCAATGCGTCCTAGCTCAGGGAATTCTATGTCATAACAAATCAGAATGGCCACGCGGCCCGCGTCCGTATCAAACACTTCAAACTTATTGCCGCCTTCAATCACCCAGTCACGACGTTCGTGGGGGGTAATATGAATTTTTCGCTGCTCATCCACTCGGCCATCGCGGTGGCACAAATACGAGACGTTATACACGCGATCATTTTCAATCAGCGGCATAGAGCCGGTAATAATATTGATGTTATAGCTCACCGCCATTTCCGACATCCGATCCCGAAACTGCTGGGTGTATTCGGCCAAATAACGGATAGCACGAGTTTGATCCACCTGATCGGTTAAGCCCATCAAAGGGGCATTAAAAAACTCAGGGAACAGCGCAAAGTCACTCTTGTAATCAGAGAGCGCGTCCACAAAGTATTCAACTTGCTCTAATACCTCATCAACCGAGGAGAATTCGCGCATTTGCCACTGCACCGCGCCCATGCGCACTTGAGTTTTCTTCTCGTTCAGTACCGAAGACGGCGGCGTATATAAAATATTGCGCCACTCCAGCAAAGTCGCATAGCCCAGTGATTTTTTATCTTCAGGTAGATACTTACGCATTAGGCGCGTGACCTGAAAATCATTGGCTAACTGAAAGCTCAGAATAGGGTCGTAAATATCTTTGCGCCCTACCCGCTCAATGTATTCTGCAGGCGTGTACTGCTCGGCATGCTGGGAGTAACCAGGAATGCGACCACCGGCGAGAATGGCGCGCAAGTTTAGGGAGCGACACAGCTCTTTGCGCGCTTCATATAAACGACGCCCCAAGCGAAAGCCCCGATATTCCGGCTGAATAAACACATCTAAGCCGTACAAGGAGTCGCCCTTGTCACTGTGCCTGATCTGTTCATTACTGAGGATCAAATCGTCATAAGTATGAGGGTTACTAAAGCGCTCATATTTCACCGACACCGTGAGTGCTACAGCCACCAATTGGTCGCCGTCTTCAATACAAATTTGCCCGTCTGGGAACTGTTCTACCAGCGCCTTGATGGTGTCTTTGGGCCAAGCGCCGCCGATATCGTGATAGACACGGTCCATCAGCACTTGCAGCTGATCATAATCATCAAACGTTAGGTTGCGTAAATTAAGATGCAGATCTTCAGGTTGAGTCATGCAGCAAGCTCCGATTAAAAGTTAAATGTATGGGTAAATAAATCAGTGGCCAGCTTAGCAGAAGATGAAAGCCACTGCGCAAGCTCTGCAAAAAAGTGCCGCTCTTTTGCTCACCACTGTGCGCCAACCACCCCAGCCCTGTAAAACACCCGCAATGTTAGGTAACCTCTTTAGCCATATATTGACTGAGCGTTAATCTGGTAGAACGTACAAAGCACGCTAGCATTAAAAATCATCGGAAGAGGACATTACATATGGCAGACGATTTGTATCAAAAAGGCATCGCTAAAATTCAAGAGCTCACCGCCTCACCGGACGAGAATCCCACCGGTGACATGGATATCGGTACCGCCTTTAGAGACATAGCACCAGATTTAGAAAAATACGTGGTGGAATTTGCTTTTGGCGGCATTTATTCCCGCCCCGGCTTAGACAATAAACAAAAGGTGCTGACCACCATCACCGCTTTGGTGGCGCAAGGTAAACCGCAAATTAAGATGCACATTAAAACTGGCTTAACGGTGGGCTTAACGCCCGAAGAAATCGTCGGCTGCATTATGCACTTGTTGCCCTATACCGGATTTCCGAGTGTGATCAATGCATTAAGCGTGGCCAAAGAGGTGTTTACCGAACTTGGTTTAACGGTAGATACCACCGGCGTCCAATAAGTTTAACAGTATCGCGGCCGCCAAAAGCCATTGCTCTCTGTCATTGCTATCTATTGCGCATCCATAAGCTCATACTGAAATTGTTCTACAAATTTCACGCCGCACATTAGCTGCTTACGCAGAAGTCTGTGCGTCGTCATCGCCATTAAATTGGCTTAGTTTGGTTTGTGTTTAAAGGAAAAGATCATGAGCAAAGGACAAGACAGCAAAAAAGACGTCAAGAAGAAACCGCTGCTAACAGCCAAAGAAAAGAAAGCTCAAAAAGAAGCGAAAAAGACCAAGTAGTCATAAAAAGCAGTAGTGAAAAAGCAGTACTAAACAAACACTGCTTTAAATGAGCGCCTTAGCCCAGCAAGGCGCTCAAACATCATCTTATAAGGTGATCTTAGTGCCCAATAAAGTTAGAAAACCTGCTAACCACGCCGGGTGTGCTGGCCAAGCTGGGGCTGTTACCAAGTTACCTTCCACATGCACTGCCGCAACATCCAGCTCTACATAACGGCCACCGGCCATTTCTACATCTGGGCCACAGGCCGGATAAGCAGCACATTCACGACCGTTCAAAATGCCCGCCGCCGCTAATAACTGCGGACCATGGCACACGGCTGCAATGGGCTTTTTCGCATCATCAAAGGCTTGTACTAACTCCAGCACAGCGGCATTTAAACGCAGATATTCGGGAGAGCGACCACCAGGCACCACCAGCGCGTCATAATCCTCGGCTTTTACTTGTGCAAAATCAAAGTTCAGCACAAAGTTATGGCCTGGCTTTTCGCTGTAGGTTTGGTCGCCTTCAAAGTCATGAATGGCCGTGCGCACAAAATCACCCGCTTTCTTATTAGGGCACACCGCGTGCACGGTATGGCCGACCATCTGTAGCGCTTGAAAAGGCACCATCACTTCGTAATCTTCTACGTAGTCACCCACCAACATTAAAATCTTTTTAGCTGCCATTAGATACTCCTTATCTAGGGTCTGTTGACCTTTCGCGGTTAAATTTTGTTCGAGTTAAACGCGTTTTTATCGCGGCGAGTGGGGTGTAGCCTAGTTGTTCTAAGCAAACTCCCACTCAACAAAGAGAAAAACGTGTTTAGCCGAACCCGAAGGGCAGCATTTGTGGCGACTTTCTACGGCGTTAGCGCTTATTTATGGAGAATAACTCCATGGCACAAGCGATGCCTTGTATAAAGACCCCACAACCTGCTGCAAAAATCATCTCAAAAGGTCAACAGGCCCTAGGGCGCGTTCTCATTTGACGCTTCGGCTGCATTAGCTACCTTTATAGTATTTGAAGTAACTACTTGTGAGGTAACGACTTATGAGGCATTACTTGCTACGAGATGATCAATGGGAGTGCATCGAAGAACTGCTCCCGGGTAAAGCTAGCGATAGAGGCGTGACAGCACTCGATAATCGCAAATTTGTTGAAGCGGTACTTTGGATTGCTCGAACTGGCGCACCTTGGCGGGATTTACCTGATTTTTATGGGCATTGGCACCGCGTTTACGTCCGATATAGTCGTTGGTCTCACAAAGGCGTCTGGCTCACGATAATGGAGGAGTTATCCAAAGAAGCTGATTTTGAGCAACTCATGATCGACGGTAGTATCGTTCGTGTCCATCAACATGGGGCGGCTAAAAAAAAGAGCAAGATGCAGAAGCCATGGGGAAGTCTAGAGGTGGACTAACGACTAAAATCCATGCTGCCGTTGACGCTTTAGGCAACCCCGTGCGCTTACTGTTAACCCTAGGGCAGGCCTCAGAATATGATCAAGCAGAGGCATTGTTGGATGGTTTTACGCCTAGCCAGGTCTTGGCTGACAAGGGTTATGATTCAGATGCGTTTGTTGAAAGTATTCAAAGTGTTGGAGCAGAAGCGGTTATACCCTCAAGAAAAAATCGATTGGAGCCAAGGCCGTTGGATCGTCATGTTTATAAAGATCGCAACTTGGTTGAGCGTTTCTTCCAAAAGTTGAAGCAATTTCGTCGTATAGCAACTAGGTACGAACGACTGGCAAAAAATTACCAGTCAATGTTGAGCCTCGTGTCAGCCGTTATCTGGCTGGCATAATTGAGAACGCACCCTAGTCTATAAAATCCAAAATTATAATAAGTACAATACTTAACAGCTTACACGTCAACTTGATATAGCTAAGATTAAGTTAATATGAAGACTAGCTACTCTCACTTAAGTTCTCGCCGATATTTTTAATAAAGCGAGCAGGTATACCGGCCACCAGTGTATTGGCTGCGACATCTTTAGTCACAACTGAGCCTGCCGCTACTACTGCGTTTTCACCCACAGTAACACCGGGCAAAATGGTCACACCGGCACCCAGCCAGGCATTGTTTTTTATTAAAATCGATTTTAAATCAAGATCTTTTCTTTTGGCAGGATCCAGAGGATGATTTTCAGTGATAAGACTGACCTTAGGCCCTATCTGTACATTATCTTCAATGGTGATGCCTCCCATATCTAAGAAGCTACAATCATGATTGATAAATACCTTACGGCCTATTTTTGTGTGCTGACCAAAATTGGTATAAAACGGGATAAAAATTATCGAGCTAGCATCTATGGTGCTTTTAGTTACTTCGCTTAACCGCCCTCTTATTTGATTTATATCTGTAGAGCTATTAAGCGCGGGTAACAGCTTTATTGTTCTGGAGATCTGCGCCCACACTTTCTTCATTTGCGGATCATTATTTTCAATCACGCCACCTGCCAGCATTTTATCGAATATATTTATTTTATCTTGGTTCATATTTTATTAACCACTATTGATCTTGGTTATAATTTTAGCGCAATAGGCTCGTCTAAACTAATTATATTTTATACTTGCATCCATACTTTTACTTGCATTCATACATGGGCAGGCTGAGACTTGCGTACCCAGTTCGCCTAAGGCACCAATCTCGCAGTTTGTCCGTGGTGACTGGGCAAAAACCCACTGAGTTAGCAGGGCTAGCTTGTTGAATACCTAGCTGAGCAAGGTGTTGAGTACGCGAGTAAAGGCCTTGTGAAAAGCATAGCCAGATGCCCCTTACCTCAAAAACAATCGAGTGTTAGAATGCCCGCATCTCAACATTAATAGGAACCGTAATGAAATTCGTTATTTTAACTATCGTCATTTTAATAGTGGTATTTTACGTTGTTAGAAATTCCAACCATAAAAAAGCCGCGCAGGAAAACATTACCGTAGGCAACGAATTTTTAACCACTAACAAAGCTAACGCAGAGGTGCAAGAAACCGCTTCAGGTTTACAGTATCAAATATTAAATAAAGGCGAAGGTGATGCTCACCCTACTGCTGGCTCAACGGTAAAAGTGCATTATCATGGCACACTTTTAGATGGCACTGTATTTGATAGTTCAGTTGAGCGTAATGAGCCTATCAGCTTCCCATTAAATCGCGTGATTAAAGGATGGACCGAAGGTGTGCAATTAATGGTGGTCGGTGACAAGTTTAAGTTCTTTATTCCCTCAAGGCTCGCTTATGGAAATAGCCCTGCAGGAGCAATAACGCCGGGTTCTTTGCTTATTTTTGAAGTGGAACTGTTAGCCATCGAGTAATTATAACCGAGCGTTACAACCTATGGATACTCACTATCTTTATCATGTTAATTAAAGTAATGAGTATCCATATAAACTCCCTATTCACTCTGCAAGTTCACAACGGTTACGCCCCTTGTCTTTGGCAATATATAAAGCAGTATCTGCACGACGGAGCAGGCTTTCAAAACTTTCATCTTGTTGATGTTCAGCCACACCCATACTAACGGTAATTGCAAAAGACTGATGACTCTTGGTCGTTTCTATTAGGTCGGAGTCTATTTTAAACCCATTGCGTAATCGATTGGCGACCATTAATGCCGTGTCGGATGACGTATTGGGTAACAAGGCCACAAACTCCTCACCGCCAAATCGACAAAAAATATCTTCTTCTCGTAGTATTTTCTGGGCTTCAGCCACGAATCTGCACAACACTTTATCGCCAAAATCATGACCTAAATAATCATTCACTTTTTTGAATTCATCGAGATCCATCATCAACACGCTTACCGGCAATTTATGACGCCGAGAGTAAGCCATGGCCTTTTCATAAAGAAGACCGCATGAACGCCGATTAAGCGCACCGGTTAAAGGGTCGTGATTGGCTTGGTTATCAAGATCAGCTTGCAGGCGCTCGGTGGTCATCAATACCATGCCCAGCGTGATGGCAATCATGGAACACAATAACCACAGCAGCATAAAAGCGGCGACGCCATTGGGATTCAATAAGTCGACGATTTCTGAATTTTCACGAGCAATCATGGCGCGTATCAAAAAAACCGCGCCATTAATGGCATAAATATATCCGGTGGCACGCACCGCTGGGGTGTTTTGGGTCGGAGAAAACAGTAAATCACGAGCAATCAGTAACGATAACACCGCCACCAGCACCGCATTACTAACGGCTTTTGTGGCCACTGAATATTGAGTTTGTGCGATTAGGATCAACACCAAACCAACAGCCGCCATGCCGAGCAAAACCAAAGATCTTAACGGAGGCTTGCCCATAAAGCGGCTAAAGCCATCCCAGCTCAAAATCAGACCAATAACGGCAAAGAATTGTGCAGATGATAACAATGGCAACCACTGCAGCTTGCCATAAGCAAAGATCATAACAAAGGTAATCACAGCACTAACACCCGCCAAAAACCAGCGACTAAGCCCAGGAATCGCCAAATGCATGCGCCAAAGCAACAGTCTGGCGCCAGCGCAAAAGGCGGTTGCCAATGCCACGGCAACTAATAAGGTGTGAATATCCAACAGCATGATTAAATGATTACTCGATAAGCATAAAAAAGTCGCGTCAGTGCTTAATCATGCACGCTGACTCGGTCAGTCGTAAAATAACGCCCTACACTGCCGCACTTGTTTGTTAGAGAGAAATAATAGACCCCATTTTAGACAAAACGCTGCAAACTGCTACTGGGTATTGCTAACAATCTTTGCGTAAAATGGCATAGATAACCGAGGCTTGCACATTAAAGGTGTCACATTTGGCGTGATAAGATGCGTTGATGAAGCGGTTTGGGTTACATGCTATGGTTTTACCTTGTTAATGACTGAATGTTGTTTGCTGGATGTTGATGACGGATCTTAAATGTATAACTTGCGTAATATTTAATCATAAAAAATCATTAGGCTGAATGTCAGCCTTTCATGAAGATAGATAGGAACATAAATGACCTTTGTGTTAACGCTGCACTTTCTGTTAGTGCTGACTTTTACCGCGCGAATTTTACTGCGCGATGACTTATCGCCACCTGGGCGTTTGGCGTGGTTTATCGTCTTGAACGTGCTGCCGTATTTTGGCACTGCCGTTTATTTCCTATTTGGTGAGATTGATATTGGCAAGCGCGCCGTCAAGCGTCACGACGAAATTTTTGATGAAATTAGGGCTAACGCGTCCCATCTTATGGGTGATAAGACTCAGGTCGATACGCTGATAGACCCTATCTATCGCCCTGGATTTCGCTATGCAGGCTCGATTAATGGTTTTCACACTGTGGCCGGCAATAGCGCAGAACTAATGGCCGACGGCGATGCCACCAGAGCGCGGCTAGTAGCGGACATAGACGCCGCTACCGATCACGTACATGTGCTCTATTACATCTGGCTTAACGACCAAACCGGTGGCGATGTCGCTCAAGCCCTGATTAGAGCCGCGCAAAGAGGCGTAACTTGTCGGGCCATGGCGGACGGGCTTGGCTCGCGCGCCTTAATCAAATCCGGACTGTGGCGACGCATGCAAGAGTCCGGTGTAGAGCTGGCGGTGGCGCTGTCATTTAGAAACTTGCTGCGCACCATAGTGCTTAGCCGTTTTGACCTAAGAAACCACCGTAAAATCACCGTGATTGACGGGTGCATTACCTATTGTGGTAGTCGAAACTCAGCAGATCCTGAATTTTTACCCAAGGCGAAATACGCACCCTGGGTGGATATTATGCTGCGCTTTGAAGGCCCTGTGGTGGCGCAAAACCAATTATTGTTCGCCAGCGACTGGATGCAGGCCACCGGCGAATCTTTGGATCAGTTTAAATTGATAGCGGAACGAGAAGTCGAGCCCATTACAGGGGGGTTCCCCGCGCAAGTAATGGGCGTAGGCCCTACTGAACGTCGCGGTGCAACACCCCAGCTATTCGCCAACCTGATTGCCAGCGCACAATCCGAGCTGATCATCTCTACGCCTTATTTTGTGCCCGATGCCACGCTGCTAGAGTCGTTGTGCGCGGCGGCCCATCGCGGCGTTGCCGTGACGCTGATTTATCCTAAGGTGAATGACAGCTGGATTGTGTCTGCGGCCAGCCGCAGTTACTACCATCAGCTACTGGATGCGGGTTGTGTTATCCATGAATTTAAAGGCGGCCTGCTGCATGCAAAAACCTTGACTATGGATGGCTGCGTGAGCCTGATCGGTTCTTCAAATCTGGATTTGCGCAGCTTTGATCTCAATTATGAAAACAACATTCTGCTGCAAGACCCAGCCACTACTCTGGCAATTTTCGAGCGCCAGCAAAGCTACATTGCCAGCTCTGACAAGGTCGAACTAAGCACTGTACTTGCTTGGCCCTATTACAGAAGGATCTGGAACAACGTGATCGCCACCATTGGCCCAGTGTTATAAGTCGCGCTGGGCTACTTTATGAACAATGAGCATGATTTTGATGCTCATTTTGGCTGAACATAAGTATTTTCTGTGGTCGTTTGTTTAAGGTGTGACGTTATTAAAAGATACAGCCTGTTCTTTATTGTATCTTCCGCTGTTAAACCGCACTCAACCTAGCTTTTATTGCTAGGCTGTTCTGTTATTAGGCTGCTAACAAGGTGTTACTAAGGATCCTTACTCTATGACCACAGTACTGCTACTGATTGCCATTATCGCTTTTATCGTGGTGGCAACGGCTAAATTCAAACTACACCCTTTTCTTACGCTGCTATTGGCCGCTTTTTTACTGGCATTTTTTAGTGGCCTGCCCATTGCTAATACCGCGAAAACCATCAGTGATGGCTTTGGTGGCATATTAGGCTATATCGGTCTGGTTATTGTGCTCGGCACCATTATCGGCGTGATGCTAGAGAAAAGTGGTGCCGCCATCACCATGGCCGAAGCCGTGATCCGCGTATTAGGGCCAAGATTTCCTACCTTAACCGTATCGATTATCGGCTACTTAGTGTCTATCCCGGTATTTTGTGACTCGGGTTACGTGATTTTAAACTCGCTTAAGCAGTCTTTGGCCAATCGCATGCGGGTATCCAGTGTTGCAATGAGTGTGGCGCTGGCCACCGGTTTGTATGCAACCCATACTTTTGTGCCGCCAACCCCAGGCCCCATTGCGGCCGCGGGTAACTTAGGTCTTGAGTCCAGTTTAGGGCTGGTGATTGGTGTGGGTTTATTGGTGTCTGCTTGTGCCGCTTTGGCGGGTTTGGTGTGGGCCAATCGTTTCAAGAACGAGCAGCCGGATGGCGAAGGTGCAGAAGAACTGATAGAAAAAGCAGAAGAATTCGAAGCAATGAAGCAGCGTTATGGAGTGCTGCCGAATACCTTTAACTCCTTTGCGCCTATTTTTGTGCCAATTTTGCTGATTTGTTTAGGCTCTGTGGCTAACTTTCCTGCTGAGCCTTTGGGTAAAGAAGGTATTTATCAGCTATTCAACTTTTTGGGTCAGCCGCTGAATGCCTTGCTGATTGGTTTGTTTTTATCGTTTGGTCTGCTGAAAGGCGACCATAAGCTGGAACAGTTCAGTGAGCACATTGCCAGTGGATTAGTGTCTGCCGCCCCAATCTTGCTGATTACCGGTGCCGGTGGTGCTTTTGGTGCTGTCATTAAAGCCACGGATGTGGGCAGCTATTTAGGCATGACCTTATCGGGCTTAGGGGTGGGTATTTTTATGCCCTTTATTGTGTCCGCAGCCCTTAAGTCGGCTCAGGGTTCTTCTACCGTTGCACTGGTGACTACCTCTGCATTAGTGGCCCCTATGCTGGGTGACATTGGTCTGGGCAGTGAGATGGGCCGCGTGCTGACCGTGATGGCCATTGGTGCCGGCGCTATGACGGTGTCTCATGCTAACGACAGCTTCTTTTGGGTAGTGACTCAGTTTAGTAAGATGAGTGTGCCCCAAGCTTATCGTGCGCAAACCATGGCCACCTTAGTACAAGGGGTCACCGGCATGGCCGTGGTATACGTACTCACCTTGATTTTACTGTGAGATATAAACCAAGCTCGGTTAGCTCTGACTTTAGTTAGCACTGACATAAGCTACTCATGCAGTATTAGAATAAGGCCAGCGTTATGCTGGCCTTACTTATTGATATTCTCTCATGTGACCAGTAACTATCTCTTGCTTGCTCACCTTATCTCCCCACACCTTATGTGGCTTGGGAATCACGGTGAAGCTGCTGCAAACCAGCAATCAAGGTTTGGATAATACAGGCGCGGGTTTAAGAAACGGGGCGGGATCAATGGGGCCTCTGGAGTAAATCCCAAAGTGAAGATGCGGTGGCGTGGTGCGGGCGTTACCGGTGTTACCTACGTATCCAAGAATGTCACCTTTGTTAACGGTATCCCCGGATTCAATCGCAAATGAATCCAAGTGTGCATAGTAATAGCGGGCACCACTGAGCCCCAGCATACCGCCCGATAGCCACACATGATTGCCGCCAATGCCACCGGTGCCGGTACGAACACGGCCGTCAGTCACGGCTATCACCGCTGTGCCCTTCTTCGCAAAAATGTCCACGCCGTGATGTGCTCGGGCACCGCCATCGCGCGGGGCGCCAAAGCGGCTGCCTATATCGCGCGGCGATGCGC
Source organism: Oceanisphaera profunda (assembly GCF_002157895.1). Lineage (GTDB taxonomy): Bacteria > Pseudomonadota > Gammaproteobacteria > Enterobacterales > Aeromonadaceae > Oceanimonas > Oceanimonas profunda. The sequence goes on from NZ_CP021377.1 coordinate 186,323, forward strand.
TAGCTACCGGAAATGGTAAAGAGCCGCCCTGAGCGATGGCCAGTGCATACTCCACTTGGCCAAATAACTCCGGTTGCAGCACAATGCGATACTCACCGGTTTGCGACACCACTCGACTAGCCGTTGCGCCATCGGCGCTTAGCTCCGTTAAGGTTGACCAACCTTGGCCATCACTGCGACCTTGCTCAAGACTGGCGTACAACCTGCTACCAGCAGTATCTGCACGAGAGAGCTGCCAAACCAATTTGGCTCCTTGCTCAAGCGTCACCTGATACACATGCGCGTTAATCTGATCCGCATTAAAGACACTCGCGGTGCGAAAGCGATGGCCCACCCGCACCGGCTGCTGATTCGCCCGCTCCACAGCACCTGTCCATTGCTGACCCAGAGGGCTGCTTAATAGCCCAGCCATGCGCAAACGCCACACAAAAACCTCTCTCGGTGACCAGCCCAATAGCTCGAAGGCAAGGTAGCGAGCACCACGCTCGCTACTGTTAAACGCGGTCTGTCGCCAATCATCTCGCACCACCAACGCCCCTATTAGCAGTACTAACAGGCCCAATAGTAGCCAAGGGCGCAGCCTACGCTTGCTGACCGTGCTTGGCTGCTCAGGTTTATTTGAGTTAGCTCCGGCTGCGTCTGCAGCGTGCGGATTATCAGCGACTTGGTGGGGATCACGCATATCAATACTCACCCTCTAGTCATGGTGGCCAGTGCGTCACCCTAACGTCATAAAACCCATAGCCTGGGTTAATGGCCATTATCAGAAAGCGGATTGAACTGCATAGCCAAATAGGATGCAAATTCAGTATTTAAACTATGATAACCATTAACAGTAAACATGTTTTCAAAAGCCAACTTGCGATTTAAGACCCGATTTAAAATACTCAATCAAGGGCTGCTTGGTAACCATACCTTAGATACTGCTAAAGAATCATCACGCAATATCCGCCGCCCCGAACCTAAGGATAGTTAAATGAGTGACTTGGAAGCTAATCAAAATAAGGCCGCTGAAAAGCAAGCTCAGGAAGCCGCAGAGGAACAAGAAGCACGGGTCAGAACCCAAGAACGCGAGTCCCGAGAACGAACACCTACCTCCAGCGAAAAGTCATTAACGCGCAAAGAGCGGGCTACGGTGGCTGAACATGGGCATTTATCGGCGTTAACGGTGTACTCCATCATACTGCGCGAGGGCGAGTCTGAGCTGCAACGGCCAAAAGCATCACTGTGGTGGTCCGGCGTGGCCGCGGGAATTGGGATATCCACCTCGGTTATTGCTGAGGGCGTGATCCGCTCCAATCTAGGCTCCGATCATCCCTATCTGACCTTAATTGAAAGCCTAGGCTACACATTCGGGTTTGTGTTGGTAATACTCTGCCGACTGCAACTGTTCACCGAAAACACCATCACTGTCATATTACCGGTGCTGGCTGCTCCCACACGCAACCGCTTCTATTGTGTAGCACGCCTGTGGGGGATTGTATTGTTAGCTAATTTTATTGGCACTTTTTTAACCGCCGCCATCGGTGTTCACGGCGGTATTTTTTCGGCCGATATTTTAGCGGCGATTCTAGAGATTTCGCATCATGTGGCAAGCTTTACCCCAACCGAGGCTTTTTTACGGGCCATTCCCTCGGGCTTTTTTATTGCCGCTTTAGTGTGGATGCTGCCTTCAGCGAAGGAATCCGTGGTGTTGGTCATCATCATGTTCACTTGGCTGATCGCAGCTGGGGGCTTTACCCACGTGATTGCCGGCTCCAACGAAATTTTCACACTGGTACTTAACGGCGATATGACTATCTTTACTGGCTTTATCTACCATATTTTCCCCGTGCTGATCGGCAATATTCTCGGCGGCACCGGCTTATTCGCGATGCTAGCCTATGGTCAGGTTCATGAAGAAATGTAAGGTGGCAAACTCGTAGCATTAGCAGCAAGCGTTTTTGGGCAGGATAACTGCCCTATACGTTTAAGGTTAACCCTGCGGGTTGCGGGCTTGCTTGCCAAGCTCAGCACTGTATTTTTCAACCGCGCCCTGCCCTTGGTTTTTTGCACTTGCTTCTACTTGCGCCAAAAATTCCCCTACATGCGCAAATGCCGCTTCTGCCTCCGGTAGCAGTGGCGTAAATAAGTGCCACACATGCACCATGTCAGGCCAGCTTTGCACGGTCACCAATGAGCCCGCCGCCTGCGCCTTTGCTGCATACTGTTGAGCATTTTCTAGCAGTAACTCAGATTCACTGACCTGTATCAGCGTTGGCGGGAGCTGGTGTAGGTTCCCTCGCAGCGGAGACACCAGCGGGCTGCTGGGCAATGTTCGCATACTCAACACCGCGACCAACCACCGTAGCGGCAAGGGTATGCGCATCAGTTTCTCAAGGCTGGGGCCCAACATGGCATCGGTTTTTAGCTTGTCTGGCGCAGACTGCAAGGTGAGCATAAGATCCGTGGAGGGCGACAGAGCAAGCGCCGCATTGGGGGGTGGCAGCTCCTGATCACGTATCCAAGCAATCAGCACTAAAGCGTGACTGCCGCCAGCAGAGTCTCCGGCAACCACCAGAAAATCCGCTGTTTCTTTCCCGTTTGGCCCGTTGTCGAGCAGCCAACGATAAGCCAGCTGACAGTCACTAAGGCCATCCTGATAACGATTTTCTGGCATCAGCCGGTAATCAAGGGCGAACACACAAGCGTTGGCCAACCTCGACAATCGATCAGTAATGGCGCGATGACTTTTCGGGCTGCCAGCAATCCAAGAGCCGCCATGAATATAAAGTATGCGCCGGTTAGGTGCCGCTCCCGGTGCTACCACCCATTCTCCCTTGGGCGCGCCGTTTACAGAGGGCCGGATGCTTGAGATAACGTCCAAGCCGTCACTCATACTATCCATGCAGCGGCGCAGCTCTTTTATCCGCGCTCGGCCACGCAAACCTTCAGTGGCGGCATGCATACCATTAATTTTTTCAAGCACCTGCCGGTGGCTTTCATTGAGTGACGAAGCTGTGTTGGTTTCGTCGTCTTCTTCACCAGCCCAGTGTTTACGGCGCAGCGCCAGCACAGCCGATACCAGTGCAATTATTATCAGAGCCATTGTTATCAGAGCAAACCACATCATGAAAATCACCTATGGCAAATAACTGCACTCAGCCAGCGCAGTTTAGGTTAGCTCGGCGCTAACCTGTTGCAAGGTCTGTAGCCAAGCGGCGGACTCTTGAGCGCCAGAGACAAGGTATTTACCGTTAATAATAAACGCCGGCACAGAGGTTACCCCCGCCTGCTGGTACTTGGCTTCATCTGCTCGTACCTTTGCCACATATTGATCGGACTCCAATACCTGCTTGGCGGCGACTGAGTCCAGCCCCAGCGCGGTAACGCAGTCTAAGAGCACTTGGTGATCTGAGACATCCAGCGCGTGGCCAAAATACACATCAAACAGCGCTTGTTTCATGGCGGTTTGCTGGCCCTGTTCACCGGCCCATTTAACCAAACGGTGCGCATCAAAGGTATTACAGGTACGTCGTTGCTGAATGCTATCGAAGTTAATACCCAGCTCTTGGGCAATCGTCATCATATGACTCTGATTGTCACGCATCTCTGCTTCGCTCCGCCCGTACTTTTGCGCCAAGGCCGGCAAGATAGGCTCCCCCTGACCGCTATGGTCAGGGTTGAGTTCAAAAGCATGCCACTGCACCGTGAACGTATATTCGGTTGCCAACTGCTGCATAGCTCGCTCCAGTCGGGCATAGCCGATAGCACACCAAGGGCAGGCGATATCGGAAACAATATCTATCTGTATTTTATTCATCATGAGTCCTATCAATATGTGGAGGAATTAGAGCAATTCGCGGCTGACGTTGACCACCCGCCCTTCTACGGTGCGCTGTATCTTGTCTTCAATCTGGCTACACTGGGATTCGACCTCGCGCTTCGAATTCGCCACTACCACAAATGACCATTCACTGGCATCGTGGCGATCGTGCTCGCCACTCTCACATACCGCAACCATTAGGCTGCGGCCAAACCGTTCATGCATGCCGCCGATGCGCTGGCGCTTTTCTTTTAAAGAGCCGCATCCGGGCAGCGAAAAAGTCATGATTAGAATACCGATATGCATGCCTGCTCCTTACTCGAATGCTATCAACGTAGGTGACAAATTTAGTACTCAGCTTAACTAACTGTTAGGCAAACCGTTTGAGTATTGTTCAGGAATCGCCCTCATGAGTTCAAGAGCCAAAGTATTCGCCAGCGTTCTCGGATCGCCCAGCGGTAGGCTTTTGTGATTGAGGTAGTCGATAAGGCGACTATTGTTTTCTTGTACCGCCGTTGGCGCTTTACTGTAGTCAGTATTGCCGTTTATGCGCAGCACAAATATTTCCGTGCCGTGGTACGTCTCATGATGGATCATACCCACGGCTCGTCCATCCAACATAAAGGTGCCGGCATTGTCATATGACACCGGCGAACGAGGAGAGAACGAAGCGATAGCATCTAAAATGGTAGATGCTACGTTTTGCAGAATGGCCGGCGCGGCGTAGAGAGTTAAGTTTGGAAACACGAAAGACATCGTTGGAATGGCCCCGAATAAGTAGACACTTCTTCAGAGTGAGGAAGTGTATGCAATACCGAACCAAACGTAAATTTAGTAATGAATTTAAGCGGGAAGCCGTTAAACTCTCTGTTTCATCACCTAAAACATTAGCTGAAATCTCCAGTGAGCTGGGGGTGCATCCGAACGTATTAAGCCGTTGGCGTCGAGAGTGGATAATGGACAAACCAGATTCGAAACAGGATAAGCCCGTTAAAAATGAAGGGCCAGATAAAAGCCTGCGTCAGTTAGAGCAAGAGAATAAGCGTCTTAAGAAAAAGCTAGAGCGCGCTGAACTGGAACTCGATATCTTAAAAAAGCTGGAAGAGTACGCTACCAAGACACGGCGATAAAATTTTCCTTCATCGACCGGTATCGCAGCATGAGCTGGACGGTACTGGTGATGTGTCGCGTACTCCAGGTATCTCGTGCGGGTTATTATTGTTGGAAGCAGCGCCAACGAGAGCCTTCGGTTCAGGCGGAGCGTCATCGCAGTCTGCTCGCCTTTTTATTGGCTGAAGCTGAACAGCAACATGGTATTGCGGGTTATCGGAAATTGTGGCGCGAAGCGGTTGACCAAGGCTTTGCTTGTGGTAAGAATCAAGTGCAACGCCTATTACAGAGTGTGGGCTACCGTTCTTGTGTCGCGCCAAAGCCCGGGCATCGTAAACATAAGCCAGGCATCGCTGCGACGCCAAATCTGTTAAACCGACAGTTTACGGTTGCAGAAGAGAACCGTGTTTGGGTGTCAGATATAACTCAAATACGCTGTGAAGAAGGCTGGCTCTATCTGGCGGTGATAATCGATCTTGCTACCAGACAGATAGTGGGCAAGGCTCAAGGGCCGGTTAATAGTGCTGAATTAGTGATTAAGGCCTTAAAGCAGGCTTGGAAGAAGCAGAAGCCTGATGGCCGTGAGCTGATGTTCCACTCAGACCAGGGCAGCCAATATCATTGTCTGGCGACCATGACGTGGTTGAATAAACGTAAAGTGACTATCAGCATGTCTCGCCGGGGAAACTGCTGGGATAATGCGTGTTCAGAAAGCTTTTTTGCTTTACTGAAAAAGGAATGGACCCGCCGTTTAGGGCTGTTAACTCGTAAAGAGATGGCAGAAGAAATACACTTCTACATCACGCAGTATTACCACAAAGTAAGACAACACACTGCGCTGGGAGGATTAACCCCCAACGCATATGCGCAGCAACTTAATGCTGCTTAAACTGGTGTCTACTTTAGTCGGGCCATTCCACGTTAGCGAGCCGTCGCCTGCCCACCAAGTACCAGACACGGCCTTTGCTCCTTTGCGACGGCCAATTGTCTCGTCCCACACCACCACTGCGCCCGGTAGTTCAAGGCGATGACTGTCAAGGACCTGCTTGGTTTTCGCCAGTACATCCGGCGATGAAGTAAAGTAAAGCGCCTGTTCGACGAGTCCGACCGAGGGGGCAATAAACCCCTCTGAGTCGACAGTTCCCGCCTCATCGCGATAGATTCCTTCATAGCGCCTGCTGTGAGTGTTTGTCATCCTAGCGTCCTCAATGTTAGTGTGATTGCCTAACATTTTGCTAAACCGCGTGGCACAAATTTGGCGCTGCAACAATATATACACACCAACGTCAGCGTCACCAAAACTGGTTATGTATGAACATCATTACGGTCTTTTCGCCAGACATGGTATACAGAAAAATACCATGCGATAAGAGCGGCAGGAACAGATGAGTATGCGTATTGCAATGGAATACTTTTTGGCTCGAAACCAAATAGCAGAGTGGAGATAGCAAGCACAGCAAACTGGGCTGCTATCAGGAATAGTCCGAGCGACAGGGTTAAACCCACGTTGAAGAGACCGACCACCCCTAGCAACACAGCGCCAAACGGTATAACCACAACAAAAGTAATGAGGTAGGTCAGAAAAGCGACATACATTCCTTCAACGCCTAGGTATCCGGTCACGTAGGTTAATGAGGCGACATGCGATATCGCAGCAACGAGTGCCGTCGCGTTGGCTGCTGGTATTAACCGGCCTAACAATTTTTTATGACTCATCACGCTCGCGTCAAGGTCGTATAAAGTTGCGTCATTTTGTTGGCGCTTATTATGCTGATGCACTTGCTTAGTAGTGACTTTTATCAATGGGTCACTTTATCTCCCCACACTTCTTTTAACCGTGCGTCACGGCCACAATTCCAGCGATAGACTTTATAGCGAAGCGGGCTTTTCTTATAGAAGTCTTGATGGTAAATCTCATCGCCTTTAATGGGATAGAATATCGATGAAGCTAGAATTGGCGTCACAACTTTTTGATTGGGGAACTGCTTTTCCACGGCTCTTTTTGTCTGTTCTGCAATTTGGCGCTCTTCACTATTGGCCACAAAAATTGCACTTAAATAACTGCTGCCTTTATCACAAAATTGCCCTTGGTCATCAAAGGGATCAATGTTCACCCAGTAATAATCCAACAACGCTTTATAGCTTATCTTGCTGGGATCATAGGTTATTTCAACGGCTTCATAATGGCCGTCATGGTTACCGTTGTAAGTCGGATTTTTTAAGTCCCCACCGGTGAATCCGGAGATAACATCGGTGACACCTTCAAGCTGCTCAAAATCAGACTCCATACACCAGAAACATCCTCCAGCCAACGTGGCTTTATCTGCCACGGCATGAAAGGAAAGGGGCACTAAGCTGGCCGCAATGGTCATTATCGCGAGGGGGTTCTTCATAACGTTCTCCTGTTATAGGTGAGACTGTTAGATTATCGCTTACCAAATAATGACCCTAACACACCTCGGATAAGCTGGCGGCCAATCTGACTGCCGATACTTCTTGCCGCACTTTTTACCATAGCTTCAATGGGGGTTTGCCTAGTACTTTTCCTTGCTGCTGGTTTTTTAGCGCCTCTCTCGGCTTCTTGATGGGCTTGTTTCTGGGCGGCTTGCTGAGCTTCCATGTAGGCGGTTGACTCTGCGAGCCTTTCGGCTTTTTGCTTTAGTAGCTCGTAGGCTGACTCACGGTCGACGGTGTTATCGTAACGACCTTTATAAGGTGATCGCATCATATATTCAGCACGCTCCGCATCGGTTAATGGCCCAACCCGAGACTCAGGCGGCTTAATATAGACATGCTCCACCGGTGTCGGTCTTCCCTCTGCATCCAGCACAGAGACCAAGGCCTCTCCTACCCCCAACTCTGTGATCAGCTGCTCAGTATTAAGGTTGGGGTTTTGGCGAAACGAAGCCGCAGCGGCTTTGACCATTTTTTTATCTTTTGGGGTAAAGGCACGCAGCGCATGTTGAATTTTCATCCCCAATTGACCGAGAACTTTCTCCGGTATGTCCGTCGGGCTCTGAGTGACAAAGTACACCCCCACCCCTTTGGAGCGTATCAGCCTCACCACCTGTTCAATTTTGTTCACCAGCACATCTGCCGCGCCATCAAATATCAGATGCGCCTCATCAAAAAACAAGACAAATTTCGGTCGGTCCCCATCGCCGACTTCCGGCAGGCTTTCAAATAATTCCGCGAGTAACCAGATCAGAAAGCAGGCATATAATTTCGGTGACTGATGTATTAACTTGGTCACATCCAGCACGTTAACCAAGCCGTGACCGGAAAAATCGGTCTTAATTAAATCATCCAGCTCAATGGCAGGTTCATTGAAAAAATGCTCTGCCCCCTGCTCTTCTAACACTAATAACTTACGTTGAATGGCACCAATGCTAGATGACGATATATTGCCATATTCACTCTTCAACTCACTGGCATTATCAGCCAACCAAGATAGCATTGAACGCAAATCTTTGAGATCCAGCAGTAGCCAGCCATTATCATCAGCCACCTTAAAGCAGGCATACAAAACGCCACTCTGTGTATCATTTAACTCTAACAGACTGCCGAGCAGCAAAGGGCCCATCGCAGATATGGTGGTGCGAATGTGATGGCCTTGAACGCCAAACAAATCCCAAAATACCGTGGGCACTGATCGATATTGATAATCTGCAATGTGCAGTTGTTGTATCCGCGCATCAATTTTGGGATGGGGTCTGCCGGGGGCGGCTAAACCGGAGAGATCGCCTTTCACATCCGCCAGAAAAACCGGTACTCCTAACCGTGAGAAATTCTCGGCCAAGTTTTGTAAGGTAATGGTTTTACCCGTCCCTGTAGCGCCAGCAACCAAGCCATGACGATTCGCCATGCTCGCATCCATCCTAAAATGACCGCTGGCATTGCCACCAATTAACAAACTGGGCTTATCACTCATCAAGTTCTCCAATATGAACAGCGTACACCACAGAATAATCGAGTCTCAAGGTATTACATTTTTTACTCACTGCTGTTTTACTCACTATTGCTGATTATAGAGGCTGTTCAAAGGCACTGCTGATAAATGATAAGCCAGAGTGGCAACTCTCAAAGCCCTCGGACTAGATTACTGCAGCTCGAATTACTTTTTAATTACCGAACCTCATCTTTAATAGATGGCCTCTAACATAAAAGCATTAATATATAACGGGAATAATTAACAAGACTATTAATTCGACGGGTTATGTTTATTACGTCACAAAACATAACCCGCCACTTTTCGTTCTGGTCGTAAACTTTCAGTCATTTATATTTCTACAAAAAATATAAAATTAATTAGCGAAACTCAACAACCACACAATACAAATCTAGCAATCATTAGTTATTAAGCTCACTGATACACACTCTATCTCTGCCGCCTCGTTTTGCCGCATAGGTCGCCTCGTCTGCACGAGCCAGTAAACTTTCGAGCGACTCGCCTTTTTCCAGCATGGCAACGCCGACACTCACGCTCAAGGTAACAGACTCATTGTTGTCCAGTTTAATCGGTGCGGCAGCCAAACGTTCTCTGAGTCTATTGCCTAAATTTACCCCACCACGGGAGTCTGTATTAGGCAGCACAAAAATAAACTCTTCTCCGCCCATTCGACCGCAAAAATCAATGTCTCTTCCAAGCGTTGCCGCGATATCCGCAAACCCCACCAAGGCCGCATCGCCGGCGCTGTGCCCCCAGTTGTCATTAATTTTCTTGAAGAAGTCCAGATCGATTGACAGTACTGTTAGATAGCCACCAGAGCGATACGAAAGCTTCGCATGCTCTCTTAACCGTTCTAGGGTCGAGCGTCGGTTGGCTAAGCCGGTGAGCTCGTCGGTTCTGGCCAGCTCTAACAACTTATCTTCGACTGTCTTTCTGTAAATAATGTAGCTCACCGTATCGGCCAGCAAGGCCATTAGAATGTAGTCGTCTTTACAGAAAGGCTCGGTCGGGGAATATCCCGAAAAACTAATAGTCCCATAGAGCTTGCCATCCACTTCTAACGGAATACCGATATAGGATTCCAGCTTAAAGTTTCGATAACAGGGATGATTGCGGATTTCACTCTCACCTGCAAAATGAAAACCGATGGGGCCACTCGCATGAAAGGTATGAGCACAATAAGTTTCAGAAAAATCAAAGGTGGTGTGCGGGGTCAGTTGCTCATAATGATCAATACAATGTTCAACCAAATATTCACTGCCCTTAATGCGCGCTTGAATGGCCACTTCCAGCCCAAAGTGGCTAAGACCCACCTTAAGCACAGCGTCTATTTTTTGCGTATCGGTCAGTGAAACATCAGAAGCAATCGCATGTACTTGCTGTAAGGTATCCAAGGATTGATCTGAAGTGCGCGCCGGCCGAATAATGCCAATATATCCCACCAAGGCACCTTCACTGGAGTGCATGGCAGAACCAGTAGTCAAACCTAAAAACATACCCCCGTCCATGCGCTGGTAGGCAACACGGTAGGTTTCTGCGCTTATCTTGCTGGTGGGGTTGAAGCGTTTTTTACCCTGTTCGGAAAAGTCATGCTCGTCCGCATACAGAATCTTGGTTTCATGGCCGTAAAGTTGATCTTTTGAATAACCAAACAGCGACTCTGTTGCCGAATTAACATAAACAATCTGCCGGCTGGTATCCGCCACCACTACTGCTTCTGAAAAACTATCAAATATTTCGGTGAGTACGGGTGGCGAGATAGCATCAATATTCATATTACTGTCGGTAACCGATGCTGCAGTTGTCTCTTTATTATCTTGCATAGCTAGGCCTCGGGAGAATTGTCTCAGGGAGCATTGCCTGAGGAGATGCATAGCTCAATAGTGCCTTATTAAGGTGTCTTATGACAAATTCAGTAAATGCCTGTTCAACACACCACTGTATTAAAAAATTATTGCCCACCGTCTACCTAGAATCGCCCCTCGGCAATCTGCCCCGAATTATTCAAGGCAGGCAAAACTGATAATCTGTGGCAGGATTAACCTATGATAAGTGCACGTGATCCATAACAGGCCAAATTATCCCATGATAGGTTTAAGTAACCCATGACTAATACAACCGACAACAAGAAGCCGTCCGTAGGCTCGGCTCGGCTGTTTCTGCGATTTGCCTATCGGGTTGCCCGCAACTTTCTGCGCAATCACGGGGTGTTGCTGGCGGGCGGAGTGGGCTATAACGTACTGCTGTCGGCAGTGCCTATGCTGGCTGTGCTGGCAGTATTGCTTACCCGAGTGGTGGACGAAGAGCAATTGCTAGAAGTAATGACGGTGCAGGCGCAACATTTTGCCCCCGGTCAGGCCAGCTTACTGCTTGATGCGGTGCGTGCGTTTATGGCGTCCAGAGACATCATAGGTATTGTTGGTCTGCCGATGTTGCTGTTTTTCAGCTCATTCGCTTTTCGTATGCTAGAAGAGTCCATTGCCATTATATTCCACCGCTCGGAGCTCCCTCCTCGCAACTTCTGGGTGTCTGCGGTGCTGCCCTATCTTTTTATTCTAATACTGGGTGCCGGTTTACTAGCACTGACCCTAGTATTCAGCTTGGTCAATGCCTTGTATGAAGCACCGGGGTTTATTCTGTACCTGATCAGTTTCGTGGGGGTATTTCTTCTGTTCAGCGCCATCTACAAGGTGCTGCCCATTGTGCGCATCTCTACCCGCAGAGCCATAGTCGGGGGTTTATTGCCGCCATTCTTTGGGAAGCGACCCGCTTACTACTGATGTACTATTTTCTCAATATCTCTTTCGTTAACGTGGTTTATGGTTCATTGGCCACCATTATTGTGATACTGACGAGTTTGGAGATTTCCTCCATTATTCTGTTGCTTGGGGCTCAGGTGATCGCAGAGCTAGAACGCAGCGAGCGCTACGGTTTGCCTTGGTATGAATCGCCAGACTGAGCCGGTTAACGTAAATACCATGCTGCAGGCTGTGCACGGCGCACTTGCTCAAGCTTACCCTGCTGCAACACATATTCAGCCGCAATGGAATGACAAAGAAAAAATGGCATGCTTTCAGTAAACCCGTAGGCACCCGCAAAACCAAAGATTAATTGGTCATCAACGTCCACATCACCGGCGAGCGCCACTGTGCCCAATTTATCTAAACTGGTGCAAAGTGGGCCATGCAGATCAAAATAATCAGGCTTTGCTGTTGACGCTCTGAGCATAGCCACAGGAAAGGGTTGCTCGGTAATGGCTGGGCGCATTAAATGATTAATCCCACCAGCGAGCACTAATTGTTGATGCTGAAAATTTTCTTTACGATCCACCACCGAGGTCACGTAATAGCCCATTTCAGCGACGGCAAAACGGCCTAATTCTAACCAGAGCTCGCTCACCCCAGCTTGTGCTTTAATGTTTGCTAAGTCGGCGACAATGGAGGGCCAGCTTAACTCCTGCCCGGTTTGCAGATAATCCACCCCGAGACCACCGCCTAAATCTAATACCTCTAACGTCATGTCTAGTTGTGCAGCCAGCGCTAGCAAGGGCGTGACCATTTGTGACCAAAGCTCAAACATGCGCTCATTGCTGAGCATATTTCCCCACTGGAAAATATGTAAGCCATTGATATTCAATGCAGGAAAATCGCTGACTTTGACCGTCTGCCACGCTTGGCAAGATAAACCAAAAGGCGTTACTTCGTTACCACCTAAAGGATTTTTTTCGCCCTCAGACCACTGTAACTGCACGCGTAATAACACTTGCGGTTGGCAAGATAATTCACTCGCGGCTTGGTTAAGCCACTGCAACTGGTTCAAACTCTCTACCACAAACGTGCGTACACCTTGGCTGAGAAAGGCTTTCATTTGCCGCTTTGACTTGGCTGGTCCCGTATTCAAAATGCGCGCGGCGGAAACATCTTGCGCTAATACTTGGCTAAGTTCGCCCTGACTCGCCACATCAAAATTAAACCCCTGCTGGGCAAGCGTGGTTATTACGCGCGACAATGGATTGGCTTTAACCGCAAACCACAGCTTAATCACGTCTTGGCCCATCAGCATCGACAAGTGTTGCTGAAGAAAGTCTAAATCATAAACAAAAAAACCGGCTTCATCTTGCTCGGTATCAGCACTCTTTTGCAGCGCTGCATTGTGCTCGGCTAGTGATTCAAGTACCGCAGGTCTCAGCCAGCTTGGCCTCATTGTCGAAGGTAGTATTGCCGTCATTTTTTGCTCCTAGCGCAGCACAGACTCAAGCTCTAAAGCGGCATTACTGCTGTCATCGCGGTATTTCACAATTAACGCACACGCCATATTCAGCCCCTGCAGCTCTGCCCAAGCGCCTGCAACCGGTCGGGTACCGGGCACCACCACGGCATTTTCAGGAATATCGGCACCTTTCCCCAATATCACCTGATTAACACAGTCATAAACAGGCACCGACGCCGACAACGATACTCCAGGTGCTAACACAGCGCCTTTTTTCACCACAATGCCTTCCACAATAATCACCCCCGCACCCAAGAAGGCATTATCTTCAATAATGACCGGCCTCGCGCCAATAGGCTCTAGCACACCGCCAATTTGCACCGCTGCGGAAACATGCACATGCTTGCCGATTTGTGCACAGGAGCCAATCAGTGCATGGCTATCGATCATGGTGCCGCTATCAACAAAAGCGCCAATATTGATATAGGCTGGCGGCATAATAATCACGCCCGGCGCCACATAAGTACCAGCACGCACCGATGAACCGCCGGGCACCATTCTCACCTGATCGGCAAGGGTAAACTCACGCGCAGCCAAGTTATGTTTATCAATAAAGCCACGATAAATGCCCGCAAATTCAGTATTATCTCCCGCTGCAAATGCCGCTAGAATTGCTCGCTTTACTGCCGTATTGACTTGCCAAGTACCGCTACTATCTTGTTCTGCCGCACGCACTTTACCGGTTTCTAGATCTGCTAATGTTTGTTGCCACGTCATGGGTTACTTCTCGCGAGAATGTATTGATGGATGTATTGAAAGCCGTGCCGCACAACAAAGCTCTCCTGACAGTGCGACTCACGCAGTGATAAAAGGACGTCGTGTAATACCAAACACACTAAATAATCGTTCTATTTAAGATCGACATAAAAGCCCCATAGCCCGATAGCATAGCTAACTAAAGCAGGCTTCTACAAAAAGCGTGTGTTGTAGTCCACCCGTATCTTCAGTGAAGATGACTTCGGTGGTCCTGCGAAGCAGGATGGTTTTAATAACAAAACCCAAACCGTGCCGAACAAGTGGGCACACTACAAAAAAAAATCACATTAAATCCAGCTGTCAGGCTGACTGAGTAGAACGAGGCGTAAGTATACGAGCCTGCTCAACACAGCAAACTCGAACCTATCAAGTGTCGATACCTTAATTAAATCGAACCCGTTAGCATGGGCAGGTTAATTAGTGCCAAAGGCAAGAATAGGGTTGGAGCTCAACTTAATGCTGTTATCCATCCGCTACCTAGCTGCGGAAAAATTCTTTGTTGATCCCCTGTATGGTTGAGGATTAGGCCATCCGCTCAAGCGGGTTTCGGCCAGACGAAATCAGGATGCAAGCCTTCATAGACCGGGCGACCGTCCGATGGCTTGGGGTAGTCTTTTAATGCGTCGTAGAATGCGTGATAAGTGGGCTTGGGGAACGAGGCTTCTTCGTAGCCCATGACGTTAGGCACCGCGATACGAATGCGTTTTTGTTTGTCATCAAGCATCAGAGCGGCGCCACAATCGGCACAGGTGCAAAGCTCAAGCGGCCCGCTTGGGTTTTCTTTGTTGAACGGCTGACGGTTCATTTTTTCGGGATGATCAACCGAAAGATCTGCGTAGTTGAAGAAAGCCACATGCGTGCTCTGCTGGCCTGTCACGCCCTTGCAGACATTACAGTGACAAACGTGGTTATCAATTGGTTCTGCCTTGGCGTTAATATGAACGTGCTCGCAGCCACCTGTATATAAACTGGTCATAATCTTTTTCCTTTTGTGCGTATCCGAAAGGACCGCAGCTTCAGTGAAAACAAATAACGACAGAAGCCTTTATATAGGCCGCCACCGATGACAGTTACAACCTAATATCATTCACACTCGACAGAGCCGATGCTCGTTGTTGGAAAACAGAGATGCTCTCGCCGTAGATTGATACCTTTCGCTCGATAAGCTTAGTAGATATATTTTGTAAAACATATAACTGAGTTAACAACAATAATCGCTGTTCTACCCAGCTTCGGCGATGCTCAACGGATTGACCAAAATAGTGCTCGATACACATAAAAACGTCCGCTTTACCCTACGGCTATCGATTAGTCCGACACCGTCAAATAGTAGTCGGGGGTGGTATTCAGCGGGCAGGAATAAAGGTATTCGCCGGCTTCCAGCTCAATTTCATAATCCTGACTAGCTCCCGTAACTAAGCCTCCGCCGGAGACACTGGGTAACAGTACCCGATCCAGCACGCCTGCCCCCCGCAGCCAAAAACCCAGTTCATAGGGCACATCTCTATTGGTTACCCTGAAGGTATAACGGCCGGGTTCAAGCTCCAGCGTGCGCGCTTGTGCCAACCGCTCAAGGGCGGTCTCGGCATTAATGCGATCACAATCAGCCTTAGCTTGGGTAACATAACCGTGATCCACCCCGTTCTCGCTCTCAATAAACTGGCAGCCCGTCTGGGTCAGTTCGATGACCATCGGCTCTGCGGCCTGAACGGTATAAGGCAAGACCAGTGCCAAGGTACAGACACCGGCGTGTAACAGCGGGGAAAGAAGGAATCTGTTTATGGTATTTACCTCCATGATATCCGGTTCATGCAGGACAAATGTCCCTAAGGCTTGGCCTCGATGTGCAAGAGCCCTGTTATACATGACCGGCACAGGCGGCAAAAAATGCCGAGTTTGAGTATTGCTCAGCCGGAGAGCACTATTTAGCTTGAAAGCAGTATGTAGCTTAAGAATACCGTGCAGCTCAAGAGCACATCGAGATCCATGTACGGCGCCTTGCGCAGACGTTCATCCATTGGCATCACGCAATAAACCGAAAAAGCGAACCAAGGCCGACAGGACAAGCACTTATACCATTCTGTAAAACTAGCAGATCAGTATTATCACTCTTAGTGAATACAGCACCTAAAGTCAGGCTGGACGGTGTTTTGTAGTCTAGCGCTTCAGCTGCTAGTCCCGTCTCAGCGGGAATGTTTAAAGCCTTCTTGCTTTGCAAGACCCACAGCTGAAGCGTGGGACTACAAGGGCGGCACTTATCTTTGTGATTCGCTTAAACAGGCCACTTCTTTACTTAGATTGGTATTAGCATGAGTGGCTGATTGGTTGTTACGTATCCCGAATTCATACATTAAGGTTATAATCACCAGCTAGCCAATACCTACTCCATTTTTGCAATCTACATCTCGGGCCTATCACTGTGAGCACACTGCATCGAACTAAAAAAAACCAGACCAAACCTGACAGTAAAGGCCTGCACCCGAGAAATCTGCACCAGCAAGGCTATGACTTTACCGCGCTCATAAAAAGTTACCCACCATTGGCGCCTTATGTGAAACCAAACGCGCACGGTAACCTTTCCATCGCCTTTGCAGATCCATTGGCCGTAAAAACCTTAAATGCCGCGCTCTTAAAGCAACACTACAATATTAACGATTGGCATATTCCAGAAGGTGCGCTGTGTCCGCCTATCCCTGGCAGAGCTGACTACATCCATTACATCGCGGAATTGCTCGGTGTTGCCGAACCGACTAGCAATCTGGATAAAGCCCTGCCTAAAATCACCTTGCTTGATATCGGCACCGGGGCAAATGGCATATATCCGCTACTCGCTTGCCAACTCTACGGTTGGCATTGTGTGGGCAGTGATATTAATACTCAGTCGCTGGAGAACGTCGCCTCGATTATCGCTCACAACCCCCAGCTAAAAGGCAGCTTCACCCTGCGCACGCAACAGGATAAAAATCATATTTTTGACGGCATCATTCAAGCGGGAGAATTTTTTGATGTTAGCGTATGCAACCCGCCCTTCCATGCATCAGCAGATGAAGCACTCAAAGGCAGCCAGCTTAAAGTCAACAATCTTGCGCGTCATCGCGGCGAGCAAACATCCACACCCACAGCTCCCACTTTAAATTTTGGTGGTCAAGATGCAGAGCTGTGGTGCAAGGGTGGCGAGCGCATGTTCCTTAAAAAGCTAATCAAAGAAAGCCATGCGTTTTCCACACAATGCCGCTGGTTTACCAGCTTGGTTTCAAAAATTGACAATGTGCAGCCTGCAAAAAAATTGATTAGCAAGCTAGGGGCGGTCGATATACGGGAAATAGAAATGCAACAGGGAAATAAAATCACCAGAATACTGGCTTGGACATTTATCTAAACATCACAGCGCTAAGAAGGAAAAACCACCACGTCATCGCCCTCTTGCCATGGCTGAAACTTAGTCATAGCTTGTAGAAAGCATGCGTGTTCTAGCCATTGCTGTAGCCACAACTGCAGCTTTGGGTACGGTAGGCGGTAAAAAACCTCACGATCCACATGGGCAAATTGGCGAACAAACGGCATGATGCCAATATCGGCAATGGTCGCGTTCTCCCCCATTAGATAAGGGTTTTTAGTTAGCAACGCCTCTAAAACCTGTAAAAAGGCTTCACCCCGTTGCCGATACTCGGCCTGAGTCATGTCAGGATGACGATCCGCGTATTTATAACGATCCAGCCAATGTTTAAATTCGTTGTCGTTTTGCTCGATCAAGGCGTTGGCCTGCTGCAAAATCGTTGTATCTAACAGCCCGTGCGGATCTTGCTGCTCAAGCGCCCACACCATTATCTCCCGGCTCTCTGCAGTCACAGTACCATCAACAAGCTGTAACACAGGCACTGTGCCTTTCGGGCTAATCGCCAGCATTTGGGCCGGTTTGTTTTTCAGGGTTACCTCCCGCAGCTCCACCTGCAACTCGGCAAACAAGATGCCCAGACGAGCGCGCATGGCATAGGGACAGCGCCGAAAAGAGTACAAAAGATGAAGTGAGGAAGTCATGGCTATTTTTCGCAGTTGAATCGAGACCCGTGGCTCAGCATCGCTGATGCCAGCAGTGACTTAATGTCACCTTTGATCTCTGTGGTGGGTGGAAGTCGGTATGGATTTATATCATTAATTCTTTCAAAATCAATGGCGCTAACTTAAATGACACTCAGCCGACGCAATGGCGCTGCTAACTATACTATTTTATTCGTCGACGGTTTCCAGTGCCCACGAAGACTCACCTTCTGGGCGGAAATTTTTCTAAAGCGATCTACTTAACGTCTTTTTCGCAAAAAATGAGATGATGATACCCGGAATAGATAAAACAACGGCAAAGTACACCAAGCTCATCGGAGAATAAACTCCCAGAAGTAGCCCTGCAGCAGAAGATGCGATCATAATGGAGAGATTGAATACAGAGGACTGTACTGACGTGGCAACATCTTTAGCGTTTTCTACCTGTCTGCTGACCGCTGCCTGCATTAAGGTAACTAATGGGCCAAACGAAAGCCCCCACAAAAAGAAAGCAACATGCCCCACCCCTATTGTTCTACCAAACATCAGTAACGTGATCATAGAAATAATAAGTAATGCAAACATAGTGATGGTTAATAGTCTCAGATATTTGTCGGTAAGTTTTATAGCCAACAAAACAGAAATCATGGAACCTATACCAAAAAACAATAAGGCACTTTCAATGCCTCCCGCTAGATCAATTTCATCAACAAGGCTGGTGATGTACACATAGGCACCATAATGTGCGGTAACGCCAAGCAGGGTAAGCAATAGAATGACTAGAACAGCTGGATTCCTTAACACGGCAAAAGGTGAGGAGCTTTTGGTGAGCTTTTCTCCGGGTATTGAAGGCAAAGCAAATAAACTAATAACTGCAATGGCAAGAATAACCACTCCAAGGCCAACGAACTCAGCTCGCCAGCCATATTCATTCCCAATAGTAGTCATTATGGGCATTCCAATACTAATTCCCAACGTGGTGCCCGCCATAATGACCGCAATCGCCTTCCCATGATGTTTCTCATCTACCAACCGCATCCCGTAGGCTGCAATCATTGGCCACATCACCCCTGCACAAATGCCTCCGATAATCCTAAGAAAAACAATAACGTTATAATCGTGAACGAGTCCTACGATAATGTTTGAAACGGAAAATCCACTCAACAAAAGCAGCAACAAGTGCTTGCGATTGAATTGCATCGTCATTGAAATGAGAGGAATTGCAAATATCGCTGAAGCAATTGCATAATAGCCAACCAAATTACCTGTTTGAATCTCATTAATATTGAGATCAGCCATCATTAATGGGAGAACACCCGAGGGCATCAACTCCGACAGTATCCCTACAAAGGTCACTGACGACATCAAGATCATAATCATCCACGGAAAAAGACTAGCGGTTTTATGATAAATATTTTGAGTACTCACAATTTGTTTTTCCATAGGTTTTTAAAGTTTAGTGCCTTGGCTGTTGCGAGGTTAACGTATGTTAAAACAGGCGGTACACATTGGCTAATCCAATAGACATAAGTAGTCACGTATAACTTATGTGGCAGTGTTCATCTGCATGCGCCAGCAATGTTGGCAGCGGCTGGCATGGGCACTCGCCGCCCCCAAAATGTGTACAGTAGCGGGAGCCTCCTCAATACATCAAACTCGAATCTTTCAAGTTTAGATACCTTAAGGAAATCAAACCAATTCACATGGGTTGCTCGTTAGTTAGGGCGGGTAAGGGTTCCCTAATTTAGGACCAGAAGACAGGGCCTAGGCTTAAAAAGGGCTTTACCCCCTTTAATTCATTTTTTTATTTTATCCCAAATGCGTCGATGTAACCGCCGGCTTCCGCTAAGGCTCTCGCATTGCTGCTGATCCTCGCCTACTGGATCAAGTAAGTTCTGAGAAGCCACATATGCCGCTAATTCGTCATTATCCTCCTGCTCGAAAGGTCGAAGCGAACGCCCTGTTCCCCTCAATGTTTCGATAGCGGCGATCATCTTACCTTTGCCGAGCAGGAGGCGATGTACCTCTTCGATGGGGGTGTTGAGATGTTCGGCAATTAAACCAGCACGGATTTCGCTGATCTTCGTCTCTATACTCTGGCCGCTGTTGGCACTTGCATCAATCGCTACGTCGCACTCGCTATCAAATCCAAGCGAGCGGTTGTTCATATTTGAGGATCCGATGCGAATGATTCGGTCGTCTACAATCATGAGCTTGGCGTGCACGTAAACAGGGGTACCGCCTTCAGTAAAAGGATGATAAATACGAAACCGCTGGTGTGCATCCGTCGTGGCCAACATCGCTACTAACTGGCTACGCGCCGTATCCATCGCAACCTGTTCCAGCCAACCGTCCGCGGTCTGCGGCATAATAACAACAAACTCTGGTGGGTCTTCCTCCTTAAGACGGCGAGCGATGGCGGCCGCAATAGTTCTTGATGCGAAGTACTGGTTTTCGACGTAAACGAAATTTTTCGCTGTCGCTATCATATCGAGAAACAGAGCCTCATTTTCTCTAATCGATTGCACGTCACGAAACTCTCCGCGAGTTCGCGCTATCGCGACTGTGACAGACTCGAAGTCGGACGGTTTTCGCAAAGACCAATGCGCCGCATTCTCGACTGTTGGTAAAGGCTTTCCGGTGGCCCGCTCCCACCGCTCTGAGGCCAGATCGTGCAATCGGCTCGCGGCGGGTCCGCTCAGTGCCATCGAAATGTCATGCCAGGGTTCTAAAGGCTCGCCGTCCGGCGAGACCCGTCGAGGATCGTTCTCTAGGTGTTCGCGCGTATCCCACCTTCCGCTGGTGACATCTATGCCTCCGCAAAATGCCATACCACCATCGATTATCACGAGTTTTTGATGATGGCTCGCGCCAATTGGATGCATCCCGTCAAACTTAATTCTTAAACGATTACTAAACATCCAACGCACTATGGTGAAAATCATTCGTCCGCGAAGCAGAATCTTTAAGGCGCCAAAGTTCCATTTCAAAATATAAATGCGTAGGGTTTTATTCCTTTTGAGCAGACGGACAATGAAAGCGCGGAGGCTTTCTGATCCGTTTCCACCTTGTAAACTGACCCTAGTATCGAAATCCCAACCGATAAATACAACTTGGTGCTTAGCAGCCAATAACGCTTCTTGAAGGTCAGCGAAATATTCCTCACCATCTATGATAACCGATACATGATCTGCGAGTTCTACCGCTGCGCAGTTTATCCCTGGCTGAAAAATGGAAAGACGGGCAATCGAATTAGACGACATGAAAAGACCCTCCGTTGGTGACTAACCACAACAATATAACCCACCCAATAACTACAATTTAAGCAGATTGCGAAATCAAATAAACCTACCAGACTAAAATTGTTGTGTTCGTGAAAATAAAGTAGTGCATCGCCTACGAATTTTAGTATAAAGACGGCAACCCACCACGCAGGAAGCCCAGTTGGAGTGCTCAAGATGATCCGTAATAAAATCAAGTTCACGATTCAAAATTTGCAGGAAAAGCTTTGGATTAAGCCACTCGGCTATGCATTCCTGGCTGTGCTTGCTGTATTGGTATCACATTTTGCGGATAGTTTACCGAACCAGAATACGGTTCCCGACATCAGCATCGAAACCATCGAAAAATTATTGACGGTCATTTCGGCTAGCATGTTAGGCGTTGCTACCTTCGCGGTGGCTTCAATGGTATCAGCCTATGCATCAGCAGGAGGCAGCGCGACGCCGAGAGCATTTACTTTGATTATTTCAGATGGCTTATCACAGACGGCCCTGTCCAGCTTCATAGGGGCATTCATTTTTAGCATAGTTGGGATTATCGCAATCAAGATTGGCTATTTTGCTGTCGCCGGACGCTTTGTAATTTTTCTCCTGACTATTTCGATTTTTGCTTGGGTCGTAGTGACGTTTGTTCGCTGGGTCGACAATATCGCTCGTCTCGGACGCATGGGTAACACGATAGAAAAGGTCGATACGGCAACGCGTGAAGCTTTTCAGCTCTGGCCTCGCAGCGCTCCACTGGGAGGACAGCCCGTGGATAAAATCCCGGAGGGCGGTATAGATCTCTTCTCGGAACAGTTTGGTTTCATTCGCCAAATTGACACGGGTCGGTTGAATCAATGGGCCAAGGACAACGACGCTTTCATCTACCTTCAAAGCTTGCCCGGTGCTTTCATACATCCGCAGCGCAAATTACTGACAGTGCAATCCGTATCTGCCAATACGGAGCTGGATATGTCTGACCTCCTTGGAGCTTTCGACCTTGGCGATCGCCGCACGTTTGGCAATGACCCGCGCTTTGGACTGATCGCAATGTCCGAGATTGGCTCAAGGGCACTTTCACCTGGGATCAATGATCCAGGAACTGCCATCGATATCGTCATCCGGATGTCACGAATAATTCGCGACTGGAATAGTTCGCTACCAGACGATGAACTTATAGAGCCGGAACTAGAACGAGTGTTTGTGACACCACTCGATGTGAACGATGTTCTTGAGGATTCATACGCAGCTATTTGCAGAGATGGAGTGGGCTCGGCGGAAGTTGGGATATGGATACAGAAATCACTCGCCTGGCTCGTTCAAACAGAAGACCCAGATTTAAGGAACGCCGCTTGCAAGTGGGCGAACCTCTCCTTCAAACGCGCACAACAGGAAATAACATTCGAGCATGATCTGGAACGGGTAAGTCATGCACATGAGGCGCTGGTAGAGCTGAGCTCCGCTCGAATAACAACCACACGCTAACTGGAGTTGATAACCAGAGCAGACGCTCATAATGATCATGTTAAAAAACCACGATGAGGATTAGCTAAACACCCAGCACTAAATACTGATTTTTAAGCACTACACGAGCCGCCAGCATCAGGTTGGCAGCTACTGACATGGGCAACTCGCTGCATGCCTAAGTGTGCACATGCGTAATGCTACTGACAGAAAATGCCAACGCTCTTGAGCTCTTGTTAGGTACTCATTCTGTTCGTTGGAGCTCAATGCCTTCAATATTTTGAACGATGCTTTTTTCACCAACGCATTTAACGGTAGCAACCAATTCTTGGTTGATTTCTACATTTACCCCTGCCTCGACGGCATGTTCGTCAGACAGCTTATCGACTGACCAAAATACGTTGTAATCTGTGTTGCCGTTCGGAATATTTACAGAATAGGTGATGTAACGGCCAATGCCTTCCCATTGGTATGTGCTGGCTTTATTACGTGGAACGGTTACAACAATTTCTGGTTTTGAATTCGGAAAACCAAAAGAATAACTGACAGTCTTTCCCGCATCGCAAACTTCGATCAGCTTACTTTTACCTGTGAGACAGGAGAAAATGGTTTGTTCATCTCTATCGCACTTTGCAGAAGCATATCCAGAGAAAAAAACAGTCATTATTAAAATGCCAGCAAATTTTTTCATAAACTTTCCGTAATTGAATGTTGATATGCCTAATGCCTCAAACGCAGGTACTACTACGCTGCGACCGTGTAATTTGCCTTGTTTAGGCTCTTTAAAACTAAGGTTTACCGCTATTTTTAAGCTCTTCACCCGTGATTTATGCGAAAACAGATGGCGAGCTGGCAGGCTACCGCCGAGCCTTGTAGGCGACTACTGCCTCATTTCCGATTTAACTTAACCTTGGTCACCTGCTTAACGGCTTGATTTACAACCGCTATTGCAACGAAACTTTAAACCCAAATGAAGCTGGTTGATTATAAGCAATGTCGACTGAGAATATAAGCGCGATATGTTTGCCCATGCTATAGACAATAAAAAGCCGCCTTATTTTCATAAGGCGGCAGCTCTTCAATAACGCTGTAAACTTATTACATAATGTAAATTAAGGGCGTACGGCGGAGACTTCAATTTCGATTAACCAGCCTGGGTTAACCAGTGCAGCTACTTCTACTGCTGAGCGTACCGGTAAGTTAGGCTGCTCTTTAGTACCAAAAAACTGAGTGTAGCCTTTCATAAAGCCAGAAAAATCAACTTTGCCTTCTTCTGCCACCAAGAACACCTGCATGCGATACACATCGCCCATAGTGAGGTTGAGGCTCTCTAAGCTTTTTTCGACAGCCTTTAAAGTAGAGACGGTTTGTTCTTCTATGGTGCCGAAAGCTTTTAAGCTGTTAGGGTCGGCTTTCTCGTCAATCACGGTAGGCACTTGACCGCTTAAGTGCACCACTGTTTTATTGGCCGGTACTTCTACCGCCAATGAAATAGGAAAATCAGAGTTTGGGAGTTTATGGCGAATTAGCTCACCTTCTGCGGCTTGAGCTGAACTTGCGGCAGTCAGCATCATGAGGCCCATGGCTAGACCGGACATTTTGTAGCCAGAAATCAGTGTGCTCATTTAAGCTCCTTAAAGGGTTAGATAAGTGTTACATATTTTATGCATGTATGAATAAATGGATATTTGGTTAAGCGCCCTATTTACGGCGCCAAACTTTCGCTTAGCGCCGCTTGGTTTAGCGTTTAGTGACCGCCTTTACCTCTTCAATGGTGACTTTTTCTGAGTAGTCGTTACCAAAGTGAGTGCGCACATAGTTTACAACTTCAACTATCTGCTCGTCTGAGAGGTAACTCTTAAAACTCGGCATGCCGCCAAAACCATTGGTTAGCACATATATGGGATAACCTGCGGAGCTGAGCTTAGGGTTATTGGCAAGGGCCGGATAAAAACCGGCGCCCGTGTGCACGCCTTTACCGTCTTCCATGTGGCAGCCTTGGCAAATGCTGCTATACAGCTCTTCACCGGTTTTTTGCTCAAACTGGCCACTCTCAGATACGCTGGGAGTACCTGCTAACGCCCCAACGCTCATCAAAGAACTGGCGGCTAGCATAAGAGCGGATGTGGTTAATTTTTTCATCATTAACTCCTATTAAGCTTCGGCTTTTTTGGCGGCTTGGGCATGAGCGTGCAAGCGATTAACGGCATCCAGTGACGATAAGATTGCGCCTTCCATCCACGCGGGAATATAAGAGGCGTGCTCACCGGCTAATACGATGCGGTTATCAATTTCACATAAGTTTTTGTAATGGGCTTCTCGTGATTCCGGCGTCCATAGGCCATAACAACCGTTGGTCCACGGCACTTTGTGCCAAGCTACCGCGATACCGTTATCAAACTCTTCCTTATATTGCGGGTGTATTTGTGCGCCATACTCGAGGGCTTTTTTCACTCGCATTTCGGGTGACATGGCGGTAAATTCGTAGGAGTTCGCATCCCACAAATAGCCGCCCAGCAAGACACCTTTACCGCCGGAGTGAAAATCGGTACTGGGATAACTGATCATCTCTATCGGTAGATCCGTGTAGCTGATGCCGCCGTAAATATGTTCATCTTCTTCCCAGAAGCGACGCTTAAACTGCAAGCCCACTTTCACACTGGTATCATAAGGGACGGCGCGAATGGCACTGCTCAACTTACCGCTAAAGTTGGCGGGGATCTGGCCCAGAATCGACAATGGTATAGTACACACGCACCAGTCCGCAGACTCGGTCATGGTGTCGCCGGGCTTTTCGCTGTCTACATAGCTGACAGTAACGCCTTTATCATCCTGGTGGATTTTGGTGACCTTACTGCTATAGCGAATAAGGCTACCCACTTCTTTTTCAAAGCCTTTGGCAATCATGTCCATGCCGCCGATGGGCTGAAAAATAGTGCTTTGGTATTCAAACAGGTTACCGGTTTGTAGATGCTGCCATAAGTCGGAGTTGAGCAACTCTATGCCGCCCATGGGCTCGCCGTACTGTTCAGCTGGCATTAGGCCGCCGCCGGGCATGACATCGTAGCCACGCATTAAGCTGGCTTCTACAGACTTCACGTATTTGTCATCACCGTTGAGCGATCCCCATTGGCGCATCACTAATAGCAGCCGCTCGGTATCATCTTTGCTCATGGCATCGTCTAGGCCTTTTTGGTTTACACACTTGGCCAGCAATTCTGCAATGTGCCCTTGAAAGTCTGCGTTCACCTCACGATAGCGCTTCGGCTTGCCGCCAAAAGCTTTAGAGCTGTGCACATAGGCGTTATGGTTAATTTGGCTAAAGACTTCCAGCTTCACGTTAAACTGTTTGCAGTAATGCAACACCGCATGGTGGTGGTAAGGAATGCGCCACGGGCCGGGGTTGATATATAAACCTTCATCAAATTTACACTCTTGTTTAGCACCGCCTAATTCGGTGTAAGAGTCCCCTCCTCTTAAGGTCCAACAACGCCCGCCGGCTTTTTGGTTGTATTCCAACAACTTAACATTATAACCGGCTTTGCGTAATTCATAGGCTGCGGTCATACCGGCTAGGCCTGCGCCTAAAATCAAGACGGTCGAGCCTTTAGGGGCCTCGCCCGAGAGTTGGTAGTTGTCTTTATCAAATTTAGATTCACTGGCAAAACCTAGGGTGGTCATCGCCTGATACATAGCGGCGGCGCCGGCGGTTTTACCAATCCAAGATAATACTGCGCGTCTACTTACACCTCGAGTTGGTTCCATATTCTTTTATCTCCAGCGGCTGTTTCATGTTAGCGCCCAGTGAGTAGGCATAGGGCAAATAGTGTGCTGATGCCGTTGTCCTGCATAACCTATATTGAGAGCTTGGTAGTGTGGGTTTGGTAGTTAGAGTTTGGCTTACAACCTAACCCTGCTTTAAGGTTACGCCTTTGTTCATAAACCGTTAAATAATAGCTCACAAACAGTGATCTAGACCGCAAAAAAAGGGAATTACAGATTAAAAATTATCTTTATTTAATATTTCCCAGCCAAATGACTCAAACTAGTCTACCAGTGTGCTTAGGGCTCTTACTGTTAGTTGAGAGCATCATTACTGCGCTAATTCTAGGATCATTTTCGTATAAATGCCGCAAACTACTTAGTGCACTTAGCATTTTGTGTGCTACCAATAATCGTAAGTATTTGATAACTAACATGACGATAAATGCTGTGTTACCCTAGCCCATCGCATTGCTTCTCTAGCATAAGCAATGCCAGCATCTTCACTCCTAACCCATAACGCTGACCGCCGATCGGAGGCCACTGGTGAACCAATTGAAATCTCTCACGCTGCTACTCTTATGGATGCTTTGTGCTCCATTAATGAGCGTGGCGCATGCACAAAGCGCAACTCCACCCTCTCCTGCTCCTTATGATGCGCTTGCTGAAATTCTAGAAAATGAGCAAACCCGTACTCAGCTTATTGAGCAGCTGCACTTACTGTCTGAGCAACAAAAACTGCCAGCATCACAAACCCAAGCAGCGCAAGACTCGCCCGCAGCATCGCCTAGCGAGCAAACGGATGAGCCCTCGAAGACTAAACAACTCGCCGACACCACCCGCAACATTGCCGGTGATATGGGCAAACAGTTTCATAGTTTGGCCAACGTTATCCAATCGCTGTTGATGGGCGATATAGATGGCGATAACGGCAACTTTAAAATGAGTAAGTTTGTTAGCGCCAGCATTAATCTGGGTTTGGTGATTATCGCCACTTGGGTCATATTTTGGCTGTTACGACGTTTGGCCCGCCCTATCTTTACCCGCTTAAGCCATTGGTCACGCCACAGTGAAAGCAATAGTGAAAGTAATAGTGAAAGCATTCATGAACATATTGCCGTTGCTCATAACGATGAAGCTACCAACGAAGCCCACAGCTCAAGCAAAACGCCGGTGTTGCGGTTGGTGGTCGGGGTAGCTGTTGCGGCGGTGGTGGATATATTGGCGCTCGGTTTGGCGTATGCCGCGGGGAGCTTGATTGCCACCTTTGTGATCGGCCAAACCGGTGAGCTCACCACCCAGGCTTCATTATTTTTAAATGCCTTTTTGGTGATTGAGTTATTGAAGGCCGGCTTAAGAGTCTTGTTCTCGTCGGGTTATGACGGTCTGCGTTTATTGCCCATCAACGGACGAGAAGCCCGCTACTGGAACCGCTGGTTTGCGCTGCTGATCGGCTTAGTGGGCTATGGGGTTATGGTATTGGAGCCCTTGGTGAACATTAATGTGTCTCCCACCTTGAGCCAAGCCATTAATACCTTAATTATGCTGATAGCCTTTATTTATGCAGTGATCGTAATTCTAAAGAACCGTCTGCGACTGCGCCGGGCGATTCGACTGCAAGCTGAAAAAAGTACCCTCTCTGCCGGGCAATTTAGCCTGATCTTGTTATCCCGTACTTGGCATTTAATTGCACTGGCCTACTTTGCTACCGTGTTTGTGCTGACGTTACTCAGCCCCGCCGAAGCATTGCCCTTTGTGCTGTATGCCACGTTGAAAACGCTGGCAGTGATTGTGGTGGCCATTTTGTTGTCCACTTTGCTCAGCCAAACCATCGGCCGTCACATTAGCTTATCTGACGATTTGCGCCGCAAACTGCCGTTGCTGGAGCCGCGCATTAATAGTTATGTGCCCACGGCGCTGCGTTTTTTGCGGATACTCATAGTGAGCATGGCGGTGCTATTAGTGCTGAATGCTTGGTACATCGTGGATTTAAACGCCTGGTATGAGTCTGAAGCCGGCGGCAAACTTATGAGTAAAGTGATTGCCGTAGCCATTATTTTGGCGGTCGCCGCCCTGCTATGGGTATTATTAGCCAGCTTGATTGAGCATAAACTGAACCCAGAAACCGGATCCGGTCAGCCTTCTGCACGCGCGCAAACGCTGTTACTGCTGTTTAGAAACGCCTTGGCCATTACCTTGGCCACCATGACCTTTATGATTGCCCTCTCACAAATTGGCATTAATATTGGTCCGCTTATTGCCGGTGCCGGTGTGCTGGGCCTGGCCATTGGTTTTGGTGCACAAAAGCTGGTGCAAGACATTATTACCGGCGTGTTTATTCAAATCGAAAATGCCATGAATACCGGTGATGTGGTGACCTTAGCGGGCATTACCGGCACCGCCGAGAAGCTCAGTATTCGCTCAGTGGGCATTCGCGACTTAAGCGGTACTTACCACATTATTCCCTTCTCTAGCGTGGATACGGTGTCTAACTACATGCGTGAGTTTGGTTATCATGTGGGCGAATACCGTGTGGCGTATCGCGAGAGCATAGATGCGGCCATTAACCAGCTGCAGCTTGCCTTTGATGAACTAGCCGCCAGTCAAGACATGAAGCGCGAAGTGCTGGATGCACTGGAAGTGTCAGGAGTAGTGGCCTTGGCCGACAGCTCGGTGAATATTCGGGTGCGTATTAAAACCACACCGGGTATGCAATGGGCCGTGGGTCGCGCTTATAACCGCTTAGTGAAGCAGTACTTTGAGCAGGCCGGTATCGAAATTCCGTTCCCGCACAGCACTGTGTATTTTGGTGTAGATAAAGCAGGCTCGGCACCCGCCGCGAACGTGCAACTTATGGAGCACGCGGTTGAACAGGCTGCCACTGAAGAACGCCAAGCTAAGCCATTGAACGTGAAGCTGAAAGCTAAACCCACTGCTGCATCACACCTCAGTGATGATGCCCCCAATGACAACGACGACTAGTTAGTCATGAGTTCGTTTTTATAACGTTAAAGGCCACGCAATTGCGTGGCCTTTTTTGTGCGGCGCTAGCGGTTCGGCTTAAGTTTCTGATTTAGAAGGGCTAACACATAAACCTTGCGTGCCATTTATTAACTAAATGACATATTAGTTTTACGGCGAGTTGCTGCAATACCATTCACTACAATCATCCCCCAAATCAGCACCGCAGCCACGGCCAGCACTGTCGCGATAGGCCGTTCTACAAATGCGGTTAAATCTCCATTTGCCTTAATTATCGACCGCATAAAGTTACTTTCTATAATAGGCCCAAGAATAACGGCAAGAATTAAAGGACCAACTGGGAAATCATTCTCTGACATAACAAAACCAAGCAAGCCGAATGCCAGCATAATCCAGATATCGAACATCGAATTATTAGCGGCAAACGCACCCACCATGCAAAAAACCAGAATCAATGGATATAGCACACCAGAAGGTATTGAGAGTATATGCCGCGCCCCTTTGATTGCTAAAAATCCCAGCGGAAGCAGCAGCACATTAGCAACGATGAACACCATAAAGATAGCGTTCACTAATGGTGCTTCGTTAACAAACACATCAGGCCCGGGTGTGATGCCCTTCGTCATCAAAACACCAATAATAATCGCCGTAATAGTATCGCCAGGAATACCAAATACCAGTGCAGGAATATAAGCACCGGATAATGATGCATTATTAGCAGAGCTAGCAGAGATCAGCCCTTCTGGGTGGCCAGTGCCAAATTTTTCAGGCGTACGCGAAAACTTGCGCGCAATGGCGTAGCTAATCCATGAGGCAATGTCAGCCCCTGCTCCTGGCAGCGCGCCAATCAAGGTACCCAGCACCCCGCTTCGGGCAACACCAAATTTGTACTTCCAAAGCAGTGAACCTACACCTGCGAATGGCTTTTTGACCTGTGTTTGAACTTGCGGGCGTGCATTTTTACTTTCCGGCATGCGCCGGATCAGCTCTGAAATTGCAAACAAGCCAATCAGTACCGGTAAAATAGAAATACCCGCCAGCAAGTCATAACTACCCAATGTAAAACGAGTTTGGCCTGAAACGCTATCCATACCCACCATGGAGATAGCCAAACCGGCAAACATCGATATTGCACCTTTTAATGGGTCACCGCCCGACACCAAAATGGCACAAGACAACCCTAGTAACGCGAGCCAGAAGTACTCATCACTGGTAAATTGTATTGCAAAATCAGCGATAAGCGGAGCAAGTGTCGCCAAACATATAACGCCGATCACGCCACCAATCATAGAGCAAGTAACATTAAGGCCAAGGGCGACCCCCACCTTCCCTTGCTTACCCATAAGGTAGGCTTCATCAGTATATACAGCTGATGCAGGCGTCCCTGGCATACGTAGCAGCGCACCGGGTAAATCTCCTGCAACGATGGCCATTGCGGTGGCTGAAACTATCGCAGCAATCGCTGGCAAAGGTTCCATAAAGAAGGTAACCGGCACTAATAACGCGGTGGCCATGGTGGCCGTCAGTCCCGGAATGGCGCCCATAAAGAGCCCAAATATTGATGCGGCGAGAATGATAAACATCACTTCCCACGTGAACACCATTGAGGTAGCAGCGAGGAAACTATCCATTAGTAAATCACCTTCTCTAAGATACCCAGTTCCAGCGGCACCTGTAGCAGGCGACCGAATACCCCCCAGATAACAGCAGTAGAAACCACAGCAGTAATAATAGATATGGTCCAGCTCGGCCGATAAAAGAAATATAACAATAGGCTAAGCAGCACAGTTGCCACCACAGGAAAGCCGAGTACTGGCGTCAACAATATATAGACAATGATTGCCGCGACTATTGCCAATAAGGTTAAGTAAAAACGTATGATAGGTACTTCATTTGCCCACACCATCCAAGGACCGTTATTACGCAATCCTCGAACCGTCAACAGCCCACCAAACGCGATTAATAACACTCCAATAACGACAGGGAAGGTTCCTGCCCCATATTCCTGCTGCGGTAAATTAACCAGTCCTCTGGAGTTAGTTATTACCAACACCCCAAATAGTACTGTCACTAACCCTGTGATCTTGTCATTACTGCGCATACGGCTGTCCTCTGAGTTGTTTAGGCTTAGTTGGCCAGACCAAGTTTTTTAATCGTTATTGCATTCTTTTCATCTTGTTCTTTCATATATGCCTCAAACCCAGCGGCATCAGCCCATACAGGACCAAATCCACGGCCGACCATAAAGGTTTGAAACATCTCTGAGTTGAAAACCTTATCCGCAGCTATTGATAAGCGAGCGACCACATCCTCTGGCAAATTAGCTGGCCCAACCAAACCACGCCACGAGCCTTGAACCCACTCTTCACCGGTTACTTCTTTTGCAGAAGGCACATCCGGAAAGGTACTCAAGCGGTCATTCGACAGTACCGCGAGTGTACGGATCCGGCCTGATTTACTCATAGACTCAGTTTCTGGCAGTGAATTAAAAACAATATCAACACCATTGGCTGCGAGCTCTTGTAAGCCGGGAGCGGCACCTTCGCTGGGCACTAAGTTGATAGTTTGAGGATCGATACCTTGCTGATCAATAAAACCGGCAAACGACAGGTGATAGGCAGCACCCGGAGCAGAACCCGAGACGGTATAAGTATTAGGTTTTGCTTTGAGGTCGGCCAACGCCTCGCTTAGATTTTTCCAAGGCGAGTCAGTATTTACAGTAAAGCTGGCGTAATCGACGTTAAGCAAAGCGATAGGCGTGAAGTCGGTATATGAAATATCCGCCGTACCTATGTGCTTATAGGTGGCTATTTCAGCAGTACCCAATCCCAAAGTGTAACCATCGGGTCTCGCTCTTTTCATGGTCATGTGCCCAATGACGCCAGCCCCGCCGGTTTTGTTAACAACATTGACCGGCTGACCAAGCTCCTTTTGAAGCCCCATTGCCAGTTGACGGCCTACGGCATCTGAGCCACCTCCAGCAGACCAAGGCACAATCAAAGTAATCGGCTTAGATGGATAATCAGCTGCAGCGTAAGCACTACCAGCAGCAACAGTCAGTACGGTGGCGCAGAGAACATTAGATAGTTTATACATTTAAAAACCTCATTATTTTATAGGGTTTAGCAGGTCTGGGGTTCGTATACACCGCAAAAAATGTGGTGTGGAGCCTCATACAAAACGAATGGCAGGTGTGCTACCTCAAAGTGCCCGACTCGCCTCAAGCAGTATCAACGCGGCAAAAACAATTTGCAAGTATTTACAACTATGTATTTTATTTATTAACCACATGTCACAAAAAATCATCGTAAAGGATAATAAAATGATGAGGCAGAAGCAGAACCAAACAGAAAAAAGAATGTAAGATGCTGTTTTAATTACAGTTAAGCTTAAATATACATATGCAATTCATCTATTTTAAGAAATTTCAATGACTAATGAGAATGTATAATCAGTATAACGCCCACCACTCATTAGTTGTAATTATTTGTTTGCCACCTCCGTCTCCCTACGCTATATTGTGAACGTCTAACCCCTGTAGCAACTGAGTACTCGCAGCATTCACACCCAGTGAAGCCAACTTAAAACCCAAGGAATTAATATGTTTAACGATCTGAAAAATAAGAAAATTTTAGTTACCGGCTCAACTAAAGGTATCGGTTTAGCGGCCGCGTTGGAGTTCGCCAAGCAAGGCGCTGTGGTGGGTATCAACAGTCACATTCTGGACGCTGATGCAGAGCAGGCAATTGCTCAACTTGAAAGCCTAGGTGCTAGCTTTGCCTACTTTAAGCACGATCTCAGCCGGAGTGAGGAATGTGCCGCACTGGTTAGCGAATTTGTAGGGCAGTTCGGCGCACTGGATGTGTTAGTTAATAACGCGGGCGGCTTAGGCATACGTGTTGGCCTTGAAAACCTTGATGACGCGGCTTATGACCTGGTTTTTGACCTGAACATTCGTTCGGTTGTTATGACCACCAAGTATGCCATTCCCCACCTCAAAGCTTCTGCAGCTAAGAGCGGCAACACCGCGGCGGTGATCAGCACAGGCTCCATTGCGGGCCGTGAAGGTGGTGGCCTAGGCGCATGCCTCTATGGTGGATCTAAAGCGATCATTCACAATTTGCATCGTAACTGGGTGAAAGAATTCACCGCCAGCAATATCCGTTTCAACGTGGTAGCACCTGGCACCATCGACACCGCATTCCATGAAGACAAAAGCGCCGAGTTGAAAGAAAAGATCCGCAACTCAATCCCTATGGGCCGTTTCGGTACATCCGAAGAATGTGCACCTACGTACCTGTTTTTGGCTTCACATCAGGCGAGCGGCTACATCACCGGTCAAGTGATTGACGTTAACGGCGGACAGATGTGCCCGTAATCGCTGTTAGCTATTAATGGTGCAGCGCGTGGTTACGCCCTTGTGAATTAGGCAGGGGCGCTTTGTTCAACTCTCTTTAGGATACTTTTATGGATCTCCAAGGACACCAGCTTATCGGTCAACAATCTATCGCAGCGACCGGTAAGCCAATTTACGCCATCAACCCTGCTACCGGCCAACGCATAGAGCCGGGCTATGGCAGTGGCTCTATGAGTGAGGTTGAACTGGCCTGTCAGTTAGCATGGTCGGCATTTGACAGTTATCGCGAGACGACATTAACTGACCGAGCGGATTTTCTAGAGACAATTGCGACGGAAATTGAAGCGCTTGGAGACGTTCTGATCGAACGCGCCATGCTTGAAACCGGCCTACCACGTGCAAGGTTAGAAGGTGAGCGTGGCCGGACTTGTGGTCAATTACGGCTTTTCTCTAACGTTATTCGTGCCGGCGAGTGGCTAGATGTTCGCATTGACTCAGCACTCCCGGATCGCAGCCCCCACCCTCGTAGCGATCTGCGCCAACGACAAATAGCGTTGGGCCCAGTAGCTGTTTTTGGCGCCAGCAACTTTCCTCTGGCTTTTTCAGTAGCCGGTGGCGATACCGCCTCGGCACTCGCTGCCGGTTGTCCGGTCATTGTTAAAGCTCATTCAGCTCACCCCGGCACTTCCGAGCTGGTAGGTCGTGCGGTGCAAAAAGCGGTGGCGATTTGTAAACTTCCCGAGGGCGTATTTTCATTACTGTACGGGGCGGGTAACGATCTGGGCCAAGCACTCATTACCGACCCTCGTATTCAGGCTGTTGGCTTTACCGGCTCACGTAGCGGCGGCACCGCACTGATGCACACCGCTAACAATCGCCCACAACCCATTCCAGTTTATGCCGAAATGAGCAGCATAAACCCGGTAATCCTCATGCCGGCGGCATTAGAAGCCCGAGCTGACGCTCTGGGGCACGCCTTTATTGCATCACTTAATATGGGGGCTGGACAGTTTTGCACCAACCCGGGGTTGATCTTGGCTATAAAAGGTGAGGCGCTTGGTCGTTTCATGGCGGCCGCAGCTGATGCCGTCAGTACCAGTGCACCACAAACCATGCTGACTCCTGGTATTTACGCAGCTTACAGCGCGGGGCTTAAGCAATTGCGTGACAGTGGAAAAGTTAGCGAGATTGCTGCTAGCAACCTCCCTACCGAGTCAAAAAGCCCGTGCCATAGCACGCTGTTTTTGGCCAGTGCGACAGACTTTATCAGTGATGAAAGGCTACACGCCGAAGTCTTCGGCTCCTGCTCGCTAATTATCGAATGCTCGGATATGACGCAGCTACAAGAAGTACTGGAGCACCTTGAAGGCCAGTTGACCGCCACATTGCACATGGATGAAGCCGACCACGACGCCATTAAGAGGCTGTTACCCACTCTTGAACGTAAGGCCGGCAGAATTCTCGCCAATACCTGGCCCACGGGTGTTGAAGTATGCCAAGCAATGGTTCACGGCGGCCCTTGGCCTGCAACCTCGAATAGCCGGAGCACCTCCGTTGGAACCGCGGCTATTTACCGATTCTTGCGCCCAGTGTGCTACCAAGATCTGCCGCAAATGTTATTACCTGAGGCACTCAGAGACGACAACCCGCTGGCTATTTCGCGCTTGTTAAACGGTATACGCGAGTAACGTCGCTCACTTCGCAGGCTGGGATCTCACTCATTGATCCTCGCCTGCGATCAACCTGCAATACATTGAAATGACCTACGTCTCCATCACGTAGGCAAAGACACCTCAAACAACAAAACAACTAGTTACCAAAATGGTTTTTAGTCGTAATTAATTTACTTAAATACGTAAAAACAAATAACACACACAATAAAATAAACATTTAAACCAATAAAAACAACAAGATAACAAACAAAACCGTAATTACCCACTAGAAAAATAAAGTTGTAAGTATTTGTTTGATTTGTTCAATAAAGACACCTATAGTCTGTTCGTACACTCCAACATTCATAAAGAGAAACTGACATGAGTACACTTGAGAACGCACCAACTAAGACATTATCTAGCACTGCTAAAGCAGGCTTGATGCGCGCATCTACTGCGTCATTGCATACCATTTTGTTCAAGCGTGGCTTGCGTAATACCTACATTCAAGGTGTGAGCAAGATGAATAACGGCACCGTAAAAATGGTTGGCCAAGCATTCACCCTACGTTACATTCCTGCACGTGAAGACATCGACACGGTAGCCGCCTTCAGAGATCCTCAGCACCCTCAGCGTCTTGCCGTAGAAACAGTTCCTGAAGGCATGATTTTAGTCTCTGACTGCCGTCAAGACGCTTCAGCGGCCAGTGCTGGCAGTATTTTGCTTAGCCGTCTTGAGTACCGTAATTGTGCAGGCTTTGTATCTGATGCGGGCATTCGTGACTCAGAGCATGCCGCGACTATGAAGATGCCGGTTTTTAGCGCAAAAGCTAGCGCACCCACCAACCTAACTAAGCACCATGGCGTTGATATCCAAGTACCCATTGGCTGCGGCGGCGTCGCTGTATTTCCGGGTGACGTACTAGTCGGTGATAACGACGGTATTATCGTGATACCGCTCGATATTGCTGAAGAAATCGCTGAAGAAGCAGTGAAAATGGAAGCGTTTGAAGATTACGTACTTGAAAAAGTCCGTATGGGTACGCCAGTGATTGGTCTTTATCCACCTAACGAGCAAACCCAAGCTGAATATCAAACTTACATGGAAAATCGTTAAATCATCATTATAAATTGCTTAGTACACGCATAAATAATAAAAATATATATAACCTGACGATATGACTGTCGATTTGATTTTTATAAAAACTAATAAATAAAGAGATACAGTGATCGTTGGGTTATCCTACTTATTAACGAGATTAGCTATAAGCTTCGACACGACTAAATTCAAGATAACTTTATATATTAATGTTTCCCATTATCTGTTTGTTACCAGCTTACCAAAGGTAATATTGCGAATGTAGTGATAGTATTCATGCTTCATAATTGCATGTTTGCTCAAAATTTATTTAGGCTACAATAGTAGCTTGCTATAAGAAATATTGGACCTCTCGCCCGTCAATCACTCTTTATGACCATTGAGTTTGCACCCAGCGGATTTAGCTCTTTATACGATAAATCTAATGAATGGCATGGTCTGCTTGTTATACATACGGTTGTAAGCCGCCACTTCTACTTGCGATCACTACTTGCAAGTACTTAGTGCGAGTAAATCCACCTAAAACGGAAATTGCTGTCATGAGTTCGTCTGCCCTATTACCCCGGCATATCGCCGTTTTGGTTCTCGCCCTGCTGGCGTGCTCTTTCGCCGGTAATCATGTGGCTGCACGCATTGCTTTTGATCATGACGCCGGTTTATTGCTCGCCATACTCAGCCGTTCAGGGGTAACCATGCTGGCGTTGGTATCCTTGATCATTTGGCGGCGAGAATCACTTCGCTTCAAGCCTCAAGCTTGGGGTTGGCAGTTGTTGATGGGACTATTAATTGCCATCCAAAGCTTTTGCATCTATTCCGCCGTTGCACGCATTCCAGTTGCCTTAACGTTACTGGTGGTTAACCTCGCACCTATCTTATTGGCTTTGCTTACCTGGGCTCTCGGTGGTTCACGCCCAACGGGCCGCGCTAGTTTATTGATGGGCCTTATTTTGTTTGGTTTGGTGCTCGCGCTCGACTTACCGTCTCGCCTCGCCAATCCCGGTGAAATTGATGCCAGCTTTATAGAAGGTATGTTATTTAGCCTCACTGCCGCTGGCGTATTTGCTTGTGCCCTGTGGATTACAGACCATCGCCTGGACAGCATGTCCGGCTTAGTACGTAGCATGCTAACGCTTGCGGTAGTATTCACCACGACAACCATAGTCGGCGCAGCAGGGCTGGTTCCGGGCGGAATGAGCTTGCCTACCGCCCCCACTGGCTGGATTGCACTAGGCAGTTTGGCCGTATTGTATGGCACCGCATTCTCCATACTGTTCACCTTTATCACGCGCTTGGATATTGCTCGCAACGCGCCAGTAATGAACATGGAGCCCGTAGCCGGACTGATATTCGGCTGGCTAATACTCGATCAGTTTTTAGGCGGAATACAGATTGTAGGTGGGCTAATTGTGGTCTGTGGGATAGTTATGCTCGCTTATGCAAAGACGCCAGACAGGCTGCCACCAAAGCCATCCTGAGGCTGTAAGCTGGGTAAGAATACGACCCTTTACTAAAGCGTATGGTCGGTAGTCATAAACCAAAAACTGCGAAACTGTACCCCATACAAAATGACAAATAAAACACTGCTCACCATACTTGTTATTTTTTGTAACAATCATATCCTTCATGCTAGGTTATACACTCTATTATATTAGCTTGCAGAGATCTTACCTTGCAGAAAAACAGCTGATAATGTTAAAATTTTGCGACAATTCAGTCTTTATTTCGAATTTATAGTACTAATAGCAATGCTAGAGAAATTTATGCATTGCTGTCATATTTTATTGTTAAGCTGAACGCTTAGTTAACGTTGTCAAATTTTGTCTTTTTATGATGTTAATGACCATACTTGGGGGTGCAATTGCGATGCAGATACAAGAATCAAACACTGGTGGGACACTCTCATCAATGGTCTATCAGAAGATTCTGATTTCAATCATTAATGGCGAGTACCCAGTGACGGAGAAGCTGCCTAGTGAAGCTAAGCTTTGCGAGAAGTACAGTGTTTCTCGACCCGTGTTGCGAGATGCGTTAACGCGTCTCAAAGAAGACAACTTAATTGTGTCCCGAAGAGGATCAGGTAGCTTTGTCGTTAAACGACCTGATGAAACCGTGCTTTCATTCTCTAAAATATCCAGTATTTCAGACATTCAACGGTGTTTTGAGTTTCGCACTAATCTCGAAGGCAGCGCCGCAGGTCTTGCTGCTACTCGCCGTACCGCTGTTCAGCTTAACCGCATCATTGGCGCAGCGGAAAAAATCAAAGAGGCAAACAGCATCCAAGCGGTAGCCAGTGACGAAGATTTTGAATTCCATCTTGCTATTGCCGAGGCATCTAATAACCAGTATTACTCGACAGTCATGAAATCACTGCGTGAGAATATTAAAGAGGGAATGAATATCACTCGGACGCTATCATTACGCTCTGCAGACCATAATCGAATCACTTTAGTTCAGGATGAGCATGACGCGATTGTGAAACATATCGTAGATGGAGATGCCAAAAATGCGGAGCTCGCGATGAGAGCACATCTTAATAATGCGAGGGTGAGAATGTTTGAGGGTACCGATAGCTAAGAGAATAAGTACCGTCATCAGCGCTAGTTCGACAAAGAGAATTTGAACAATCAGCTTTCGAGGAGCGCTCGCCTGCTTTGAGATCAGCAGCCCTATCGAGATCGGCCAGGCTCAGCTAGAAAATTCAGCTAAATCAGAAAAGTTCACCTCCGGCAAATGCTCAAAGCCGGGCTTGGCAAACAAGTAACCTTGCATAAGTTCAACGCCCGCATCGCGCAGCCAGATAAATTCGTTCATGGTTTCTATGCCTTCGGCCAATGGCGTGACGTTAAGATCGGCAAACATACTTAGGCAATTTCTTACTATGACTTGGCGTACTTTATCTTGTTGGATGTTACGAATAAGCTCCATATCCAGCTTAATAATATCGGTTTGAAAGTCCGCTAATAAATTAAGACCGGAATACCCCGAGCCAAAATCATCGGTGGCGGTGGTGAAATTTAGCTGCTGATAATATTCAATTACCCGCTGAATATGCTTATTATCCTCAAGTTTTTCGGTCTCCGTAAACTCAAATATAATACGCTCGATAGGAAAGTTATGCTCTCTGGCTGCCGCAAGCGTGGTACGTATACAACGCTCAGGTTGAGAAATAGCATTAGGCAGAAAGTTAATGCTGAGCATAGTGCTCACCTCGAGCTTAGCTGCCAAA
Organism: Oceanisphaera profunda; assembly: GCF_002157895.1. Classification (GTDB taxonomy): domain Bacteria; phylum Pseudomonadota; class Gammaproteobacteria; order Enterobacterales; family Aeromonadaceae; genus Oceanimonas; species Oceanimonas profunda. The sequence continues at coordinate 226,054 of NZ_CP021377.1, forward strand.
GCGATGGCCTTAACTCGGCACAGCTGATCAAATAAGTAGCGGTTCTCATCGTTAACCTTGGAAATAATAGAGTATGCCGACTCATTATTTAGGCCACGCACCAGCGCCTCATAACCAAATATGGTTAAGGATTGGCAATTAATGATCGGCTGAAACGCCATGGTAAAATCAAAATCCAGCGCCTCTTTATTCACACATTGGCTACAATACTCTCGCTCGCAGCCTCCTGTTTTACCGTTCATCAGTCTCTCCTTGTACCGCGAAAGGTCAACAGACCCTAATAACAAGCCACCGCTGTTACTGATTAAGCAAAGCTTTATAGCACTCAGCCTAGCTTACTCAAGCGAATCGGCATAAAAAAGGCCGAATATATGAGTGCCTAGGTGAGCATTGCGCTGTGATAAATACATATCGCCCTACTTTCTTGCTCATTAGCAGCAGGTTAGGTATTGATAGTGTTCATCTCATTAACCTGCTGCTTAAACAAGCTGTGCTGCTTGCTTAAACCATGGATATTTTTTAAGGAATTAATGTGTCCGAAACACAGCGCCCTCAGGCTCATCGCCCTTGGATCCTAACTGCATTGATGCTGTTTATGATGCTGGCTGCCATGGACGTAACCATTGTATCCACCGCCGTGCCGCAAATCGTGGCGGACTTAGGCGACTTTTCGCTGTTTACTTGGGTGTTTTCTATTTATTTGCTGACGCAGACCGTCACTATTCCCGTATACGGTAAGTTAGCTGACTTATACGGTCGCAAACCGATTTTGATCTTTGGCAGTACGTTGTTTTTGGTGGGATCTGCCGCCTGTGCCTTTGCCTGGGATATGCCCAGTTTAATTGCCTTTCGTGGGCTGCAAGGTTTGGGCGCGGGCGCCATTATGGCCACCATTAACACCTTGGCCGGCGACTTATATAGCTTAGAAGAGCGCGGCCGCGTGCAAGGCTACTTGTCCAGTGTGTGGGGCATAGCCGCCATTTCTGGCCCCATGCTGGGCGGCACTTTTGTGGAATACCTGACCTGGCACTGGATATTTTTAGTCAACCTGCCCATTGGCCTGTTGGCGATTGGCTTACTGATGGCGTTCTTGCATGAAGACGTGGTGAAAAAACGCCATAACATCGATTATCTCGGCTCCGCTGCCATCTTGACCGGTGTGGGCAGTTTAATCTTTGCGCTGATGCAAGGCGGCACGGCGTGGGACTGGACTTCCAGTGCTAGTTTCATCGCCTTTGGCATTGCCGCGCTATTGCTGATATTTGCGGTATGGACACAAACTCGCGCCCTTGAGCCCATAATGCCGGGCTGGTTGTGGCGCAATCCGGCACTGGCAGGTGCAAATTTAGCCATGGTCGGCATGGGCTTTATTATTATGGTGCCCACCGCCTATTTGCCCACCTTTACTCAGTCTGTATATGGACTCAATGCCATTAGCGCCGGTTTGGTGCTGGCGGCCATTAGCATCGGCTGGCCCACCGCTTCTAGCTTATCGGCCAAGTTATATATGCGCATTGGTTATCGTAATACGGCGCTAATTGGTAGCATCTTGATCTTCATCGCCACGGCAGGGTTTTTAGTCTTGCCCTATCAAGTGCCCATTTGGGTGCTGGTGTTTGATCAGGTATTGTTGGGCGCGGGCTTTGGTTTATTGTCGACGCCATTATTGGTGGGCGCGCAAGCCTCAGTAGGCTGGCAACAACGCGGTGTGGTTACCGGTGCCAATATGTTTTCGCGTTTCTTAGGCCAGAGTTTGGGTATTGCGGTATTTGGCACGCTGTTTAATGGCAGTTTGGCTACACAACTCGCCACAGCACCCAATGAGCTGCGGGCGCGCTTACCCCAAGATATCGATGATGTAGTAGTCAACTTACAGCAATCGGAGCTGGCCTCAGATGTCGCACTGTATCTGCGCCATAGTGTGTTTGATGCCATTTATGGCTTGTATATTGGCTTAGCGGTAGTCGCCTTGTTGGTGCTGATTATTGTGGCGATTAGCCCCAGACAATTTAGTATCCATAAAGCGGAGACAGTGACCGCTGGATCTTAATGCTAATAATTTCCTGATTACCCACAATGATCAGCCATACTTCAGTCATTCTATTTATCAATATATTCAATTACTTGCAGGTATAGCATCTTCGGTGAACGGTACTTCTGCACGCTTTTATGTTTGAATTTTAAAATACCAGCTATGCTGGTCTGCCGAAGTCCTCTTTATTAAAGAGACGGGCAGCTACAAAAGAACAAACCTAAACAGGACGGTACAGTGACTGAGGTTCATGCGTAATCAGGAATAATTTAGACAAAAAAATAGAGCCTCATTAATGAGGCTCTATTTATGCAAACATTCACTAAATCAACGACACCTAACAGAAATCGTGATTATTCGACGTTGCGGTCAGCAATTTTCTGTAAATTAGCATTAATTTTAAACAATACCACCATCAGCTCACACCAAATACGGGCAAAAATAACGCCACCCAATATCGTCATCAAGCCGGAAAATATACTGCCAGAAAATATAATACCCACACCGCCAAGAACCGCAGAAAATAACAGCACCCAATATAAAATGGTAATGAATTTTGGGGTCACCATGTTATCGAAGAAGAATAACTCTCTCATTTATATGTACCTTTAATTAAATAATATTTTATTGTTAATATGACGGCACATTATGCAGTGTTTGACCCTTAACTCAAGGCAACACTCGCAATTAGCTTCAATTGCCTCGCATTTTCAGGCTTATCTGTTCATAAAAAAGCCCCCGCAACTTGCATTGCGGGGGCTAAAACTTATCACTTAATAATAAAGGTTAAGCGGGCTCACCGGCGAAGCCGCGCAAGCCTACTACGTGCACTTGTTCTTGCTTACCATGCACCTTACGGATCAGCTTATAAGTGGTGCCTTTTTCGGGGCTGATATTTTCTGGAGCGGCAATCAGTAATTGCATATCTTGGCGCTCACACAGCTCAAATAAAGTGGCAATGGATCGCGTATCAAGACGCGCCGCCTCATCTAAAAACAATAAGCGGCACGGCAATACCTCGCGGCTACGCAAATGACGGGATTCTTCTTCCCAGCTTTGCAACACCATCAACAAAATTGCCTGACCAGTACCGATAGCTTCACCGGTAGAGAGCGCGCCACTTTCTGCCCGCAACCAGCCGTCGGCACCGCGCTGAACTTCGATATCCAAGTCCAGATAGTTGCGGTAATCAAGCAGCGCTTGGCCTAATACCTGCGGGCTGCGATCACCTTGTTCAAGCTGCGGATTGATGCGCTGGAACAACTTGCCCATGGCCTCAGAAAAGCTCATTTCTTTGCTGCCAAACAAGTCTTGATGGCGGCCTTCTTGATCGCTCAGTGCTTCTAAAAGCCGGGCATAAGTGTCGCGAATATTCACGTTTAAGCGCACCCCGCCCACCAAGCCAAAACTGATATTTTGCAGGCCTTGGTTAAGTTGACGAATACGGTTTTGCTCGCGGCGAATAATGGTATTAATTTTTGCCGCCACTTCATGGGACGACAATGACAACTGACCTTCGCGCTGTTGCAACTCGTCGGCCAAACGGCCCAGCTCCACTTCCATTTCTTCCAGCGCTTCTACCGGGTCGTCAGCACGAATAATATCGTGACGAATACGCGCTTTAAGATGGCTAAATACCAGTATATAAAACTGCACTTTTTGCAGAGTATTGCGCTGGCCTTCACTGATGCGCAGCGCATCGCGCAGCTCTTCATCATTAGCCACCGCCATGCGCAACGCGCCTAAGGCTTTATCAGAAATAGAGCGCAGCTCATCAGAATCTAAATAAGCGAGCTCGGGCTTAGCGAGACGGCGCTCTACATCGTTATCTCGGGCTAAGCGTACCACGGTCGCCCAGTTGGCTTTATGATTGACCAGCGCTTTACGCGCCGCAAAGTAACCTTGGCCGTCTTTGCCTAAGCGCTGGCTGAGTGACTCAATCTCTCGTTTACACACTTGGCGCTGCGCCTCGGTTTGGCTACGACGGCTGCGAGTATGCACCAGCTCGCTTTCGCGCTCACGCTTATTACTGAGCGCTTTTTCTTCCATGTCATCAGACAAGCTAATGCCCAGTGCGGCAAACTCTTCTTTAAATTCAGTCAAAGTTTGATTACGTGCACCGTGACCGGTGACCAAGGCGGTACGGGCTTGCAGTGCATCGGTTACGCGCCCGCTGAGTTGCTCAACGCGAAGATTAGCCTTACGTCTGGCGTCTTCTGCCTGCACTAACTTGGCTTTTAAGCTGTCGTTCATGGCCGAGCTTTGATCTAATAACTGCTCCGCATCGGCATAAGCTAAATGCGGCAAACGGGCCACGAGTTGCGTTAATGCATAAGTGCGGGCGCGGGCTGCGGTCAGCTCGGCTTCGGCTGCCAATACTTGTTGCTGCAGCTGCTCAAATTCGGCGGGATCTTGGCGTAATACTTGTACTTGCTCCGCCAAGCGGCCTAATTTTTGGCCGTGCAGCGCCATAAAGTCGCGAGCTTGGGTTAAGGCATCCTGTTCGGCGGTGGCCGCAATTAACCGCGCTTCGGCTTCAGGCTCGTTTAAGTGCTCGGCCAAGGGCAATAAACGTTGCAATAGCGTTTGTTGGCCGCGCACTTGCTCTCGTTTGGCCTGCCATTGCTGCAGTTCGCTTTGACTGTTCGCCAAATTGTCATCTAGCTGCGCTTGGCTGGCACTCAGTTGCTCAAGCTCGGCTTCTGGATTTGGCCCAAAGGCATCTTGCATACCTTGGCTAACAAATTCGCTTAACTGATGATACAAGCGACTTTGTTTTTGCTGATTAAAGGCGGAGTCGGCGTATTGAGCGTTGCTGGTTTCTAGCTCAAGATTCAGCAGGCCAATTTTCGCTTCTCGCGCCGCGCGGCCAAACAATGGCTCGGTAGTAAAGCGCGAATAACGCAATTGGCGCTCGCCGTTTTTCACCCAAATGGCGTTACCCAGCTCGGTGGCGTGCAATACATCTTCATCAAAGGCATCTGGGTTACCTTGAATGAGATACACATCCGCCGGGCATGATTCTAAGGCCTGTAATTGCTCAAGGGCCGCTTGCGGATCCTGCACTACTATGCCGTTACGAGCCGGCCCATACAGCGCCTCATAATAAGGGGCATCTTCTACGGCGATATCGTCATACACATCCGCCAGTAAGGTACCGCCTAATTGCTCACATAAAGAGATAAGACGCGGATCCGCATCACTGCCGCCATGCAAGCCGCGCACTTGTAGCTCTAATTGTTGTTTAGTTTGCAGCGCCTGTTGCTTAAGTTGCTCCGCACCGTGCTCAGCACGCAAGGCCTGCTGCATGGCGGCGGTAACTTCACTGGCGTCCAATAACGGCAAATCTGATAACTCACGCAGCCGTACTAATTGCTGCTGGGCCTTATGCCACGCCGGTGCTTGGGTGCGCAGTGCCGCTACTTTGGGCGCAATAAGGTTGCGCTGAGCCTGAAACTGGCGTTGTTCATCGGCACAGTCGGCAAGGTGGGCTTCCAGTTCAATGCGTTGCTCGTCCAGCTCGGCAAGCTGCATTTCTAGCTCGTCCGCGTCATTCACCGGTCGGCCTAACTGGGCCAACTCGGTTTGCAACGCTTGAGCTTTATGACGCTTATCGAGATTTTGCGACGCTTGGGCATACTGCTGGCGAATACTGGTTTCACGGGCCAAAAGAGCTTGATACTCACGGCCTTGCTCCAGTAATTGATTGGCGCGCACAAAGGCTTGCGCCCGCTCTACCCCCGAATCTATGCCTGTTAATAACGCCAAGGCATGATCGTATTGCGCCCGAGCGGCTTCGGCTAACGAAAGATGCTGGCGCTGCTCCAGCACCACGCTGGTCAGCGCTTGTTCTTTCGCCTGATGGGCTTGTTCTTCAGTTTTTGCCGATTCTGGCGTCAGATCCGGTAAGCCACAGGCCACCTTGGCCTCGCCCAACGCATTGCGCGCTTGGCGATATTGAATGGCGCGAGTTTGTTGGGTATCGAGCGCTTGCTGATAATCCGCCAACTGGCTTTTTAGGCTGTCGACTTCTTCATCCGCCGCGCTCTTAGTGGCAGCGGCCAAGTCGTGCTCGTCTTGCAGCTCGGCTAAGGTTTCTTCTTGAATGGCCAGCTTTTCGGCCAGCTCATCTAATTCATATTGATAGCTTTGAATTTTTTCATTGAGCTTAACGCCGTTTAACACTCGCGCTAAGTGCTCGGAGGCCATGTCTAACTCTTGGGTTAACATGCGCTCGCGAGCACCGAGTTGCTCTAATTCATCCGCCAGGTAAATCAGCCGCGCGCGCTCTTCGGCTAAAATATTGCGCTCGTGAGTTAGGGCTTTACGCGCCGCTAATGCTTGCTCAGACAAGCGCTTTTTCTCGGCACTGTTACGCACATAATCTGCAGCCACATAGTGCGTGGTTTCGGTGATCAGTTGGCGAAATACATCACGCTGGCGCTGAGTTTCACGGATCGCTTCTAGGGTGCGGCGATTTTCAAAGATGGCCGCTTCCATATCATTAAACGCTTGGCGAATACCGGCGTTTTCTGGCAATAAATAATCTTTAAGGCTACGACTAATGGTGCTGGAAATACCGCCATAAAGCGAAGCTTCAATCAGACGATAAAACTTAACGCGGTCGCGCTGATCTTTCAGCTTGCGCGGCGTGACGCCCACATCAAACAAGAAGTTGTGATACTCGGAGACGGTATTAAAACGGGTAAATTGCAGCTCACACGCAATGGCGGCGGCTTTCAGCTCATTGAGTGAGCGCACCTGACCACGACCGTCTTCCAGTTGGGCCAACAACAGCTCGGTGGGCTTAATGCTGTTTAAGCCTTCACCCGTGGCTAAATCGCCAATATCGGCACCGCGTACGCTAAAGGCAGTGAGGTTTACCTTGTTATCACGGTTCGCTACTTGCTCCAGATGTACCCCAAACCAGACCCGCTCGCCTTGGGAGGTATTAATCTCGATCATGGAATAGCAATGGCCGCGCTGCAACTTACCATATAAGCCTTTGTCGCGACTGCCCGACTGACTGCCCGCTTCGGTGGTATTACGAAAATGCAGTAGGCTTAAATCAGGGATCAGCGCGGCAATAAAGGCCGCCATGGTGGTGGACTTACCCGCACCGTTGCCGCCAGAAAGCGTGGTCATCAGCGTGTCCAGCTCAAAGGTGCGGGCAAAAAAACCGTTCCAGTTGACCATGGTCAGGGAATGGAATTTACCGCGCACAAAATCACTCGCCGCAGGCTGATCGCTCGCAGATTCGCTGGCGGTTAGCTGCATGTCATGTGGCTGGGCGAGCACGTTCTCGGGCAAAGTCTCGGTCGCAGATGTGTTATTTATATGAGTGCTCACAGCGTATTCTCCTGCTCATCTTGCTCGGTTTCTTGTGCTGATCCCGCATCTTGCTCATCTCGCTGCTCTTCATCTGGCTCGTCATTACCGGCCACCGCCTCGCCATCGCGGATCATGCGCAGTTGCAGTTCACGCGGATCTTCATCGGTGCGCACATCGGCGGCAAAGCGAAATACCGCCTCAGAAATACGAAACTTATCTTGGGTGCCCACATTGCTCACCATGCCTAAGCGCTTAAGGCGGCGAATAGCACTTTTTAGTTTGTCTTGCAGCTTGCGACGGTCTAAATCACTGCCGCCGGCGCGCTGATTAACCATGCGTAACAGCGCAGTTTCATTGGCCAGTGTCAGTACTTCTTCTTGCAAGTCCAGCAAGGAGAACACGCCTTCATTCACTAGGCGATCTGGGCTTAAATACAGGTAGCACAACACCTTGCCCACCAGCATTTCTAGCTCAGACAAAATAGAGGTATTGATCTCACTGGTGGAGCGCGGGCGCAGATAATAAAAGCCCTCGGGCGCGCGCACTAACTCCACTTGATAGCGCTGATAAAAGGCTTCTAATTCGGGATAGTATTCTTGTAACAGCGAATGAACTTCCAGCTCGTCGGCGCTAATGTGACGGCCGGTGCGCAGTTGACTGTCGAGCATCGGAAATAACGGATTGGCGATGGCCAAGGCCAAACGCGGTGCGAGTGCAGACTCAGTATTGGTCGATAACATGTGCTTGTACCTTGGCCCCGTGGGCGTTAATGCGTTGCCATTCTGGCTGAGCGGCGCCGACACATTCAGCGTTGGCGTGGCCGAGCTTCACTGCTTCATCAATCAGCAGGCGAGCAATATCAAAATGTTGGTAGTGCGGAAAATCTGCTAAATAGCCTTTCAGCACCCTGGCCATATCGAGCGGGCGGCCATCTTCTGCAAAATGCTGCAGATGCTCACGAATGCGCCCAGATAACTCTGCGGTCACATCCAGCATCTCGTGATATTCCAGCTCTGCTGGTAGCTCGCCGGTGACCTCATCCGCATAAGCGGCGAGCGTTTCCGCTCTTAACTCAAGCAGCGGCTCGGCCAGTGCGATACGCAACTGCCAGTTATGATCTTCAAATTGGCGAATCGACTCGCGCAAGCGCTGGCTAAAGGCTCGGTTTTTATCCATGTCGATGGCAGTACGAATAAAACGATGCACGTGCAAGTCGTAGCGTGACCACAGCTCAATACACTGGCTGCCCCACAAAATAATGGCGTCTAATCGCGCTTGCAGCTGTTGGCATAAGGGGGCTAATGCCAGACCGCGCGCGTCACTTTGCAACTGCTCTTCAATGTTCAATAAGCTGAGCTGCAAGCCATGGCCGGCTTTATCCAGCGTATCTTGAAGCTCACGCAAGGTGTGTCCGGTTTCACGCAATAATTGCTCACAGGCAGCAATGGCCTCGTGCCAGTTTTTATGCAGGAGTGCGGCAATATTGGCTTTAACGGCATTTTGCTGTTCGTCCATGGCGCGCTGGGTATCGTCGATACGTGCTAATTGCTCGGCCACCGAATAGGTAAGACGCCCTGCTACTTCTTGCTGCCACAGATCATCATTAGGATTAGCAGCCATGGTGGCGGCAATCTTATTCAGATCTAGGCTAATTTGCTCCAGCTGTAACGACAGCTTAATTTGGCTGACATCTCTTTGCGCGGCAAAGAAATCGACGATACCCACGCCTAAACGCGTTAAGCGATACAGGCTGTCATCGTCACCCGCTTGGGCTTGAAAACGACTGAGCAGCCGTTGGCTGACCAAATCATTGATAGCATTATTAGCGCGGCTCACTTGGGTTTCTTCAACTTGGCCAAAGCCTTTACTCACGAAGCTAAAGGCATGCTGTAAGTCGGCCTCAGATAATTGAGACTGCTCGCCGTTTTGGCTAAATACTTGAATTGCCAGCAACAACGCCAGCCGCTCGGGCGGCAGGTTGAGCTGACATTGCTCTTCTTTCACCCAACCTATCCAGTCCGGCAGGGTGCGGGACATGTCTGTCATTTATGTGCTCTCTTTATCTTTAGCCGTAAGGAGTAAGACGTGAGGGGCCAAACACAGAACGTGTGGGCACTAACGCCTAACATTTTACGCCTCATTCTTTACGGCCATTGAAGTAATCATTATCCCCTTCGGGGATCTGTAAGCCGTATACGGTCAGCTATAAATTAAAACCTAAAAGCACAAGAAATCTCTAGTCTTAATCTGTTAGCTAGGTGCTTGGCGCCGGGCGCTCGGCGCTGCTTTTCTGCGCGACTACATGAATATATCGGCCTAAATGCATAAAAGGGGCGATTTTGGCGTGGGCTAACTCCATGGCGATCACTTCATCCGCCAGCTCCACGCGCAGGGTTTTATTGACCATATAATCATGGATCACCCGCACGCCGCTGCGGTCGGTTATAACAAAGCCCAGCGCCTGCAGCCAGTCATTCACCTGCTCTGGCCGACAAGGCCAGCCTGGGGTCAGCTTCTGACGTCGCTTTTTGACCAAATCTGCGTATACGTAATCAAAATGGCCCATCACTAGGCTGTGATACAAAAGCCCGTCGCGATTATAAAACATCAAAGATAAGTGGCCGTCGTCCACCAGCAAAGCTTCTAAGCAGGCTAATAGCTCAGCTTGATGCTCCACCCACTCTAGCACTGCATGGCACAAGATCAGATCAAACTGACCAATATCCGACACCATCAAAGACTGTATCGGTGCATGAATAAATTCAAACTGGCCCAAGATGCCCTTGTCCTGAACTTGCTCCCGGGCCAGCGCCAGCATATCGGCGGATAAATCGCACAGCACCACGTTATGGCCTAATGCAGCTAAGCCTTGAGATAACGGACCAAAGCCGCCGCCCGCATCTAAAATGCGCAGCGGTCGCTCTTTAGGCAAACCGGCCAAAAGCGCATCCAGATCACGCTCTAATACCGCGAGACGAATGCGACCTTTAGTGGTGCCATAAATGTTGCGGGAAAACGCTTGGGCTTTGCTATCAAAATTAGTATTGGACTGCACGGCTATTTCTTAACGGCTCAGGGGCCGCTATTCTGTCATAACCTTGGGCCTTAACAAATGAGTGCGTGCGTGGGATCGGTTTTTTTGGCGAAAAAGTGGCTCGGTAGCCTGTTATTACCGCTGCCCTTGCTGTTAATCATCAGCCTTATTGGCTTAGTGTTAGTGCTTAAACAACATAAACGCAGCGGCGTCGGATTGGTACTGTTCGCCATTATGAGTCTGTGTTTACTGTCAATGCGACCGGTGGCCAATGCTTTAATTGCCCCACTTGAAGCGCAATATCCGCCTTACTTAGTGGATGACTCCACTCCTAACTCAGTCCCAATACAAGATATTATCGTGCTGGGTGCCGCTCAAGTGGCCGACCTTAGCTTGCCGCTACTGAGCCAGCTGGGCAGTGCCGGCCTAGCGCGCATTAGTGAGGGCATACATTTAAGCTTGGCCTACCCAAATGCACGCTTAATTGTTAGTGGTTATGCGGGCGGTGAAGGTCGCTCCAGCGCCGAGCTTTATAGCGCCGTAGCGCAGAGCTTTGGTATTGCTAAGTCGCGTATTATCGAATTACCACTGCCGCAAGATACCTTTGAAGAAGCTGCCGCCATAGCGCCGCTGATTAAAGGCCGCCAAGCCTTGTTAGTCACGTCTGCCAGCCATATGCCGCGTGCTATGCGCTTGTTTAACGGCCAGGGTGCCAACCCCACGGCGGCGCCCGTTGGCCATTTGGCGAAGGAGAGCCTTCAGCACAAAGAGAGCCGCGCCAAGCTGCCGCTTTACACCTATTTGCCTAAAGCGCGATACCTAGAACGCAGCGAAACCGCTTGGCATGAATATTTAGGGCTAGCGTGGCAAAAACTGAATAACAGCGCCGAGCGCCCGGCGCCAAGCACCCAGCTTAGAAACGAAGACTAAAGGCAAATGGAGTTTTATCTTTAACTTTCAGCTTATCGATTAAAGCCTGTCTCTTAGTCACAAGTCAGTAAAGCACGCAGAGGCCGTGGTTTGCCTCCGTCAACTCGCTTAAGCTGCATCCATGCGGCGCTCGGCAAATGCCGTCCATGGCATTTGACGGTTGACTCCGGCAATGCCCACTGCCTCTGCCGACGATACAGAGCCCGTTGATGGTATTAACAGCGAACTCGGATGTATAGAAAGGCAGAGTGCAGCAGCTCAACCGACCATCCGCGCCAAGGATGGCGCGGCTGAGCCCCCAGGGATGGGTTCACGGCGAGTCGGAGGAGCGGTGCGCTTTGCCTGATATCGCCATTAAGCACAACAAAAAGATGTGACTATAGAGACAGGCTTAAAGCTTACCGCTACCCGTAGGACGCTGGTCTTGCTTGAGGCCTGCCTCTATAATGCCTGCATTTTATTGCACAGACTGCACAGGGAATAACAACAATGACACAGACAAGACGCCAGATCTTAGTGATGGGCAACTGGAAGCTGAACGGTAGCAAAACCATGGTTGCCGACTTAATTAAGGCGCTCAAAGCTCCTGCCACCGAGTGCCCAGCTGTGGCCGTGGCCGTGTGCCCGCCTGTGTTATTTTTAGGCCAAGCTCAAACTTTATTAGCCGACAGCTCCATTGCCTTAGGCGCCCAAGATGCAGACTTAAACAGTGAAGGTGCCTTTACCGGCGAAAATTCGGCCATTATGTATACCGAATTTGATGTGCAATACGTATTAGTAGGCCACAGCGAACGTCGCACCTTACATAATGAGGCCGACGCTACCGTGGCCGCTAAGTTTGCCGCCGTGCAACGTGCTGGCTTAACGCCAGTATTGTGCATAGGTGAAACAGACGCTCAGTTTGAAGCCAATGACACCCAAGCCGTGGTTCAGCGCCAGCTGCAAGCCGTGATTGATCATTGTGGCATCGAGGCTTTTAACAATGCAGTGATCGCCTATGAACCCGTATGGGCCATTGGGACCGGTAAAACGGCCACGCCAGAAATCGCCCAAAACGTACACGCCGCTATTCGTACCTTCTTGGCCGGACTCGACGCCGCCATTGCTGCCAAAATACAAATTCTCTACGGTGGTTCGGTGAAAGGTGCCAGCGCCGCCGGTTTATTTGCCATGGCCGACATAGACGGTGCACTGGTAGGCGGCGCCGCCCTGATCGCTGACGAGTTTGCCGCCATTATTCGTGCCGGCGCGTAAATACATTGTGAATGGTAAGGTGTGAGGTGTTGAACGCCTCTCTCCTCACGCCTCACCCTTTACGCTTCACACTTTAAAAAAGAGATAACAAATGATTAAACGCATTGGAGTCTTAACCAGTGGCGGTGATGCGCCGGGCATGAACGCTGCGATTCGTGCCGTGGTGCGTGCCGGCCTGCACCATAATCTGGAAGTGTTTGGCATACATAGTGGTTATAAAGGCTTATACCACAACGAGATTGAGTCGCTGGATCGTTATTCGGTGTCCGACGTGATCACCCGTGGCGGCACTTTCTTAGGCTCGGCGCGTTTTCCGGAATTTAAAGACGAAGCAGTGCGCTTAAAAGCGGTCGAAAATCTTAAATTACATGGCATAGATGCGTTAGTGGTGATTGGCGGTGATGGCTCCTACATGGGCGCCATGAAGCTGACTGAACTGGGCTTTCCCTGTATTGGCATCCCCGGCACCATTGATAATGACATTGCCGGCACCGACTTTACCATCGGCTTTGATACCGCACTGAATGTGGCGGTAGAAGCCATAGACCGCTTGCGTGATACCTGCAGCTCGCATAATCGCATTTCTGTGGTCGAGATCATGGGCCGCCATTGCGGTGATTTAACTTCTTCTGCCGCCGTGGCGGGGGGCGCCGAGTACGTCATAGTACCGGAAGTGGGGTTTGATCAAGATCAGCTGATCCAGCAAATTTACGAAGGCGTGGCCAAGGGCAAAAAACACGCCATAGTCGCACTGTGTGAAAACATGTGTGACGCCAATCGCCTCGCGTTTGATATTCAAGCGGCCACCGGTCGTGATACCCGCGCCACCATCTTGGGCCACACCCAACGTGGCGGTACGCCCAGTGCCCAAGACCGCATTATGGCCAGTCGCATGGGCGCCCGTGCAGTGGAATTATTGCTGGAAGGCTACGGCGGACGCTGCGTAGGCCTGCAAAGTAATAATATTGTGCATCACGATATTATTGATTGCATCAAGCATTTAAAACGCCCTTTCAACGAAGAAATGTACCAATTGTCGAATGTGCTGTTCTAACAATAAGTCCAGCGCTCAGTTAACAAAAAACGATAATTTTGTAGGCGAACGCTTGCTCTCGCATTTCGCCAAAGGCAGAACAGGTTGAATCCTAAACGCAAAACCGTGCCGAACAAGTGGGCACACTACAAAGAGACCGTTCTTAATGAGAGTGGTCGGTGCTTAAATCTATAACCCGCATCTTAAATGCCACTTACTTGTTCTGGATCACATTTATTCTTATCTGGCTTATTTATACTGACTTCGAGTTCAAGACCCGATAACACATTTAAGCCAGTAGGAGACGAATATGAGTGGATGTTGTGGCGGTTGCGGTGGCGAGCACACCAAGCAAGAACAAGAAGCGGCCCAAGACCAAGCGCAAGCTGAGAAAACCCAGTCAGACGCAGAGTAATTTTTTGTTAATTCCAAAGATTATTCTGCTTAACCCTAAACGTAAACAAGACGTGAGGCTTTATCGCCTCGCGTCTTGTCGTTTTAGGCACCATTAACAACCTTAAGCCTAACGCGGGTATTGTTCCGCTTTATGTTACTGCTGTGAATATTATGTTAATCAATAGCTTGTGTAAGCTGTTGTCTATTCTCTTGTACAGCCTCCTCACCCTTAGTGCCATTGTGAAATGGCGCGTAAAGTCCGATAATGGCTGCTCTCATTTTAAATCGCCGAGTGATCATGTCTGAATACTTGTTGCTATTTGTCGGCACCGTGCTTGTCAACAACTTCGTGCTGGTGAAGTTTTTAGGTCTGTGCCCTTTTATGGGTGTGTCCGGCAAACTGGAAACCGCCATCGGCATGGGGATGGCCACCACCTTCGTGCTTACGCTTGCCGCCGCCTGCTCTTATTTGGTGAACCAGTACATCTTATTGCCGCTTGAGCTGACTTATTTACGTACCTTGTCGTTTATTTTGGTGATCGCTGTGGTGGTGCAGTTCACCGAGATGGTGGTGCATAAAACCAGCCCAACGCTATATCGTTTGCTGGGCATTTTCTTGCCGCTGATCACCACTAACTGCGCCGTATTAGGCGTGGCACTGCTGAACATCAATGAACAACATAACTTTATGCAAAGCTTGGTGTATGGCTTTGGTGCTGCCTTGGGCTTTTCCTTAGTGCTGGTACTGTTTGCCGCCATGCGTGAGCGCTTAGCCGGTGCCGATGTGCCCGCTCCCTTTAAAGGCGCGGCCTTGGCCATGATCACCGCCGGCCTAATGTCACTGGCCTTTATGGGCTTTACTGGCTTGGTGAAGGTGTAATGAGCAATATTTTAATCGCCATTGGAGTATTGGCGCTGCTGGCGCTGATTTTTGGTCTGATCTTGGGCTTTGCCGCCATTAAGTTTCGGGTGGAGTCAGATCCTATCGTTGAGCAGCTCGACGAGTTATTGCCGCAAACCCAATGCGGCCAGTGTGGTTACCCAGGTTGCATGCCCTATGCCCAAGCCGTGGCCGATGGCGATGACATTAATAAGTGCGTGCCCGGTGGCGATGCGACTATGCGCAAAATTGCCGATCTGATGGGCGTGGAGCCGCAAGCCATGGGCGAAGCCGCCGCCGCGCCAGAGAAGCGGGTGGCCTTTATTCATGAAGACATGTGTATTGGTTGCACCAAGTGCATTGCCGCCTGCCCAGTGGATGCCATTGTGGGTGCCACCAAGGCGCTACATACGGTGATCAGTGATGAGTGTACCGGTTGTGATTTATGCGTAGACCCCTGCCCCACCGACTGCATCGAAATGATCCCCATTACCGTCACCACTGATAACTGGAAATGGCAGCTCGAGCCCATCGCCATCAAGCAGGTAGAGTAAGATGTCGTCGTTGAAACCTTTATTAAACAACCTCAAAGCCGCTCAACTGCACACCTTTCACGGTGGCATACATCCGCCTGAGCGAAAAGCGCCGGCCAACCTAACGCCGATCAGCGATGCAGGGCTACCAGAAGAGCTAGTGTTACAAGTGCGCCAGCACATTGGCCAAGCGGCGCAATTAAGTGTAAGCGTCGGTGATCAAGTGCTTAAAGGCCAAACGCTGACCGAACCGCTTAATCCCATGATGGTGCCGGTGCATGCACCGACTTCCGGTGTTATCTCCGCCATTGAAAACAGGCCCTTATGCCACCCTTCTGGCTTAAGTGGCTTGTGTATCGTGCTTAAGCCCGATGGCCAAGAACGTTGGCGGGCGCGTTTTCCGGTAGCGGATTATCACTTGCTCGAGCCCGATGTGTTACTGACCCGACTACATCAAGCGGGCATCACCGGCTTAGGCGGCGCGGGGTTTCCGGCTCATGTGAAACTCGCAGCGCGCAAGCCTGCGCAGCTCTCCAGCACGTCTGCTCCGGCGGTCAGTGCAGGAAAGAGCAAAGACGCCCATGCAGATGGCATAAGCACGCTAATTATCAATGGCGTGGAGTGTGAGCCTTATATCAGTGCCGACGACCGTTTAATGCGCGAGCACGCAGACGAGATTTTGCAGGGCATCGCTATTTTGCGCCACATTGTGCAGCCCAAGCTGACCATTTTGGCGGTGGAAGATAATAAACCTGAAGCATTGGCGGCCCTCACTGCAGCGCTTAAGGCCACAAATCAAGCCAATCAAGATGACAGCCTGCAGATCATCGCCATTCCCACTAAATATCCTTCAGGCGGTGAAAAGCAGCTTATTGAAGTGCTCACCGGTTTACAGGTGCCGCACCAAGGCTTGCCGTCTGATTTAGGTATAGTGATGCAAAACGTAGGCACCGTTTATGCCATTCAGCAAGCCATTATCAACGACGAGCCGCTGATCCGCCGCGTGGTTACCTTGGCCGGTGACGCTTTTGCCACCCCCGGTAACGCTTGGGTGCATATAGGTACGCCAGTACGGTATTTATTAAAACGCTATGGCCTCACAGCCGAGCGGGAGCAACGCATTATTATGGGCGGGCCCATGATGGGCTTTACGCTGCATTCTGCCGCCGCGCCCATTATTAAAGGCAGTAACTGCATACTGGCGCCAAAATATGCAGAATTAGCGCCGCCCGCCGAAGAAATGCCCTGCATTCGTTGTAGCCTGTGTGCGGACGCCTGCCCAGCTAGCTTATTGCCGCAACAATTATATTGGTATGCGCGCAGCGAAGAACACGACAAGCTTGAAAGTCATAACCTGTTTGACTGCATCGAATGCGGCGCTTGCGCCTACGTCTGCCCCAGTAATATTCCCTTGGTAGAATATTATCGAATAGCGAAAGCCGATATTCGCCACGCCCGTCATGAAGCGGACCAAGCCGAACGGGCCAAGATCCGCTTTGAAGCCCGACAAGAGCGGCTGGCCGTGGAAAAAGCCGAACGCCAAGCCCGCCAAGCCAAAGCCGCCGCCGACCGTAAAGCACGCATGGCCGAACAAGCAGCTAAAACCGGTATCGACCCAGTGGCGGCCGCCTTGGCTCGGGTTAAAACGCGCCAGCTTTCTGAAGCAACGGATGGCCAAACCACAGCTCCGCAGGATATGACCGCCTTACGTGCCGCCCGCAAAGAAGAAGCCAGACGCAATCGCGCCCTAAAAGCCGCCCAAGCTGCTGGTGCTGGTAATAGTGCTGATGAAAATGCACAAATCAGTAGTACTCACACTGAAGAAAATACTGGTTCAGCAAACGTTACTCAGGGTAAAAATCCGGCTGTGGTCGCCGCCTTAGCCCGCGCTAAAGCGCGCAAAGCTGCAGAAGCCGCAGCAACTGATGATGAGCTAAACACAGATAGCGCCACCGCCACGCCAGCTAAAAACCCTGCGGTAGCGGCGGCCATCGCTAAAGCCAAAGCCGCACAAGCAGAGGCAAGTAAACGCGACAGTGGTAATGAACGAGTAGACCATAAAAAAGAAGCCATTAAAGCTGCAGTGGCGCGCGCTAAAGCTCGCCAAGAAGCGGAGTTACAGGCGGCAAGGGCCGCATTAAATCCAGACGTCATTGCCAGCGAAGCTCAGCTAAAGAATGACGTTTCAGCTGAAAACAATGCTGCAGATGAAAGCACAGCTGCCACTAAAAACACGGCTGCGAGTGAAAATACCGCTCCCGCGGATGCCAAAAAAGCCGCTATTCAGGCGGCGGTGGCACGAGCTAAAGCGCGCAAGGCGGCGCAAGCGGCCGAACTCGTTACCGAACCTAAGCCAATAGCCCAAACACCATCTGCGGTAGATAACAGCAAGCCAGAAGTAGAAAGCGGCGAGCCGGTAGATGCTAAAAAAGCCGCTATTCAAGCCGCGGTGGCACGAGCTAAAGCACGCAAGGTAGTGCAAGCGGCAGAGCCCGTTACCGAACCTAAGCCAATAGCCCAAACACCATCTGCGGTAGATAACAGCAAGCCAGAAGTAGAAAGCGGCGAGCCGGTGGATGCTAAAAAAGCCGCCATTAAGGCGGCGGTAGCCAGAGCCAAGGCACGCCAAGCGGCAAAATTGGCGGGCACTCAGCCTGAGCAAGCATCAGACCAACCATCAGACAAAAAAGAAGACGAGTCATAATGGCGTTAACAATTAGCAGCTCACCTCACGATCGTATTCCGCTCGACACGCCCACATTGATGCGGCGCGTTTGCTATTGCTTGCTGCCGGGCATAGTTGCTCAGTGGTGGTTTTTTGGCGCAGGAAATCTCATTCAAATACTGCTGGCCATACTCACCGCTTATGGCGCCGAAGCCTTAGTATTAGCCTTACGCGGTCGTCGTTTAAGTCCGCTTAAAGACAACTCGGCGCTGTTAACCGCCATCTTAATTGGTATCGCCCTGCCGTCGCTGGCACCTTGGTGGCTAGTGGTTATTGGTACCGGCTTTGCCATTATCGTGGCCAAACACCTGTATGGTGGCATCGGCCAAAACCTGTTCAATCCGGCCATGATCGCCTACGTATTGCTCTTGGTGTCGTTTCCGCTGCAGATGACCAGCTGGCTACCACCGCTGGAATTACAATTATATCCGGTCACTTTTGTCGACAGTGTGTCGGCTATTTTTACCGGCTTTACGCTAGACGGTTTTAGTCCCCATCAGCTGCGCGAGCTGGCAGACGGCGCGACCATGGCCACCCCGCTCGACACCTTAAAAACTGGTTTTACCCAAGGACATACCGCAAATGAGATCTTAGCGAATCCGGTGTTTGATGGTTTAGCAGGCTTAGGCTGGCAATGGGTAAACTTGGCCTATTTAGCCGGTGGCCTTATGCTGCTGCGCCTTAAGCTCACCAGTTGGACCATACCTGTGTCCATCTTGCTGAGCCTGTTTGTAGCCAGCCTGATCGGCTTTTTAATGGCACCGGACGGCACCGCCAGCCCCACCCTGCATTTATTATCGGGCGCAACTATGGTGGGCGCTTTCTTTATTGCCACAGATCCAGTGTCGGCGGCCACCACCTTTAAAGGCCGCCTGATTTACGGCGCCCTGATCGGCGTGCTGATTTATCTTATTCGTACCTTCGGCGGCTATCCGGATGCCATCGCTTTTGCGGTGTTACTGGCCAACATGACGGTGCCCATGATAGATGCACTCACTAAACCTACGACTTATGGAGTGCGCCGCTAATGCTGGAGATGATGCGCAAAAACGCACTGATCTTGGCCATTTTTGCCTTGGTCTGCACCGCCGTGGTGGCTTTAACGCACCGCTTAACCCAAAGTACCATTATTGAACAAGAACAGGCGCAGTTGCTGCGGGTGCTCGATGAATTATTGCCCGAGAGCAATCATGACGAGCCTTTATTCGATCATTGCGTATTGCTGACTAGCCCACAATTTTTAGGTAGCAAAGACCCGTTACCGGTGTTTACCGCCGTGAAAAACGGTCAGCCTCAAGGCTATGCCATTGAAGCCATAGCGCCGGACGGCTATAGCGGCGACATTAAACTAGTAGTGGGCGTGCAAACCGACGGCACCTTAAGCGGGGTGCGCGTATTAAACCACAATGAAACACCCGGCTTGGGCGATAAAATCGAGCTTAAACGTTCCCCTTGGATCTTAAGCTTTAATGGCAAGTCCATGACCGATGAAAAAGATATTCGTTGGGCGGTACGTAACGACGGCGGCCAGTTTGACGCTTTTACCGGCGCCACTATCACGCCCAGAGCCATCGTAAAAGCGGTGCGCAAGGTACTGCTCTTGGTACAACAACAACCGCAATTACTCACGCAAGCCCCAGCCTGTGGAGACTCATTATGAGCGACCAATATAAAGACATTATCCGCCAAGGTTTATGGAGCAATAACCCCGCCTTGGTGCAAATTTTAGGTTTGTGCCCAGTACTCGCCGTGACCAGCACCGTGACCAACGCCATGGGCTTGGGATTGGCCACCTTACTGGTATTAATCGGCTCTAATACCTGTGTCTCTTTGGTGCGAAAGTGGGTGCCAAACGAGGTGCGCATTCCTATCTATGTGATGATTATTGCCAGTCTTGTGACCTGCGTGCAGCTGCTCATGAACGCCTACACCTATGGCGTGTATCAATCGCTGGGCATTTTTATTCCGCTTATAGTCACTAACTGCGTGATCATTGGCCGTGCCGAAGCCTTTGCCTCTAAAAATAGCGCACCGCTGGCCGCCTTCGATGGCCTGATGATGGGCTTGGGCTTTACCTGTGTGCTGTTAGTATTGGGCGGCCTTCGCGAATTATTAGGTCAAGGCACTTTATTTGATGGCGCAGAATTGCTGTTGGGCGACTGGGCAACCGTGCTGCGCATGGACGTACTGCACTTAGATAACGGCTTTTTGCTGGCGATATTACCGCCCGGCGCCTTTATTGGCTTAGGACTATTAGTGGCCACTAAAAATTGGCTGGATAATAAGTTGGCCGCAAAAGCTGCGCCCGTGGCTAAAGCCGAAGTAACCCGCGCCCGCGTGACCTCATTATGAAGCGCTAACTTAGCTATGAATTAGGTAGTCTTGTTATGAATAAAGATAAACGTCGGCAAATTTTAGAGCGGCTACGCGAAAATAATCCTAATCCGACCACAGAGCTTAATTTTCGCAATCCCTTCGAGCTGTTAATTGCGGTGTTATTATCGGCACAAGCCACGGATGTGAGCGTCAATAAAGCCACCATCGGCTTATTTAATGCAGGCCCCACTCCAGAGGCCATGTTGGCGTTAGGCGTGGACGGTGTAAAAGAGCACATTAAAACCATTGGCCTGTTTAATACCAAAGCCGTGAACGTGATTAAAACCTGCACTATGTTAGTAGAGCTGCATAACAGTGTGGTGCCAGAAAGCCGCGAGGCATTAGAAGCCCTGCCCGGCGTGGGCCGAAAAACTGCCAACGTGGTGCTCAATACCGCCTTTGGCTGGCCGACCATAGCCGTGGATACTCATATTTATCGGGTGTCTAACCGCACCGGCTTTGCCAAAGGAAAAACGGTAGATCAAGTCGAGCTAGGCTTATTAAAATGGGTGCCTGCTGAGTTTAAGTTAGACGTGCATCACTGGTTTATCTTACACGGTCGCTACACCTGCATCGCCCGCAAACCCCGCTGCGGCTCCTGCATTATCGAAGACCTGTGTGAGTTTAAAGATAAAACGGAAATCTAAACACAGCGCCGAGCGCCAAGCACCAAGCAAAAAAGAGTGCGGCTTATCTTTATGCCGTCTTCCTGACGAAAGTCAGGATCTCGCTTTAGGTCTTGGAGCATAAGTGAATCTGCAAGCGTAAGAACAAGCAGATACAAAAACACCCCCGAGCTCTTCAGCTCGGGGGTGTTTCTTATCGCCTACTGCTTAACGCATACTGCGGCACGAAGGGCTACTTACAGGTCGCGATTACGGTCTTCGAATTCTTTAATCTGTTTTTCAGCTTCGTCTTTACTGACACCGTACGCTTCTTGAATGCGCCCAGCTAACTCTTGGCGTTTGCCATTGATTTGATCTAGCTGATCGTCAGTTAACTTGCCCCACTGTGTTTGCACCTTACCTTTAAATTGTTTCCAGTTACCTTCTGCAATATCCCAGTTCATAATAAGATCCTCAGATTAGGTTCAACATTTTAAATACCAGTGTTTTTATAGCAGTGTTTTTATAGCAGTGTTTTATACCTGTGTTTTATACTGCTGTTCAGATAAATTGCCTGCAACGGCATGAGTAACAATAAGGTAGTCAGTAGCACTTTGCCAACACTTTAGTAACAACTCTGACTTATTCTGTCGCAGTAGAGAATGGTATACTGGGTACGTTATTAGAAGACTGCGCATTAGCTTTGTCTTATCTAAGTTTTTAGTAACTATTCAGCTTCCGACTTGGCGTAAAAAATGCTCGGAAGCTGATCGTTGAATAATAACGTCAAGGCTGAGCTCGCTGACACGGACTGTTTTCGACACGTCGAGAGATAGCTCCTGATTAAACAGAACATCTCAGCACCTTGCATACTTCTAAAACTGCCGGATATCTTTTGCTGAACTTTGGTCATCCGGATGTCATTCTCACCCTGATTATTGGTAAACGGCACCATTACGTCAGACACCATAAAGCGCAAGACATCATCTTGATAGTCCCGTAATCGCTCTAATAATGCCCGTGATTTGGTGCGTTTTAGCCGCCCTCGTTGGCCCTTTTTTCGAGTGCTTTCATCTGGTGGCGGACAATGGGTATCGCCCCTCGCTAAGATGCCCTGATACTCTTTTATATACTGCTGCTGGCTGAGCCCGTCTAACGCGCCCTCATCAATTTGCTGTTTATTTATCGTTTTTAATAAGGTTTGCAGCGCTTTGGCCCATTCCATGCCGTCCTGCTCCCAAGCACGCTCAAGTTCGCGCAGATGATGCGCATTGCACAAGGCATGCTCACATTGCGTGTATTGGTAATACGGTTTCCAATGGTCATGACACAACACACCGGTAAAATAAGGTAAAACACCCGCCTCATCCATGGCGAGCTTCCCTCTGTTTTTATGCGGGTAAAAATACGTCCACTGAGTGGTCGATGCACCATGAAGCCAATGGCGTACGCCATCCACATTGATGCCCGTTTCATCGACGTGCAGTAACGGCGACTGCGCTAAGGCGTGCTGGATGGCATCTTGCGCACCTGATGAACGCACTAATGTTGCGGCTTGCTCATTGAAGTTAAATAAGCTGCCCGCACTGAGGGGGATACCGAGTTGATCGTTAAAGTACTCTTCAATGCGGTTGTAAGGGAGTAGCTGATATTGAGATAAGTACACAGCATGGGCTTTCAGACCGGCGCCATATTGCACAGGGCGAGTTACACCGTGAGGAAACTGTCCCATGAAACGGATACCGTGCTCGTCTTCAAGGATCTGAGCTTGATACTCGGTGACGACTTTACTGATATCGATATCAACCACTTGGCGCTTTTGAAAGCCAACTTCGTGGTACCGGCCTTTCGGCAAGGAATCTCGCTCCACATATATGATATTGATTTCATCAGGGGAGTCGGTTTGTAACAGGGTTTTTCCGATGCGGCCAGGCTGACCACCGGGCTTCAATTCAGAGCCGGGAGTGGGGGATTTCTTGCGATTCGTGTCTTGAGAAGGAGGAATGCTGCTGTTTTTACTATTAAGGCCAAATTTTTGAGCCAACAACGTGACGATCATCAAAATGAGCTCAATCGACATTTTGAGAGAAGGCGTAATCGTTTTGTCTGCCATCAGTTGCTTTCGTGTTTGCTCAACAACGTCTTGGATATTGATGTCTTTTAAGTTCATTATGCACGGAGTTAGCTGGCTTAGGACTAGCATGACAGACTGACAGGATCGGTCAAATGATCCTGAAAAAATAGTTGAGAAAAGGGATAATTTTCTCAACTTCGATTTCTAAGCTGAATAGTTACAGTTTTTATTCAATTTCTAATCAACTAACTCAACAACAAGCGGGAGCTAAACAATGCGTATTTTGCATACCATGCTGCGAGTCGGTCACCTCGACAAGTCCATTGCCTTTTATACGGATGTGATGGGCATGAAGTTATTGCGCACCAGTGAGAACGCCGAATATAAATACACACTGGCCTTCGTGGGCTATGGCCAAGAAGAAGATGAAGCTGTGTTAGAGCTGACCTACAACTGGGATACCCACAGCTACGACCAAGGCACCGCCTATGGCCATATTGCCATTGAAGCCGACGACATTTACGCCATGTGCGAGCAAATTCGTGCTGCGGGCGGCAAAGTCATTCGGGAGCCAGGCCCCGTCAAAGGCGGCAGCACTGTAATCGCCTTCGTCGAAGATCCTGACGGTTACAAAATTGAACTGATCGCCAAAGCAGACGCAGGTAAAGGCTTAGGGGAATAAAGAACAGCGCCCAGCACCAAGCGCCAAGGAAAACAAAAGGCGGTGTTTATCTTTAATGCCGTCTTCCTGAACTCGATTCAGGATCTCGCTTTAGGCTTTAAAACCAAAGAGTAGATACCGGAGCAAGTCGGTATGACGGCATAGGGCCAACAAAGAAGAGGCTATCTTTTAGCCGTCTTCCTGAACTCGATTCAGGATCTCGCTTTAGGCTTTAAAACCAAAGAGTAGATACCGGAGCAAGTCGGTAAGACGGCATAGGAACGGTGTTCTTCTTTAACTTACGGCGTACAGCGTAAGACGCACAGCTCCCCGAAGGGGTGATTACCGCGACGGCAAAACCACATCTTCAAACAGCTGGTCGCGTTCTTCAGCGGTTTTTAAGGAAATGGCTTTATCCACACGCTCGCGAGTGAGGTGCGGCGCGAAGCGTTCCATAAAGTCATACATATAACTGCGCAAAAAAGTGCCCTTGCGAAAGCCAATCTTAGTGGTGCTCGAAGAAAACAAATGGCTGGCATCAATGGCCACCAAGTCTGAATCTTGTACCGCGTCCACCGCCATGCTGGCCAGCACCCCAATACCAATACCTAAGCGCACGTAAGTTTTGATCACATCGGCATCGGTGGCGGTAAACACCACCTTGGGCTCAAAACCGGCCTTATTAAAGGCGATATCTAACTCAGATCGACCGGTAAAACCAAACACATAGGTGACTAGCGAGTAATGGGCAATATCGGCAATGCTGGGCTTATCTATGTCCGCCAACGGGTGACCTTTAGGCACTAAGATACAGCGGTTCCAATGGTAGCAAGGCAACATGATCAAATCTTGATACAAGTGCATGGCTTCAGTGGCAATAGCAAAGTCTGAGGAGCCTTTGGCCACAGATTCACTAATTTGTGTGGGCGTACCTTGGTGCATATGCAAAGACACTTTGGGATAGCGCTTAATAAAACCTTGGATCACATGAGGCAGCGCATAGCGTGCTTGAGTATGCGTGGTCGAGATATTGAGTGAGCCTTGGTCAGGATGGGTATGCTGACTGGCTACGGCTTTAATGCTTTCAACCTTACCCAAGATCTCGCTGGAGATACGAATGATATCAACCCCAGCCGGCGTGACTCTTGTAAGATGCTTACCGCTGCGCTCAAATACTTGTATGCCCAGCTCATCTTCAAGCATCCGCACTTGCTTACTAATACCGGGTTGCGAGGTAAACAAACTCTCGGCAGTGGCCGAGACATTCAGATTATTGTTGGCAACTTCAACTATGTAACGCAATTGCTGCAGTTTCATTAGGCATCTCACATTAGGTAGCGACAATCTGACTAAATCTTACCAGATCCGAGAAAAAAATTCTCTGAGGGTCTTACTAATAACTATAAGTTATATATGAATTGTATACAAAACCGGCAAATCATCCTGTTAATTCAACACAAATTATACCAATCTGGAAAACTAACTGATCAAGGCCTTACCGCCACGCTTCTTGGTAACGAGAGGCACGGAAAAATAGTGTTCAGATCTGAGAATAACGCTAAGTAGTGCTTGAATAGGAGGGGCCCTTACCATGGAAGCTCTTAGTCACTTGTCGCACGTGAACTGCGTCCGTGAGTTCCGTGGATTCAGTGGCAAAAATTAGTCTTGGGTCTTTGGTCTTCTGCTTTCGGCTCGGCGTGGTGATTTTTAGCTTAATGTAAACAGGTCACATACTTACTTAGAATGGTATTAGCCAAACCCCACCGACTGGGGTACCATTTATTTTTACCTTTCACCCTAACTGAGTCGCCGATATATGACGTTGACCCTGATCCTCATAGCCATAGGCGCCCTGCTTTTTCTGGTCATTATTTACAATATGGTGCAGCAGTATTTAAATAAGCAAGAAGCAGAGAAACGCACCTTATTACTCAAACATAAAAACATCATCAACGAAACCGAAGAACTCCTGCAGAACGCCGGCCAGTTGCCCTTTAGTAAGGCCATAGTACTGACCTTATATCAGCGTATTCTCTACAGCCTGCAGATCATGACGCAGCAAGACCCCACTAATCTGCAAATAAAGACCCGCCGCACTAACATTGAGCAGCAGATTCATCAGGTAAAAGAACATTACCAAATGGAGAATGCGGCTCTTAAGTCACCGGATTCGGATCAGCAAGCTATTCAAATGCTACAAATAGTAAAACGCCTGCGCGCAGTGCTGCGTATCGAGCACAATAGAGGCAAAGTAGGTAATCAGGTTTTTGTGGTGGAAGACCGGCGTTTAGAGTTAATCCGTTTAAAAGTCAATCTGATCAATCTGGCCAAGCGAGCAGGTGCAGCACTCGCCAATCGCGATAACAATACCGCACTGCAAATGCTGAAAAAGGGCCTGACCGTGCTGGATCAAATACCCGATAAAGATGAACAGCTAAAGAGCATAGAAACCAGCATGCAGCAGCGCTTAGGTGAGCTTACCAGTAGCCAAAAACAAGTTGCACAAGAGCAAAAAATTCGAGAAGAAGAAAGTGAAAAGTCTGAACTCGACCAACTCTTTGAACCGAAGAAAAAGTGGTAAACACTGATGCCTAACTTAGATGATATTCTCACTAATCTGGATCATTTTTTAGCCGAGCTTGAACAAGGCATGCTGGATCACGGCTTAGCACTGCGCTTAGGCCAGATGGACCATGTGTGCGTGCGCGCTGCCACTAATCAAGAATATCTCGAGTTACGTGAACGCTTAGCGCAATTTGGCCAAACTTTAGTAGAAGGCATGATTGGCGGCCGCCCCATCATTACCTTTAAGCTTGCCCATCCCATTGCCAGCGCCTTTGGCCCTATCCCTTGCCTAGAATTAGCCGCACCAAAAGCGGGAAAACAACACACTCAAGGCTTAGAGCACAGCGAGATAGTGGTGCCGAGCCTCGAGCAGTTACTTCTCGATTATCCTTGGGTGCCCTTTAACCGCAGCGGCTTAGCCAGCTCAACCCCCGAGCTCAGCTTGAGCATAGCGCCCTACCAAATCAAATTTCACTGCCAGAGCCTAGCCGACACCATAGCGGCAGAAATTGCCCACGCCCAAGTGATCCCCGTGCCAGAGGATTACTTTAAAACAAGGCGGTAACGATGAGTTGGAACGAAATAAAATAGCCGTTTAGACTCGGCTATTCGGACAACTAGGTTGAAAACCGCCGCACTCCTGTTCATTGCGAGCGCAGCGACGCGGCAATCTATATTTAGCCACTGCGCAGGCTTGTCGCATGGATTGCCGCGCTGCGCTCGCAAAGACCACCCCCTCGTCAGTTGGCTGCTTGCAGCTCAACATTTTGATTTGTTTTTCTCAGCAATCGCCACGTTAAACCCGCGGTCACCAGTAATACCAACACGCTGCCAAGCATTACACCGGGCAAACCTGCCCAGGCCCAAAAAGGGTATAAGTACAGCCCACCTAGGCTGGCTCCTAAATAATAAAATACCAAATACAAGGCGGATGCCAAGGCGCGGTGTTGCGTTACGCTGCGCCCCACCCAACTGCTGGCACAGGCATGAGCCAAAAAGAAAGCAAAGCTGTCGACAAACAGCGTCAACAAAATAACCGGTAACTTCGGGCTAAGTAGTCCTAGGTTGCCGATGGCCATAATGGCAATCGCCGCTAATAAGGTTTGGCACAGGCCAAAACGATTGATCAACCAACCGCTAATGCTGGAGGCGAAGGTACCTGACAGGTAAGTTAAAAATAATAAACCCAACGCGGCGCTGGCTAACTGAATGGGCGGCGCCGACAAGTAAAATGCCACATAGGTGTATTGATTTAAGAACACCATAAAATTAAGCCCGCCCACCAGATAGATGGGCCACAGCAGCGGGTTTTTAATGTGCTTAACCAGAGCAGCTGTACCCTGGCCCTTGTGCGCTGGCACAAAATGCTGAGAAGCCGGCAACCATTTTACTAATGGCAGCCACAACAATAAACTCAGACCCGCTAACACCATAAAACTGGTTTGCCAATGGCCGCCCCACTCGGCCAGTAAGCCGCCAAACACCCTGCCTGCTATGCCCCCCAAAGAATTCGCTGCTATATAAATGCCAATGCTGGTGACCAAGGCTTTAGGCGTAAATTCCTCGCTCATGTACGCCACCGCCGTCGCCGGCAAGCCCGCCAAAAAGAAGCCTTGCATGCCCCTTGCTACCAGCACGCTAGAAAACTGGCTTAGCTGGGAGACGATTAATCCCAACACTAAGGCCACCAGTAAACAGCCCAGCATCACAGGCTTGCGCCCTAATTGATCGGCCACTCTGGCCCAAAACAATAAACCCAGCGCCAGCCCAAGCGTAGAGATCGATAACACCCACGTCGCCGACAATGCAGATACGGAAAAGTCACTGGCTAGCAGCGGTAATAAGGGTTGGGCGACGTATAAATTTATAAACACCAGCATAGAGCCTAAGCCCAATACCAAGGTGGCCCGCCACCACAGCGGGGTTTTTAGCTCTATCATGGACGACTCCTAGTGCTGAGCCTTGACCTTAGCGCGGACTGGAGTATAAATAAAATACATAAAATTTATAAAAACAATAAATAAAACTGATGGCGATAGAGCTAAAACTCAGCCTAAAACCTTTTTTGCCACGGAATACACGGAAGAACACGGAAAAATTAAGCTGAGATAAGAACGAAAAGTACCAAGAGACCTTATTGGTAAGACCAAGCTCTAAAGGGAACGGTGTTGTAATGTGCCTCTCTTAATCACTACAGGGTTCGGCACGGTTTGATGTTTTAAACAGTGACGCCTGGGTTGTAATGCGAGAACAAGTGTTCGCCTACAAAGCACTGCGAAGGGTGAAGGGTGAAGGGTGAAGAGAACGAGCTGACACACCGAATCTTCAGGGGCCGAGTATTCTGTGTAGCCTTGTCCCATGTCGTCCCGCTTACCCTTCACCCCTTTACAATGCCTTATAAGGATAAAATATGCTTGATGTGAAATGGTTGCGCCAGTTTGCTGCCGTGGCCCGTGAGGGCAATATTACTCGTGCCGCTCAGCAATTACGCTTGGCACAGCCGGCGGTGAGCATGACGCTAAAAAAGCTGGAGCAACACTTAGGTGTCGCTTTATTTAATCGCCTGCAAGGCCGGTTGCACCTCACCACCGAGGGCGAGCGCTTGTACCAGCACGCGCAACGTATTCTTCATGCCCTCACCTTGGCCGAGCAAGATATGGCGGCGCTGCAAAA
This sequence comes from Oceanisphaera profunda, assembly GCF_002157895.1. Lineage (GTDB taxonomy): Bacteria > Pseudomonadota > Gammaproteobacteria > Enterobacterales > Aeromonadaceae > Oceanimonas > Oceanimonas profunda. The sequence goes on from NZ_CP021377.1 coordinate 255,156, forward strand.
CCTTGATAGTGGTGAAGTCTGTATTGGCATACCCAGCATGTTGGGCTCATTTTACTTTCCGCCGCTGTTAATGGCCTTTAAGCACCAATATCCCGGACTGTCGATCAAGGTCATCGAAGCAGGCACCCAAGATGTGTTGGCGCAACTCTGCCAAGGCCAACTGAGCTTAGGCATAGTACTTACTGCCTCTTTGCCCGCCGAACTGAATGGTTTACCGTTATTGCGCGAAGAAATGGTGGCGGTGGTGAATGCCGAGCATCCGGCGCGCACGTTGCCCGCGATAAGCATGGCGGATTTTTTAGCTGAAGAATTGGCTTTATTTCGCCACGGTGTTTTTCATCGAGAATACTTAGAAGCCATGGCAAAAAAGAGTGGCATCAAGCTGCACATTGGTTTTGAGAGTAATTTAATTACGCTGCTAAAAGCTGTGGTGCGCCAAGGTTTCGCCATTACCACCTTTTTACGGATGGTGATTAAAGACGATGACGACTTGTTCGCCGTGCCTTTTGTAGAGCCTTACTTTCTGGATTTATGTTTGGCTTGGCCCAATCACCGCCCGCTTTCCCGCGCAGAGCAAGCCTTTGTGGAGTTTATGCAAAAATCAGCGCCCGGCGCCTAGAACAAAAATAAAAACTAAGACCTTCTCGCAACGGAATCCACGGAACCCACGGAAAAATAGAGATGAGATAAGGGCGAAAAAGACCAAACGATCTTATTGGTAAGAGCCAGACTCAAAAACGGCCTTACGTCAATTATTGGTGACTAGGGATTAGGGGTTGAAATTCACCAATCCCCAATCACCAACCCCTGCTTTTTCAATTGTTCCGTGTTCTTCCGTGACTCTCGTTACCAAGAAGCGTGGCAAAGATATCTCTTGGGTTAGGCTTTATTTTTACCTTCCAGATTATGGCTGACAGCTCCCTGAAGCGGTTTCTGTTATAATCTCGGCCTCAACATTATTGATGTAACCAACGTGACTATGCGCTTGATATTGGCCCCTATGGAAGGGGTGTTAGACCATTTGATGCGAGACTTACTGACCCGCATTAATCCCTTCGACTTATGTGTCACCGAGTTTATTCGCGTGGTGGACATGCGTTTACCACCGCGGGTGTTTCATCGCCTGTGCCCTGAGTTACACCAAGGCTGCAAAACGCCGGTTGGCACTCCGGTACGTATTCAGCTGTTAGGCCAAGATGAAAACTGGCTGGCAGAAAATGCCGACCAAGCTTGCCTGTTAGGTGCCCAAGGCATCGACCTTAACTTTGGCTGCCCCGCTAAAACCGTGAATAAAAGTCGCGGCGGTGCCGCTTTACTGGCCGACAGTGAACAGCTGTATCGCATTGCTAAAGCGGTGCGCGCCGCCGTGCCTGCCCATTTGCCGGTGAGCGCCAAAATTCGCTTAGGACTAGAAGACAGAGACAGCTATTTAGAAAACAGCCAAGCGCTGGCCGCAGGTGGTGTGACTGAGCTAACCGTGCATGCGCGCAGCAAAAAAGACGGTTATCGCCCACCGGCCTATTGGCCCTTGGTCGCCAATATTCGCGCCGCGTTAACCATTCCGGTGATCATTAACGGCGAGATCTGGAATGCAGAACAGTCCAAGCAGGCGCAAGCGCAAAGTGAGTGCAGCGATGTGATGTTAGGTCGTGGTGCGCTGGCCTTGCCTAATTTGGCAGCCACCATTAAACAGGGCACTCCACCCATGAGCTGGCCCGAAGTCGTAGCCTTATTATTGGCCTATTCGGCACAAGAAATAGCCGGTGATAAAGGCGAATATTATCCCAATCGCATCAAGCAATGGTTAAGCTACTTAAAGATCCAATATGAGCCGGCCCATGCTTTGTTTGGCGAAATTCGCACGCTAAAACACACTGATGACATTCGTCGCCTGCTTGCTTCACTCTAGCCACACTCTTGCCGCTCTTTGATTTACGTCATGCTGTAGCGCAGCAGGTCTGCGTACAATGATGCTCATTTCAGCGTTTAGGAAGCGATCATGAGCAGCGTACTAGAGTCTCAACTAGAAGAGCGACTAACGGCGGAAGCTGCTGTACGGCGGCTGGTATTTTTGCAGGCGGTGCACGCCTTAGATACCGACTTGGCTGACCGACTTAAAGATTTGTCGCCGGATGAATGGGCCGATTACTCTGCCTTAAACGCCTGGCCGCAGTTACAGCCACACATTAAACAGCTGCAACAAGTCGATGCCGCGCTGTGCCAGCAGCAGTTGGGGTTATACGGTTTATGCAGCGATTGTGAGGTAGAGCTTAGCCGTGAACAATTATACCAAGACCCTTGTCGCCAGCGCTGCAGCCTCTGCCACAGTAAGCACTTGAATAGCCAACAAGGCAGTTGGAAGCTCTGATAGCAGCGCCGGGCGCCCAGCTAAACCAAAACCGTGCCTAATACCATTCTAAGTAAATAAATGATTTACATGAGATTTAGATAAAAGAACAACACACTTAACCACCGTCATACTGGGCCTACCCCGGTATCTTTCTGCAGCAAGATCCTGACTTTCGTCAGGATGACGAGGTGAACTGTTAGTTTTCCCGATTGGTATAAGTCCTCTTTAATCTTCGCCCTTTACGCATCAGCCTTATTTTAGGCAACAAAAAGCCGGCTTGCGCCGGCTTTTTATGCTTCTTAATTTAGCTAGGGCTAAACCTTAGAAGTTATATTGAATACCAACGCCGTAACGGTCATCACGGTTGAAGTCATCGCTGTTAATTTCATATTCAGTATACAATTTAGCTTTGGCTGTCAGGTCATACTGAACACCTAAAGTTATTGCATCAATAGTGTCAACCTTACCGGAAACACCTGATACTTCAGCTTCTTCTTTAGAATACTGAGCCAACATAGTCCAAGCGTCTACATTGTAAGTACCGGTCAATTCGTAACCTTTAGTCTCAACTTTAACTGTATCATCTTTAGCTTCTTGCTCAGTATAAGCTGCTGCAATATAGAAACCATCAATAACGTAATTAACGCCAAGAATCCAAGCATCAAAATCAACGTCACCGTTACCCGCAACACCAGGAGTTAAAATGGTTACTTGACCTAAATTCGTTTGAATATTTTGAGATGTTGCAGCAACAGAGCCATCACCGAAGTTCTGCTGCTCATAGGCGGCGCCGAAACCTAGGCCCATTGGCAGAGTGTAACTTGCTGCTAAAGACCACTGATTTTTCTTACCTGTATTACCATCCACTTTATCATCATCGGCAAAAGCGTAAGCAGCACGCAGGTCAACACCGTTATTGGCGTAAGCCACTCGGATTTGGTCATCAACTTTATCATCGATACCAAAACCACTAATATTATAATCTTCAGCTACTTTAACAATAGTACCGTAAGTAGCACGAGCACCAAACACGTTAAAGATATCGTGGTCGTATACAACCAATGCATACGGGTCTTGGCTGCGACCGAAGGTCAGGTCTGTGGTGTCCATGAAACGGAAACCAGCCCAAGCGTAACGAGTATTTAGATTATCAGAGCCGGTAGCATCATCCGCTTCAGCAACAACCTGATACTCCAACTTACCAATCAGGTCAACGTCTTGATTGAGATTATATTTAGCGTTGATACCTAAACGGGCTTCGCCTTCGCCACCAAAGTTATTGGCCTTAACGCCGTCTTGAAACTTCATTGCACCAGCTTCGTACTGAATACGACCGTAGATATCAACCTGATCGCCTTCGTTAGAGTAAATAGTCACTGCGCTTGCAGAGGTTGCGAACAGCGCAGGAATCATCAGAGCTAAAATTGTTTTTTTCATGTTTTTATATGCCTACTGTAGTTAAACACTAAAGTCTTTATTTTTCTGTGTGTTAGCGACGCACTGCGTTACTAGTTCGAGCAGCGTACCACCACTATTTTTAGCTTGCAACAAATCTGAGGGAACTTTTTATGACAAAAGTACTCGTCTAATAACAAACTGTGAGCCGCAACACTCTTTTACCTTTACTCACGTTGCCGCTGGCATCACAGCCAACCTGAACTATAGTCAGCCTCTATTTCATTGATGTTAATTTGAGATGATACATTCATTACCGCGAATACTTACGATGGTGGCCTGTGTCAGCTGTGCAGGCTAGCGATAATGGATAGCTTTTATTGATGTGTGTTAGCTACCTGCTTTATCTGATTAGTAGCCGGTATTCGCTCTCGTCATTTAATGCTCGGCGTCCGTGCTATAATCCCTGCCAGCTATGTTATTGATCCCCGCCTTGGCCATTTACCTTATAAGCTACTCTGATGCCTAATTCCACAGTTACCGTTCCCAATAAATCCACTGGTGATTATCAATCTCTAGTGCGCGATAATTATCGGCGCTTAAGCAAAGCTTTGCCCAATTTTAAGCCGCGGCGTGAGCAAAATTACTTGGTCGCGGAGATGAGCAAGGTACTCTCGGGCCGCTATGATGCGGCGCGGCGTATTTTAGTGGCAGAGGCCGGGACCGGTATCGGTAAGTCACTCGCCTATTTACAGGCGGGTATCCCGTGGGCACGGATGCAGCAAAAAAAGTTGGTGATATCCACCGCTACCTTGGCGCTGCAAGAGCAATTGATTGAAAAAGACTTGCCGCTGTTTCACCCGCATTGTAAACCCAGCTTTAAGTTTGCCTTGGCCAAAGGCCGCGCTCGCTATTGTTGTGCACGGCGTTTATCGGACTTGAGCGCGGGGGCGGCGCAAACGCAAATGTTTGACCCTGGCTCGTTTGAGCAAGTGTTAGCCGATAATCATTTATTGGCTCACGCCCCCTTAACCGAGAGCCAGCAAAGCCAATTGGCCAAGATGTGGCAGGCCTACAGTGATGGCAGCTGGGCAGGCGATAAAGACAGTTGGCCAACCCCAATAGAAAGTGCGCTTTGGCAGCAAATACAGGCCGAGCGTCATAGCTGCCAGCCCATGCTCGGCCATCAAACTTGCCCCTTTCATAAAGCGCGAGCTGAACTTGAACAAGCAGATGTAATAGTGGTGAACCATGCACTGCTATTGGCAGATTTGAGCATGGGCGGCGGCATAGTGCTGCCCGAGCCTGAACAATGCCTCTATATACTGGATGAAGCCCATCATATTGCCAGCGTGGCACGGGATCAGGGCTCGGCACGGTTGGCGTTGCGCCAGCTTAGGCGATCGCTGGAGCAATTTAATAAGTGGCACGGTAAGTTAAATGACTTGCTCGGTAGTGATGGCCAAAGCGCTATCGCTAAACTGCAACACGGCTTGGCTCAGCTGATCCCCAGCCTTAATGAGTTGTATCGCCAACTAGTTTCGGCATTGCAACGGCGTGACCTTACTCCCGATGATCAAGGCTGTTTGCGTTTTACTACCGGCGACTTGCCCTGCGGCTTAGATGAGCCTTTAACGCGCTTAAAAGAAGACAGTCAAATTTTTTGCCGCGCGCTAGCACCTATTAGCAGTCAATTGGCTGAGCAATTAAAAATCAACCCCAGTCAAAGCGCGGCCATTGAAGCAGCACTGGCCATGATCAGTCTGCAATTATTACAAGCTGAACAATTGCGTGATGGCAGCGCCTTGCTCCTTAAACCTACCCTTGAGAAGCAAACTCCGCCGGCACGTTGGTTAGAGCTAGATGCGAAAGACAAGCAAGAAGTGGTGTTATGCGTCACGCCACTGGCGGTAGGGCACTTATTAGAGCAGTGGTGTTGGTCACGCGCGAGCGCCGTGATCATGGTGTCCGCCACGCTCACCGCGCTTAATGACTTTGGCTATTTTCGCCGCAGTGTGGGGTTGCGAGCGGATGATGGCAGCCATTATTTACGGCTTAATTCGCCTTTTGATTATCCACGCTCACGCCTGATTATTCCGCATCTAGCCTGCGAGCCCAGCAGTGAGCAGTTTGATGCCCTGCTTGCCGAACAAATTCCGCTGTGGTTGGCGGATCAAAACGCCAGTTTAGTGCTGTTTTCTTCGTATCGACAAATGAACCAAGCGGCTACGGCGCTGCGGGCTCAAGGCCAGTCAATATTGGTGCAAGGCGAAGCCAGTCGCCAAGCCTTATTGCATTTGCACAGAGAAAAATGTGATGGCCAGCAGCCTAGCGTGCTGTTTGGTACCGGCAGCTTTGCTGAGGGGCTGGATTTGCCGGGCCATTATTTAACGAATTTGATTATTACTAAGCTACCCTTTGCGGTGCCCACCTCACCGGTAGAAGAAGCCATGGCGGAGTGGATCACCCAATCCGGTGGTAATGCGTTTATGCAATTAGCGCTACCGGAAGCCTCTCGTAAACTCATTCAGGCCTGTGGCCGTTTACTGCGCAGTGAGACCGACGAGGGGCGTATCGTATTATTAGATAAGCGCTTGGTCAGCAAACGCTACGGCCCCGCCCTATTGCAAGCCCTACCACCCTTTACTATTTTAAAGCAGTGAATAGATAAGGGTGAAGATGACGAAGGTGTGGTCTTTGCGAGCGCAGCGCGGCAATCCATTCTGCACGCCTACACAGGGCCCAAGCATGGATTGCCGCGTCGTTACACTCCTCGCAATGACGAGGTCTGGGTCTTTTGTATATAGATATTGTCATAATTTTGCGGTTAACTTGGTGTAACCTCAAATACTTAGCATCTTATTTTGTGCATAATGCGGTTACTTAACGAATAACATACTCACGGCTTAGGAGCCTAATTTGATGAATACACGCTTAACTCTTGCCGCCCTTGCGCTGGCCGGTCTGTCTTTTGGCGCTCAAGCCGCTTCGTTGAACGTTGATAAACCTTATCAATTATTGCTGGTAGACGGTGAGAAGACCAAGCACAGCGTGCTGAACTCAGTGCACTCCGCAGAAGTGGGTGCCGGCAAGCATCAATTTGTGCTGGAGTATGTGGAAGATTATTCGACTAAACAGAACATTCAGGTAATGGAAGGTGACCCCGTTATTATTAACGTCGATACCCCAGCCGATGCCGAGCTAACGCTCGAATACAAAAAACCGATTAATTATCAGCAGGCGCGGGAGTTTTTACGTGATCAAGCCTCACAAATTTCTGTGGTTGATAAGCGCACCGGTCAGCCGGTAGCGGCGGAGATTTACACCATATACCGTCCTGCAGGCTTGGATTTAACTCGTGGTATTCAAGATTCTTTAAGAGAAAATAATCAGGCCTTTAGTGGCCGCACCGACGCCGCCATCGCAGCAGCAGAAGCTAAATTTGGCGCAGCTCCGGTAGATGCAGACTCTCTTGAAATGTTAAAGCACTGGTGGAATACCGCAGATAAAGACACCCAGCGTGCCTTTCAAATTTGGGCTATTCAGCAGCAGTAAGCGCTTAAACTAAAAGCTAGAATTAAAAGCAAAAAACCGAGCTATGGCTCGGTTTTTTATACCAATCGTATTAATTATTTGATCAGCCTGACAGCTGGATTTAATGTGATTGTTTTTTGTAGTGTGCCCACCTTGTTGGTAGGAAAAGAGTATCGGTACGGTTTGGGTTTTGTTATTAAAACCATCCTGCTTCGCAGGACCACCGAAGTCATCTTCACTGAAGATACGGGTGGACTACAACACACGCTTTTTGTAGAAGCCTGCTTTAGTTAGCTATGCAATGGGGTTTTTATGTCGATCTTAAATAGAGCGATTCTTTAGTGTGTTTGGTATTAGTTTATATATCGCACATACCCTGTACAAAACTCCGTGCTTCTCATAGTAAAGGCTCGGGGTAAAAAGTTTTAGGATTTGGTGCTCTAACGTCAACAAATTAAGCCTTCGGCGCAATGCGAGAACAAGTGTTCGCCTACAAAGGCTAAACCCAAACACCAAACCCAACCCTAGGCTTTCTACTTGCTGCTCACACTCTGACTAAAACGACGAACCTGGTTGTTTGAGGAAGGCTTTTTCTTCTTCAGTCGACGCTCGGCCCAGTATCGCATTACGGTGTGGGTAACGGCCGAAGCGTTGGATAATCTTTCGATGCGCCGTTTGATACTTTAAGCTGCTTACCGCGCCTACTAGTTCGTTGTTACTACCCTGACTTGGATCCGCATTTTTGGTAAACAGCACTTGTGCTACTTCGTGGATCTTAGCCGACTCGCTATGCATAAACGGCATATATAAAAATACCCGCTGCTGTGGGCTAAGCGCTTGCTCAGCACCGGCGGTAATGGCCTGTTGCGCCAAAATTAAAGCCATGCCATCGGCGGCAAAAGCTTGGGGTTTATCCCGATAAATATTTCGTGAGAATTGATCCAGAACGATAATTTCGGCTAATCGCCCTTCTGACGTGTCGCGCCATTCAAACAGCTCACCCGCCACAGCAGCTGCATGCACCTCGCCAAATCGGCTAGTAATCTTTTTATCTAGCGACTTATTTTTTTGCCACCACTGAGCAGGCTTCAGCTCTTCAAACCAAAATGTTAGTACCGAATCAAGCATAACGATTCCCCTTCAGGTTGGCCGGCAGCCACCAGTTAAGATCAAACCCTTATTTGCCACGATTCTTTGCTACGAGTAACACAGAAGAGCTCGGATAAGACCAAAAAATAAAGTCTTAACACGAGATCCTGAATCAAGTTCAGGAAGACGGCTTAAAGACAGACATGCTCTGGGTCGTCTTAACGGGCTCATTCAGGCATCTCGCATTTATGCTCTATGGCTTAAAACACCCAGTGGGCTACTAGGGCAATCACCGGTAGCGTGACCAAAGTGCGCAGGATAAAGATCACAAATAACTCTAGCACGTTGACCGGTATCTTACTGCCGAGCAGCAAGGCACCCACTTCGGACATATAAATGAGCTGGGTTACCGATAAGGCGGCAATCACGAAGCGCGTGAGATCGCTCTCAATGGAGCTGGCTAAAATCGCTGGAATAAACATGTCGGCAAAGCCCACCATCACGGTTTGTGAGGCCGCGGCGGCTTCCGGTATTTGTAACCATTCCAACAAAGGTACAAAAGGTAATCCTAACCAGCTAAACAAGGGCGTGGTTTCGGCAATGATTAGCGCTAAGGTGCCAAACGCCATCACTACCGGCAATACGCCGAGCAACATATCCAATGCATTATGCACTCCGGTGCGCGCTACTAATTTTAAGCTCGTCACTTGACTGGCACGGTGTAGCGCCAGTTGATAGCCGTGGCTTAAGCGCGAATAACCTATTGGGGTAACTTCATCAGCAGCAGATCTGGCTTGACCATTAATAAAGGTGTCTTTTTTCCAACACAAGGGTGGCAAGCGCGGCACTATGATTGCCGCCACTATGCCTGCTAAACACACGGCACCGTAAAACGGTAAAAACATGTGCTCAAGCTTAACTTGTGCCAACACCACTAGGCTAAAAGTAATAGATACCGCCGAAAAGGTAGTACCAATAATGGCGGCTTCGCGCTGGGTATAATGATGGCCTTCATACTGTTTGCTGGTGAGCAAGATACCCACGCTGCCATCCCCCAGCCAAGAGGCCATGCAATCTACTGCCGAACGACCGGGCAGGCGGAAAATCGGGCGCATAATACCGGTCAGTAAAGTACCGACAAATTCCAACAGTCCAAAATCCAGCAGCAGGGGCAACAATAAGCCGGCAAAGATAAACACCGAAAACAGCACCGGCAGCAAGTCGTGCAACACCAAGCCACCCGTATCACCGCTATAGAGGATCTCTGGCCCCGTTTGGGTGTAGACCAGTAACACAAAAGCCGCACCAATCAACCGGCTCAGCAACCACACCGGGGTAACGTTAAATAAGGTGTTTAAAAACAAACTTTGCGTCACTACTTTTGGTTTAAATAGCGTCGCCAACAGGGTGAGCATGGCAGATAGGCTGATCAACACTGTCACTATCAACGGCAGCGTATCCGCCAGCGCGGCTTGCAGACTTTTGGCCAATACCGCAATCATGATAGTGAAATCACCTTGATAACTAACAGGCGTCATAAACAGCAACACCCCCAGCAGCGAAGGCAGCACAAACATCCATAAATTGCGGGATTTGCTCTTAGCCGGTGTAGCCAATGTCTTTTCCATGGTGACTCCTGCCAGTGGCACCTAATTGAGTCCGAATAAAGACTCAGGTACTACTTGCATCAATAAAAATAATAAAGCTGAATTATGCACTCTGAAAAGCACGGCAGCATAAAAAACCTTGGAAGTGAATAAATCACCACCAAAGGATAAACTTAATGAATAGTTATTTTACAGCGAAAAAAACTCAAGCTAAAGGTTAAACCGACATTAATCCCTAGCAAGCAAGGAAAAAGACAGCGCTAAGCCAAATCCAACTTAGCCCTCTATAGCTCAGGTTTACTTTTCCGAGTCACAGATGTCATTTGTAGTGTGGTCTTTGCGAGCGCAGCGAAGCAATCCATTCTGCACGCCTGCACAGTACCAAAACATGGATTGCCGCGTCGTTACACTCCTCGCAAGGACGAAGGTGAGGGTCGGTCATTGGAACTCCTCACTATTTCTCACCAACACAAAACACAGCTCATCGAAGAAGCTCAGCTCACCGCTGGCCACTCTGGGGTTAGCTTGGCCCTCTGTTATGCGGCCACGGGTTTCTACGCTGAAGTAAGGAGTAAACAAGGCCAGTACCGCTGGTTCATCAATAGAAAATGGCGGGCCTTGCTGCTGTTCCGGCGCATAATGTACCGTGACTAACAATAAGCTGGCGCCAGGTTTAAGTAGGCGTGCTAACAGTTCGACATATTGCGCTCGCATCTCTTTGGGCAAGGCAATTAAGGCCGCCCTGTCGTAGGCGGCATCAAACTGTTGCTCTAGCTGTTGCGCCTGAAACTTATCTATCTGAAAAAAGTCACCCTGATAAATGTGTAATTGCTCAGCTTGCCAGCATTGGTAAGGGCCGGCGGCGCTTTGGGTGGGAGTCAAACTCGCCTCAGCAAAAAAATCCGCTACCGCCAAAGGCGATAACTCAAAGCCGCTCACGCTATAGCCCTGCTCAGCAAGCCATAACATATCTTTGCTTTTGCCGCATAAGGGCACCAGCACTTGGCTGTGTTTGGCCAGCTTAAGCGTTGGCCAAACCTGAGTAAGTTGTGCATTCACCTGCTCACGATGAAAACCAATACGTGCGGTTTGCCAGCGCTGATGCCAAAATTCTGCGTCCATAATATGCAGCTCTACTCCGTAATAAATAACTGCAGACTAGTACAGCGCCTGCCTGCTTATCGAGCTTAGGCAAGCGGTCAGATAATCGGCTTAAATTGATTGCTGACGGCATCATAGTGATAGCCGATCTGATTCATACTCGAAATTAGCCAGTTAGTATTCAAATCATAACGTGAGATAAGTGTGGTGAGGCTGTCACATTCTAAGCGCAATTTTTCATTTAAAATGCTGAGTACCATGTGGCTATCCATGGTCTCCAGTACTGATTTATCCATGTTTTAACTCTCCTTCTCTGTATAAAAAGTCACATAAGCGGCGCGGATCGTCGTGATTGATCACCGTAGCGATATGTAATCTTTGCCCTGTACTCAACCCACAGCTTGCACCTCAACACTGTAAATTTAAACAGTGTTTGCTTGATCTCTGACGAAAGGATCTTTACTGTATGTATATACAGTAGTTAATCACAGGGAACACACATTGCTATGGCCACTTTACTGCTATCTCGTCCAAAGCCTTGTCCAACTAAGACTTGCTCAATTACGGATTGGGGATCACTTGCTATGACCACTCAAATGCAAACTCCTCAAGTCAGCATCAACCACTGGAGCCCTGTGCAACAAGCTCGTTTACTGATTAATTTAGCGCTGATCAGTCATGATAATAAGGGCTGGATTTTACTCGCTAACGCCCCCGCCCCTTTATCTCGCCAAGCCTTAATCAATGCAGGCATCAACCCAGCTCGCGTGATTGAGGCCAAGCAAGCCTCGGCGCAATTAATAGAGCAAGCCATGAACAGCAGCAATATTGCCGCCGTGGTGTGCTGGAAAGGATCTCAAGTAATAAGCAGTACGTTAAGCTTATATAAGCCGCATCCAACAACAAATGAAAGCATCAAGCATTAACAGATAGCTAGAAGCTAGCAGAATGCTGCTAAAGAAAATAAAGGGGGGGTTCTTAAGAACACAGCGCTGGAGGCTTAAGCGCTGTGGGTATGCATAAGTTATCTTTTTCTTGCGGCTTATAGTTTAAAGCTTACGGCTATGTTTTAAGCGATTTCCCGACACACCAAGTCCATCATCATGCGGATATGGGCAGGGTTATCGTTGAGTGCGGGAATATAATGATATTGCTCGCCGCCTGCCTCCATGAAGTACTCCTTGTTTTCACAGGAGATCTCTTCCAGTGTTTCTAAGCAGTCCGCAGAGAATGCCGGACAAATAACACTGATATTTTTAATACCCTCGCTCGGTAATTTCGCCATTACTTCATCTGTGTAAGGCTGTAGCCATTCTTCACGGCCAAAACGCGACTGAAAAGTGGTGCGCCACTGATGAGGCGCCAGTCCCAGCTCGGCAGCAAGCAATTCAGAAGTGCGGTGACACTGTTGGCCATACGGGTCGCCTTGGTCTTCAAAGCGCTTTGGAATGCCGTGATACGACAGCAGTAATAACTCCGTTTGGCCGTGTTCTTGCCAGCTGGCACGCACCGACTCCGCCAAGGCATGAATATAGCCGTGGTTATCGTGATAATCACGAATAAAGCGAAATGCCGGCAAACGACGTTCTTTTTTCATCAATCTTGCCCAGGTATCAAATACCGAAGCTGAGGTACTCACTGAATACTGGGGATACAGCGGCAGTATAATGACTCTATCTACGCCCGCCGCTTTGAGCTCTTGCCAAGCGGTATTAATAGAAGGCTCACCATAGCTCATGCCCAGCGCCACCGGCATATCGATACCCGCATCTTGCAACATCTGGCTCAGTGCTACTTGCTGGCGACGACTGATCACCATTAACGGCGACCCTTCTTCCATCCAAACGGACGCATACAGTTTGGCAACTTTTGGGGAGCGAAACGGCAAAATAACACCGTGCAAGATGGGACACCAGAGCATACGTGGTAAGTCGACAACGCGCTTATCATGCAAAAATTGCGCAAGAAAGGTACGAACTGCTTTAGCTGTAGGTGCCGTGGGCGTACCCAGGTTAACCAGTAAAACACCTGTTTTCACTTTGTTACCCATTATTTGTAAAATACGTGAGAAAGGAATACATCGAGGATTTCGAGTTAGGAGCCGGCTTAAACGACTGTTTTTTACATTTAATCTACGCAAAAACCATAAAAAAGCCGAGTGCAAATCGCACTCGGCTTTGAGGGCCAATTAAGAAAGAATGTTGGCCAGCTCTTTACCGATAACATCCACCGACTGAGTACCGTCGATAGCGTTATATTGGGTCTCGCCAGCAGCCGCGGCTTTCTGATAATAAGCAACCAATGGCTCGGTTTGTTCGTGGTAAATGCTTAAGCGTTTACGCACTGTGCTTTCTTCATCGTCTACCCGAATGCTTAATTCTTCACCGGTCACGTCGTCTTTGCCTTCCACCTTGGGTGGGTTGTAGACCAAGTGGTACACCCGACCCGAACCTGAGTGGACGCGACGACCGCTCATGCGCTTAACGATTTCTTCGTCTGGCACGGCAAATTCCAGCACGTTATCAATGGTTACGCCTGCTTCCTTCATGGCATCTGCCTGAGGAATAGTGCGCGGAAAACCATCGAGCAAAAAACCTTTAGCACAGTCATCTTGCGCGATACGTTCTTTAACTAACCCAATAATGAGATCATCAGACACCAATTGGCCTTGATCCATCACTTCTTTCGCTTTTAAACCAAGCGGAGTGCCAGCTTTAATGGCCGCACGCAGCATGTCACCGGTGGAGATTTGTGGAATCCCGAACTTCTCCATGATGAACTGAGCCTGCGTTCCTTTGCCCGCGCCGGGAGCACCCAACAAAACGATGCGCATAACAGCGTCCTCTTCTCGATTAGTTATTTTCAAAATTTGGGTCACAATTGTGTCACGACACCGCCATCGGGACAAGTAACAGCACCCTTAACTTAGACTTATTGATGAGAAATCAGCGCCTAGCGCCTAGCACCCAGCTAAATATACGGCTTTAGACACTTAAGATTTCTTTGCCACGCTTCTTTGTTACGAGAGTCACGGAAGAACACGGAAAAATTAAGCTGAGATAAGATCGACGAGTGATAAAAGCTTATTTATTGGTAAGAGCTAAAACAAGGCTTCAAACCGTCAGCTGTAAGCAATCAGCTAAAGGCAGATCGCCCTTAGTCTTACCAATGGAATTACTTTCAGTGGTCTTAGTACTAATAGATCAAAAAACCCGGCGCTGGGCCGGGTTTTGTTATTCACGAGTGAAGGCTAAATTTAAGCGGTTTAACCTAACAACAGACGGTTAACGCGAGCGACGAAGGCGGCGGGGTCTTTCAAACCGCCTTGCTCGGCCAGTTGTGCTTGTTCTAGCAGCAGCTGTGACCATTCGTTGAACTGCTCGCCGGCTTCCAGTGTTTCTAACTTCTTCACCAGCGTATGCTCAGGGTTAAGCTCCAGAATGTACTTTTGCTCTGGCACCGCTTGGCCAGCTGAACGCATCAGCTTGATCATTTGGGTGCTCATGTCGTGCTCACCGGCTACCACACAAGACGGGGTGTTGGTTAAACGATGTGTTAAGCGCACTTCTTTAATGTCTTCACCCAGCGCGGCTTTTACGCGCTCTAGCAAAGGAGCCAAGGCTTCTTTGGCTTCTTCTTGGGCTTTTTTAGTTTCTTCGTCATCCAGATCGCCTAAGTCCAGCTCACCTTTGGTGACCGACTCAAACTGCTTGCCGTCAAACTCATTGAGGTGACTCATCAGCCACTCGTCAACACGCTCCCACATCAGCAACACTTCTATGCCTTTCTTGCGGAAAATTTCTAAGTGCGGGCTGTGGTTGGCTGCGGCAAAGCTGTCGGCGGTAATGTAGTAAATCTTATCTTGGCCTTCTGGCATGCGTGCCACATAGTCGGCTAACGATACAGTTTGTGCATCAGAGTCGTTGTGAGTGCTGGCAAAGCGCAGCAAACCGGCGATTTGCTCGCGGTTGCTGTAGTCTTCTGCTGGGCCTTCTTTAAGTACGTTACCGAACTCAGACCAGAAACCTTGATACTTCTCGGCGTCGTCTTTAGCGATTTTTTCCAGCATCGACAATACGCGCTTACTGCACGCTTTGCGCAGTTGCGCGGTGATCTTGTTGTCTTGCAAAATTTCACGAGACACGTTCAACGGTAAGTCGTTGGTATCCAGCACACCTTTCACAAAACGTAAGTATGTTGGCATAAACTGTTCCGCATCATCCATGATGAATACGCGCTGTACATACAGTTTTAAGCCGTGGCTTTGCTCGCGGTTATACATATCAAACGGCGCTTTGGCCGGTACGTACAACAGGCTGGTGTATTCTTGATTGCCTTCAACCTTGTTGTGGCTCCAGCTCAACGCATCTTGCCAATCGTGGGAGATATGCTTGTAAAACTCTTGGTATTCTTCGTCGCTGACGTCATTTTTAGAGCGGGTCCACAGTGCGGTGGCTTTGTTGACTTGCTCCCACTCGCCCTCAGTCGCGGCGGCAGTGACAGTGCCGTCTTCGGCGGTTTGCTCAGCTTCGCCTTCTTTCCACATTTCCACGGCCACACTGATGTGATCCGAGTATTTACCGATAATGCTGCGCAGGCGCCAGTCGTCTAAAAACTCCAACTCGGCGTCACGCAGATGCAAGACCACGTCGGTACCGCGACCAGGCTTTATCACCTCGGCTACGGTAAAGCTACCATCACCGTCAGACTCCCACTGCACGCCTTGCTCTGCAGGTTGGCCCGCTGCACGGCTTAATACGGTTACTTTGTCGGCCACGATAAAGGCGGAATAAAAGCCCACACCAAACTGACCAATCAGCTGGGAGTCTTTGGCTTGATCGCCAGACAGCTGACCAAAGAAAGCCTTGGTACCAGACTTAGCAATGGTACCCAAATGGTCGATAATTTCTTCGCGGTTCATACCGATACCATTATCAGAAATGGTCAGCGTTTTCTTTTCTTGGTCAAGAATCAACCGAACTCTTAGCTCACCGTCATTTTCGTACAACTCACCATGAGACAAAGCTTTAAAGCGCAACTTGTCGGCGGCGTCGGCGGCGTTGGATACCAACTCGCGCAAGAAGACTTCTTTATTGGAATACAGGCTATGGGCCATCAGGTTGAGTAGTTGTTTAACTTCAGTTTGAAAACCATGAGTTTCGGTTTGCACAGCTTCTGACATCTAGATGTTCCTCGCTTAAGTGTTAATGCGTAAGGGTTTGGCTTATAGCTAAAAGATGGGGGTGGTGCGGAGGATTTCAAGGGGGAGATAAAAAAGTAAAGCGCCGAGCTAGCAACAAAACTCTAGAGCTAAAGCTATTTTTGCCACGAAATTTTTAGTGTTTGTAGTAGTCTGTCTGTCCTGAGCTGTTCGATTACGCTATCCCTATACGGCAAAAAAGCGCCGAGTTTGGAGCTCGGCGCTGGATGTTAATCTTTAGCTTGGTGCTGGGTGCTCGGCGCTGTGCTAATAATAACTCTTGCCCTCTGCCGCCATGCGCAGCAAAGGCTCGCAGGGCGTAAAGCGCGCGCCGTATTTGCGCACGTATTCTTGCATTTTATCTATCACGGCTTGAATACCGAGCTGATGCATATAAAAGAAGGGCCCGCCGGTAAAAGGCGGATAACCAATGCCAAAGATGGCACCAATATCGCCGTCGCGGGCCGAGGCAATCACGCCTTCATCCAGCGCCAGCGCCGCTTCGTTAAGCATCAGTAACACGCAACGCTCGGCTAACTCTTGAGCCGGTAATTGGCTGAGCGGTTTAATTTTTAGCAATTTATAGACGCTTTCATCCACCGGCTTGTGCTTCTTAGCACGTTTTTTCGCTTCATAGCGATAAAAACCACGGCCATTTTTCTTACCCTTACGGTTATCTTCCAGCAGTTTGTTAAAGGCCTCGGGCGCCACAAAACGCTCACCCAGTTCACGGGCTAAAATAGGCGAAATTTTGGCGGCCACATCTATGCCCACTTCATCCAGCAAGGTCATGGGCCCGACCGGAAAGCCATAGTCGACTAAGGCGCGGTCAATAGCATCCACCGGCTCGCCGCCCAGCAACAGCCGCGCCGCTTCATTTAAGTAAGGCGCTAAAATGCGGTTCACATAAAAGCCGGCTTTGTCTTGTACCACGATCGGCGTTTTACCCTGTGCTCTGGCCAGTTTCAGCGCCGTGGCCACCGCCGTAGCACTGGTACCCGCATGGGGAATTATCTCGGCCAAGGGCATTTTATCGACGGGACTAAAATAGTGCAGCCCTAGTATTTGCTCGGGCCTTAGCGCACCTTCAGCAATTTGGTGAATTGGTAAAGAAGAGGTGTTGGTGGCAAATACGGTACTTGGCGCGCAGTGCGCTTCGACCTCTGCCACCATCTGGCGCTTTACCTCTAAATCTTCAAACACCGCTTCTACTACCACCTCCACCCGTTCAAAACCGCTGTAATTAAGGGTGCCAGTGATACGGCCTAATTGTTGATGCATCTCGGGAGCGCGCAGATGCTTCTTGCGCACTTTGGTCGCTAATAAGCGGTGTGCACTCTGCATGGCCTGATTAATGCCGTGATGAGAAATGTCTTTAATGCGCACCGGCAACTCGGCTTTGGTGGCGGTAACAAAGGCAATGCCGCCGCCCATTAAACCGCCGCCCAGCACGCCGATGTGGCTAAGCGAGTTGGGCTCGGCACCTTGCCAGTGGGTTTCTTTTTTCATGTCGGTAGTGGCAAAGAAGAGCTGGCGCAGTGCTGCTGACTCTGGGCTCAGCACTAATTCGCCAAAGGCTTGTGCTTCGGCGGCTAAGCCCGACTCCCTGCCCTGCTCTAGCCCCACTTTTACGACCTCAAGTAACTTAAATGGCGCGGGATAATGGCCCCCTGTTTTCGCCTTAACGGTACTTTGTGCCTTATCAAACACCAGTTTTCGGCCAACAGCATTGCCCTCTAGCGCCCACTGACTGAGCTTAGCTTTACTGTTACCTGCTTTGCCGTTACCCGCCCTGCTTTTAGACGTCGTACTTTTACGTGGTATGCTTTTACGTGGCATGCTTTTACGTGCCAAGGCGATGGCAGTATCAAGCAAGATGCTCACCGGCACCATATCATCCACTAAGCCGCA
Organism: Oceanisphaera profunda; assembly: GCF_002157895.1. Classification (GTDB taxonomy): domain Bacteria; phylum Pseudomonadota; class Gammaproteobacteria; order Enterobacterales; family Aeromonadaceae; genus Oceanimonas; species Oceanimonas profunda. The sequence goes on from NZ_CP021377.1 coordinate 273,343, forward strand.
TTTAAGCGCTTGTTTGGCCCGCAGTTGTTTACCGGTCAACATCATGTCCAGCGCCGTGGTTAAGCCCACCAGCTGTGGCAAACGCTGAGTGCCGCCAGAGCCCGGTATTAAGCCTAACTGCACTTCCGGTAACCCAAGGCGAGTTTTAGCGTCGTCACTGCACACGCGACCATGGCAAGCCAGCGCCAGCTCTAGGCCGCCGCCTAAGCAGGCACCGTGGATGGCGGCAATAATGGGTAAGTCTAAGGCGGCGAGTTCATTAAACACATTTTGTCCTGCCTCAGACAGCTCCTTGGCTTGTTCCACACTGCTGCAGGCGGCCAGCATATTAACGTCGGCACCGGCAATAAAAGAGTCCGGTTTACCGGAGCGCAACACCAAGCCTTTGATTTGGCGGTTTTCGGCAATCTCTGCCAAAAGGGCACGAATATCGTCCACAAAGCTTTCGCGCAGCGTGTTCATGCGCTGGCCAGGTACGTCCAGCGTAATAATGCCGATATCGTCTTGCAGCTGCAGGCTAAAGGCAGACTGACTTGCGTTATCAATATTAACTTGATCAAGTGCGGGATCAGGTTGAACTTGGTTCATTACATCATTCATTGAGCGGCCTCCAATACCATGGCTACGCCTAGGCCACCGGCCGCGCACGCTGTGGTTAACGCTAAACCGCCACCACGGCGATTAAGCTCAGTCAAAGTTTGCGTGATCATACGCGCGCCCGTGGCGGCAAAGGGATGGCCATAAGCCAAAGAGCCACCCAGTACGTTAAATTTCGTTATATCGACCTCACCAATGGCGTGGCTACGATTCAGATGTTGCTCGGCAAATTGCTGACTGGCGAACATTTTTAAATTAGCCAAGGTTTGTGCGGCAAAGGCTTCATGCATATCGATTAAATCCATGTCCGCTAACGTACAGCCGGCTTTATCGAGCGCCAGCGGCGTGGCATAGCTTGGCCCAAGTAGCATGTCGTGTTGCACACTAATGGCCGAATAAGCATAACTGCGTAAATAGCCTAATGGCTTAAGGCCTAACTCTTTGGCGCGGCTTTCGGTCATCATCAAAATGGCGGCTGCACCATCAGTGAGTGGCGTACTAGTAGCGGCGGTAACGGTGCCGTGACGCCGGTCAAACGCGGGTTTCAATTTGCCATAATCAGCTAATTTAGAATCAGTACGAATATTGTTATCTTGCTCAAAGGCGGCTTTAAAAGGCGGCACATAGGTGGCCATCACTTGATCGCTCAGTCGACCTTCTTGCCAAGCTTGAGTGGCTAATTGATGAGAGCGATGGGCCAATTCATCTTGTGCTTCACGGCTAATACCATGGCTTTTAGCCATTTGCTCTGCGGTTTGACCCATGGTTAACCCAGTAGAATATTCGGCGATGGCCGGTGGCTCAGGGGCTAAGTCGGCAAATTTTAGGCGTCGCACTATGGCAAATTTAGCGCTAAAGGTTTTGGCCTTACTCAAGTCCAGTAACGCCTCAGCTAATCGCGCCGACACCCCAATTGGTAACACTGAAGTGGAGTCAGCGCCGCCGGCTATGCCCACTTGAATTTGGCCGGCCAACATCGACTCAGCCATGCTCGACACCGCTTGAAAGCTAGTGGCACAGGCGCGAGTGACGCTGTAAGCATCTGTACTAACGGGCAAGGTACTGGCCAGCACAATTTCTCGGGCAATATTGGGCGCTTTGGGCATTTGTACTACCTGACCAAACACCAGTTGCTGCACCTCAGAGGCAGGCATGGCGGTGCGGGCCAACAATTCATTGACCACCATGGTGCCCAGCTCCAGGGCGGGAATACCGCGAAAGGCACTCGCTTGACGGGCAAAGGGCGTTCTTAATCCCGACACAATGGCGATCCGATCGCCCTTGTGGGTCGTTAATGGGTTTGTCGCCGACATGCAGGCTCCTTGTTGAGCGTTAATAATGAAACTGATGCCCTACTTAATACGGGGCAGTGAAACGACACGCATCTTGTTTACTCACCTTATGGACTAATCCTAGGCACTAACATGAGTTACTAACATGAGGTACTAACATTAGTTACTAACCTTAAGTTACTAACATTAGCGGCTAACAGTGCTTGCTAACACTCGTTAGCCACATTGATTACTAACAAGATTAGATAACGGCTGCCGTATGATGGGCATCATATAAATAACAGGTCTGACCTCAAGCCATGCTAACAAAGAAAATAGCGCGGGAAAACCAGCCAGACACTCCTTGCGTCACATATTATTAACAATACAAGGCTCTACGCTGACTTGCTGTTCAAGAGCCATATAAGTCTGATCCGTACTGAGATGCGCGGCCTTTATATACTCGCATGGAACTTTAAGTATGCGTAAACTCAAGCAGCCAACCTATTTCAACGGTGAGTAAATGATTTCTTTATTTGGGCGAAAGCGGACTGGGCCTGACTCGGTCTCTAACACTATGGCCATCAAACAACAGCGCTATGAAACGCTGGTTTATGCGGTGCATGGAGATTTATTTCGCTATGCATTTTGGTTATGTCACGACCGTCAGGTGGCCGAAGACTTAGTGCAAGAAACATTTTTGCGCGCGTGGAAGTCACTGGACAGCTTAAAAGACGACAAAGCAGCCAAAGCATGGCTGATCACTATCTTACGCCGGGAAAATGCCCGTCGTTTTGAGCGTAAACAATTTAACTTGGTGGATCTAGACACAGTTCCGGTACCCGATCAGCAGAGTTTAGGCCTTGAGCAAGCAATGGAAAACGAATGGCTGCGCCGCCACATGAGCGAGTTAGCCGAAGAATACCGCGAGCCTTTGCTGCTGCAGGTGCTGGGTGGTTTTAGTGGTGAAGAAATAGCTGAGATATTAGATTTGAATAAAAATACCGTCATGACCCGCCTCTTTCGTGCCCGTAATAAACTGAAAGATGCGCTCGATAAAGACACGCAAACACGAGGCCAACACAATGGATGAGTTAGAGTTTAGGCGTCGAGCGTATGCCAACCCCAATGACACGAGCGCAGACTTTTCACAGGCTCTGCATAGCTCTGACCGTAATGGCGCGTTAGTCGCGCAACTGCAACAGTTTGATGCCAAGCTCAGCCGTGCGCTGCAAGAGCCGGTGCCCGAACACTTAGCTGCCAGCTTATTGCAGACCGCTCAGTTGCACGCGCAGGCAAGTACACCTCTCGAATCTAAGCAGAGAAGCGCTTTGGGATGGCGTCATTTGGCCGTAGCCGCTTCTATTACCTTTGTGTTAGGGTTTTCGACACGGTTTATCTCTTTTTCTGAGCCCGACACCTCAAACGTAACTAGCATGGGTCAAATGGCCATGGCGCATGTGCATGCGGAGTCACCACTCACCCAAACGGTGAATGAAAACGTCACCCTCACCGCCGTCAATGCTAAGTTGCAGCCTTATGGCACCCAACTACAAAGCTTAAGCGAGGTGGGCCAAGTGTATTACGCCAATCATTGTTTATTTGGTGATGCCTCGGCGGCGCATTTGGTGATTCAGGGTGAGCATCAACGAGTACATGTGTTTGTGCTGCCACCAGATCGCGAGTTAGCCGATGTTAGTCACTTGTCGGATAAACAGTACTTCTCTGATCAACAGTATTTTTCAGATCAACAGTATCATGGCGAAATTCTGTCCACGGCTTTTAATAAACTGGTGGTGGTGAGCGAGAAAAACGAAAACCTCGATGCCATGGCCCGTAAAATTCAAGCTTCATTAAACAGGCAGATTTAAACCGCGCTAACAAGGCAGTGCTATTTAGCAAAACTGAATAGCGCTGCTGTTACCAGCCCGCGAGGACGATGCTATTATTTTTGTGGGTCGATAATTACTCAATTTGCGCCGCTAATCAGCTTATAAAACCAGAGCGATTAAAAAATAAACGGACAATTATGCTATTGCGGCATAAGGTTAGAGTAATCGAGAGTTATTCGACTTTATGGGGTAAGATCTTGTTTAGCGAGTCTATTTGACTGGCGACCTCTTACCTTTTCATGGAAGCGAACACGCTGTTCGGAACCACAGGAATACGCTATGACCATAGAATATCCCATTATAATTACCTTCGTCGGTTATTTAGTCCTCACCATGCTGATTGGTGTTATCGCCTATCGCGCCACCCGCTCACTCAGTGATTATATTTTGGGTGGCCGCCGTTTAGGCCCAGGTGTGGCCGCCTTAAGTGTCGGTGCGTCCGACATGAGTGGCTGGTTACTATTAGGCCTACCCGGTGCCGTTTACTTATCCGGTATTAGCCAAGCATGGATTGGCATTGGCTTAGTGATTGGCGCTTGGCTTAATTGGCTCTTTGTTGCCAAGCGGTTGCGCGTGTACACCGAGCAAGCCAATGACTCACTGACCATCCCAGACTTTTTAGAGAATAGACTGGCGGATCATAGCGGTTTAATCCGTGTGGTTTCTGCCATCACTATTTTGGTGTTCTTTATTTTTTACACCGCCTCCGGTCTAGTGGGCGGCGCTATTTTATTTGAAAAAGTATTTGGTCTGCCTTACGTCACCGCCTTGCTGCTGGGTGGTGGCGTTATCATGGCGTACACCTTTATGGGTGGATTTTTGGCCGTGTCTTGGACAGATTTCTTCCAAGGCATCTTAATGCTATTGGCCTTAATCATTTTACCGTGGGCGGTAATGAACGAGCTGGGTGGCATCGATCAAACCTTAAGCACGCTCAAGGAGATGGACAGCACTAAGTTAGACTTCTTCCACGACTTCTCCTTGCTCGGCGGATTAAGCTTACTGGCGTGGGGCTTAGGCTACTTTGGCCAACCGCATATCTTGGCCCGCTTTATGGCCATAGACTCGCCCGCATCCGTGCCACTGTCGCGACGTATTGCCATGAGCTGGATGATATTATCGCTGATAGGTGCCGTGGGTGTAGGCCTTGCAGGGGCGGTATATTTTGCAGGCGTGCCGCTTGAGAACGCAGAAACTGTGTTCTTGGCGTTGTCTCAAGCGGTATTTAATCCTTGGGTCGCAGGCTTTTTGATTGCCGCTATTTTGTCCGCCATCATGAGTACCATAGACTCACAATTGCTGGTGTGTTCATCGGCCATTACCGAGGACTTTTATAAGCGCTGGTTGCGCCCCCATGCCCAAGATAATGAATTAGTGTGGGTGGGTCGATTTGCTGTAGTGGCGGTGGCGCTCTTTGCCATGTTTATTGCACTTAATCCTAAATCGTCGGTACTAGATTTAGTCAGTTATGCATGGGCAGGCTTTGGTGCCGCCTTTGGCCCGGTCATTATCTTGAGTCTGTATTGGTCGCGGCTCACCCGTAATGGCGCCTTAGCAGGGATTGTGTTGGGCGCCTTAACGGTGATTGGCTGGAAGCAGCTCACCGGTGGCCCGCTGGGCATTTTTGACTTATATGAAATTGTGCCCGGTTTTGTGATTGCCACTTTGGCTTGTATCTTTATCAGCCGCTTAGGCACACCGCCCAGTCAAAAAGTGGTATTAGGTTTTAGACGCATGGAATCTGAGCTTTAAGTGGTGCTCGAACTCTAATCCAAATGGCGTTCGAAGCTTAAATAGCTGCGCCGCCTCACAAAAGGAGCCTAAGGGCTCCTTTTTTTAAACAAACGTTTTACTTCTCGTTAACACTTTCTTATGCTGGATTTTAGTAAAAGTAAGGTAGTGAGTTTTGGTAAAAGTAAAAAAGGATTAAGCGCCAAACGTGCGTTATTAACTAATACCCAAATGATGAGAGAGTCCTTCATGAGCAAACAAATACTCAAGTTGTCCCTTGTTGCTGCAGCCATGGCCATGGCTACAGGGCAAGCTCACTCTGCCGCGTTTCAGCTGGCTGAACAAAACGCCACCGGCTTAGGTCGTGCCTATGCCGGTGAAGGTGCCATTGGCGATAATGCTTCCGTACTCGGACGCAACCCTGCCGCCATGACACTATTTGACCGCCCAGCGCTATCAGCCGGTGCTATATACATTAATCCAGACGTAGATGTTGAGGGTAAGCCCACTCCTGCACAAGCAGGCGGTGCCGCCCTAGCGGGAACGCCGACCTCGTCCCATGATATTGCTGATGATGCGGTAGTGCCCTTCTTTTATTACGTGCAACCGGTAAATGAGCAATGGGCGGTGGGCTTTGGCGCTTTTACCAACTACGGCTTATCAACTAGCTATCAAGATAATCATTATGCAGGCCCTGTGGCGGGCAGCACCTCACTCAAAACCCTGAACTTAAACCCTAATATTGCGTTTAAAGCCAATCAGCATCTGTCACTCGGTGCCGGCTTTAACGCCGTGTATGCGGATGCTGAATTAATTCGTCATGCAGGCCTAGCATCTCTGCAAGTAAATGGACAAACCGCAGGCACTCCTTTTGCTACTTCACTTGCGCCAACCTCTGAGTTTGTCCGCCTGAAAGGCGATGATTGGGGCTATGGCTGGAATATAGGTCTATTGCTGGAAGCGGATGAACATAACCGTTGGGCACTGACCTACCGTTCTAAAGTAGATTTAACTTTAGAGGGCGAATACTCCAGCGCCCTGCCTCAATTGCCCGGCAATCAAGCGTTAGCAGGCTTACCAGTAGGCACCAGCGGAGTCAGCAAACCAGGTAGCTTAGATTTAAGCTTACCCGCCATCGCAGAAGTATCAGGCTTTCACCAAGTACAACCTGATTGGGCATTACATTACGGCATCATGTGGACGGAATGGAGTACCTTTGAAGAGCTGCGCGCTCTGGATAATCAGGGCGGTACTCTGTTTAACAAACCAGAAGGCTTTGAAAACAGCTGGCGCATGAGTATGGGCGCGACTCACCAGCTTAACGACCAATTAACGCTGCGGGGCGGCCTTGCCTACGATAAATCACCAGTGCCAGAAAATGCGCGCTCTATTTCTATCCCAGATGTGGACCGAGTATGGTACACAGTGGGTGCTACCTATGCGTTGAATGAGAGTTTAAGTATGGATGCTTCCTTTGCCTTCTTGGATGGCAAAACAGTGAATGTGCAAGAAAGTGGCTTTGAGTTTGAATCCGGTGGCGACGCCTATCTATTTGGCATGCAAATGAACTATGCATTCTAAGTTCAGACCCTCCAAACTCGCGTATCTTAACGCAATGCGGTTAAGATATACCGGCTAACTGAATAGGCTCATTAAATATAAGGCCTTATTTAAGTTGTTAGCTATCACATAATTAGCGCCCGTAGTGGGCGCTTTTTCATGGCTTTGTTTATCCGAATACAATACTGTATATTTAGTCGGTTATTCTCTTCTTTGGATTTCTTATGCATTGCTTTGTAGCCAGACAAGCTATCTTGGATAGTAGTGGCAATCCGCTGGGATATGAGCTGCTGTTTCGTACTAGCCTCGAAAACCGCTTTCCCGATGTAGATGCCGAGCTGGCTACTCGTAGGTTGATGGCCGAACAATTTTTAAGCCAACAAATTGAAGATTTAGTGGGTAATGCGCTGTGCTTTGTTAACTTTCCCGATGCTTTATTGCGCGAAGGCATAGCCGAGTCTTTTCTTAAACAGCAACTGGTGATTGAAGTATTAGAAACCGCCATCCCCGACGAAGGCTTGCTGAGCAGCATTAAACAACTCAAGAAATTAGGCTTTAAGATCGCCCTTGATGACCATATTCCAAGCAAAAAATGGGATAGCTTCTTACCTTGGGTAGATTTTATCAAGCTCGACTTACGTCAAACCTCAATGCTCGACTGCCAAAATTTCATTCATCGCAATCAAAAATATACTAAGCTACGCTTCATTGCCGAAAAGGTAGAAACTCAACAAGAATTTACGGCCGCTAAAGAAGCAGGTTTTAACTTTTTTCAGGGCTATTACTTTCAGCAGCCACAAGTGATCAGCCGCCGTATTCTCACCACAGATGAAATGACGGCCTTTGAATTGCTGTCAGCCATCAGTGAAGAAGATATCGATTACAATCGGCTCACCGAGCTATTTAGCCGTGATTTGTCACTGTCTTACTATTTGTTGCGTTACGTAAATAGCTTGCACTCTGGTTATCGATTGCAAAATATAGAAAATTTACGCAATGCCATCGTCTTTCTTGGCCATAAGCAACTCAAGCGCTTTACAGCACTGATGATGGCGGCTTACATCAGTAAAAATAAAAACGTCGAGTTGTATCGATTATCTATGATACGCGCCAAATGGTGTGAGCTACTCGCTGAAAAAATCTGCCCTAGCCTACAAGAAGATGCCTTTATTTGTGGGTTATTTTCTTTACTTGACGTGTTGCTAGAGAGACCGATGGCCGATATTTTGCCTCACTTGTCTGTTACCGAACCGGTACGCCAAGCGTTATTAGAGCAAAAAGGTCAATTGGGATTTTTAATGGGCCTGATGCAAGATCATGAACAAGCCAATTGGCCGTTACTGCAACAACGCTTAGACTTTGTGAATGTAAGCGAAAAGGACAGCGGCCTGTTTTATGAAGCTGCGATTAAGTGGAGCAAAATGTTGACTGAACATCACCCCACTTAGCCACACCGGCTAACACCCCACAATAAGATTTTCGTTTTTCATAAGTAATAGCTCATAACTGCTGTGGAATTTTCGGTCAATTTGTCTTAAAAGCTAAAACCTATCGGCCACGGAAGGGACGGACAACTGAAGGAAAAATAGTGATTAGATCTGAAAAATCTTTAAGTAGTAAGGGTCAAACACCCCATCATCAGAGCTCAAGCTCTTACCGTCTCACATATCTTTGACCTTTGGCGCTCGTGAACTGCGTCAGTGCCTTCCGTGTTCTTCCGTGGCAAATAAGATTTTTTCGGTTCCACATCTGTTATAGCGTTCTGCTTAAATACAGTGAGTCTTATCTTGAAAAATCCCGGCCAGCTTAATCAATCATCTTAGAAAACAGGCATCACACATTATTGCGCCTGACTCACACTCTTATTTTGAGCGGATGCGCGCTGTTGCCAATGCCAAAATACCAATACTAAGATAAACGCCATCGCCGCGGCAATTAGCCCGACCATCACAGACGCACTGTAACCCAGTGCCACATAGCCCACTAGACTCACCAAAGCTATCGACAATGCGTATGGAAGCTGAGTCAATACATGGTCGATGTGATGACAGGCCGCCCCCGTAGATGACAAAATAGTGGTGTCTGAGATAGGTGAGCAATGATCACCAAATACCGCACCTGCCATCACAGCAGACATCGCAGGTAGCAATAACGCGGCATCAATGGCCATGGTCATATCAGCGGCAATCGGCAGCATAATGCCAAAGGTGCCCCAACTAGTGCCAGTCGCAAATGCCATTATACCGGCCAGTAAAAATAGCACCGCCGGTAATAAAAACAGTGGCAGGCTCTGTTGCACTAAAGAAGCCAGATATTGGCCGGTTTCTAATTGGCTGATCAGGCTGGCAATGGTCCAAGCTAATAACAAGATATAAATTGCTGGCAACATGCCCTTAATGCCCACCGCCAAGGTCTGCAGCCAATTAGCGGCAGAGACCTTTTGTTGTACCATGCCCACCGCACACACACCTAGGCCTGCTAAGCCGCCAACCACCAAGGAGCGGCCTACATTGGTGTTTTCTAATGCGCCCAACACGCTAAACTCAATACCGCTTTCACTGAGTGCCTGCGCGCCAGTAAACAGCAAGCCGGCTACAGTAACTAAAGTTAAAGTGGCAATGGCCAACAATAAGTCTATTACGCGCCCTGCTTGCTCGCTGTTATCTTCCACACCAGGTGGTTTGCCTTTGGCGCTATCAAATAAAACACCCGTCAGTGCGGCTTCCTCATGGCGCGCCATAGGGCCAAGATCCCAGCCACCACGGATCACCAGCAACACCATAATGAGCGTGAATATCGCATAATAGTTCATGCTGCCCATCATTAAGAAGGCACCCAATGCGCTGTGACCGGTAATGCCATGGCTGACTAAAATACCGCCCACTAAGGCGATAATATAGGCACCCCAAGAAGAGACCGGCATTAACACACAAACAGGTGCTGCGGTTGAGTCCAATAAATAGGCCAATTTGGCACGAGAGATATTAAAACGATCCGTGACTGGGCGACAAATGGTACCCACAGATAAACTGTGAAAGTAATCGTCGATAAAAAATATAAACACTAAAAGCCCAGTCATCATCTTGGCTTGTCGTCTACTTTTAATACGAACTTGGGCCCATTCGGCAAAGGCAAGCGTGGCGCCAATGCGACTTAACATACTGATAATACAACCTAACAGCAGTAAAAATATCAGGATATTAACGTTCCATTCATTGACAGTGTTATCAGACCAAAAGAGTGAGGCGGCGCTGCTTATCAGTAACTGCATGGTCGCGACTGGGTTAAAATGTTGCAGTAATAACGCGGCTAATATAATCCCTAATCCCAGAGATAACAGCACCCGGCGGGTAAGCACAGCTAACACTATGGCCAGTAGCGGCGGTAATAATGACCAGTAACTTTGAATAAAAGAAGATTCCACAACAGCACCTGAACTAAATTTTTAATATAACAACCAACATAATCGCTAAGATTAGCAGAGCGACCCACGGCACCAGTCTGAGCACTGCGTCAGCTACTTTTCCCAGCAATAGCGCACCATTAATACTATTCATGGCAATACTTGTTCTTTCGATACTGATTCAGTCAACCCATTACTTATCCATGGACAACGCAGGACTGATTTTAGTGGCGAGTTATGCAGCTAAGCCCAACTCAGCCAGCGGATCTTACTGGCTGATAGCCAAAAATCAATATTTTTAGCCTAAAAGCTGCCTTTAGACTAAATTTACACCATTATATGCTCAGATTTGTCGCTCTTATAAGCAAAGTTTAACTATATTACAACATAATCAAAACATGACTTACCTCTCCTTTAGGCATGGCTGAGTTACGCTAAATCAGGGTTTAAGTATGTTCTGCTATTACTTCACTGGGATTATCAAAGAGATATATTTTTACTTTTTAACTCAGCTGAGTCTGCATAAAACAGTCATCAGGTTCTACAATAAAACAGGACTAACCTTCTCTATAAACGCGAACGCTAGACTATTTATTTTAATTAGCAAATGTCATTCGCAAAATGCAAAGCCATATTAAGCACGCTGCGGCAGAAAATGACTTACAATTAACAAGTAAAAAAGTATTTTAGTAATTACCTTGCTTCATTTAAAACTAAGATGTAAATTTAACCCATAAAAATATATAACCGATTAGGTGGATGCAATGACTGAATTTTTGAAAACACTACTCAACATTCGTAGTTTACGTGCTGCAACTCGTGAACTGACTCTGGACCAGATGGAAGAAGCGCTAGCTAAACTGTCTAGTGTTATTGAAGAGCAACGTGAAACTAAAGCGGCTGAACAAGCAGCAGCGCAAGAGCGCGATCGTAAGCTTAAAGAGTACATGGAACAAATGGCCGCTGACGGTATTGATTTGAGCGACCTATTACAATTAGCTGAGCCAGCTAAGAAAGTAAGTGCACCACGTAGCAAGCGTCCTGCTAAGTACGAATACACTGACGAAAGCGGTCAATACAGAACGTGGACTGGTCAAGGCCGTAAGCCTTCACCAATTAAAAACGCCATGGATGATGGCAGCAAAACATTAGAAGATTTTCTTATTAATAAATAATAAGACTATTTACTAAGTTTACAAAAAAGGGCCCTAGGGCCCTTTTTTGTATCTAAAATCTGACTCAATTAAGATATGACTGACGCTCAATATCTAATCTCAGCGCCTAATGCATAGTGACTCGCGTGAAACATGCACCAAGCCTTAAAGACTGAATTTAGCGCCTAGCTAACAAGCGATACAAAGGCTCTGCGACGCCATTGTGTTTTAGCTCATAGATCAGCGCTAACTCAGCACCTATCTCGCCACTGGGCCAGCCTTGGCGCTCCAGCCAACATAAATAGCCCAAAGGTAAAGTCAGCAAGGCCTGCCCGCTATGCTTACCAAACGGCATGGGCTTGTTAATAATGGTTAATAGTTCGGTTGTGCTTAGGCTCACCTACGTATATTCCTGAATGCATATTAATCATAAAAAAAGGCGCATACGTTATATGCGCCTCTCCACCCTATAAACACTCGCTATTTATCTCGCAGTTACAGACTGCGATTACATGCATCGTTTATTGCCGCCAACGCCTGAGCAGGATCCGCCGCTTGCGTAATAGGCCGTCCGATCACCAAATAATCACTGCCTGCCGCCAAGGCTTGCTCTGGCGTCATAATGCGGCGTTGATCGCCTGCAGCGCTGCCTGCGGGGCGAATACCGGGAGTGATCAATTTAAAGTCTGAGCCCAGCTCAGCCTTTAATAAGCTAGCTTCTTGAGCAGAGCACACTACCCCATCTAAGCCGGCATCCCGGGTTAAACGGGCCAAGGCTAATACCTGCTCTGCGGGCGAGCGCAATATGCCTATTTGAGTGAGCTCATCATCGGTCATGCTGGTGAGCACGGTCACTGCGATTAACAAGGGAGCTTTATCGCCATAAGGCAATAAAGCGTCACGCGCCGCGCTCATCATGCGCGCACCGCCACTGGCATGCACGTTTACCATCCACACGCCTAACTCAGCCGCTGCCGCCACCGCTTTTGCGACTGTATTAGGAATATCGTGAAATTTAAGATCCAAAAACACATCAAATCCTGACTGCACTAAAGTGCGCACAAACTCAGGCCCAAATAAGGTAAACATTTCTTTACCGACTTTTAGGCGACAATGAGCGGGGTCCAATTGTGCAACTAGCGCTAATGCGGATGCTTGATCCGCATAATCGAGCGCAATCAAAATTTTAGGATCGTTGTGGGTGGAAGTTTGCATACCAAGTTACCTTTCAGTTTTTAAATATTGAGTCCTACGAGCAGCGGTAAACCATCAGCTATCAGCGTTTAGCCACTGCTAACACAGAATAAAGATACCGGAGCCGTCATGCCGAGCCACGACTCGGTACCGATAAGACGGCAAAAAACGGTGTTTTACGCTGCCAGCTACTATTTCTAAAGCGGTCGAATAAATTCGCCCCTACAACAGGCCAGAGCCACACCCTAACCTTCGTCATTGCGAAGAGTACAACGACGCGGCAATCCACGGTTATCTACCGCGCCGTTGTAATATGGATTGCCGCGCTACACTCGGAAGACGGAATAAGGGCGCATTACAACAAAACGGCTAAAGCTGCGTTTATTCCCCGTCTAAGCCGCGCACCGGTCTAATGCTGCCCCATTGTTTACAAGACGGGCATTGCCAAAATAAAGAGCGTGTTGAAAATCCGCACTGGCTACATTGATGGCTGGGTTTTAATTTCATTTGTTCAGCAACCAAATTACTGAGCATATTCAAGCTTTCACGGGCCCGCCCTTGCTCCGCATTATGGGTTTGATAAGACATTAAGCGATGAAAGCCTTTCATGGTCGGATGACGTTGTAATTGCGATAACACCATCTGCTCTGCCGCGAGGGAGCCTTGGCCCTCTGCGACATAATCAGCCAACATTAATACCGCACTGGCACCACTGTCTTCGCCCACCCACAAATGCAACTGGCGCACAAACTCGGCTTCATTATCTAATTGCTGATAACTCTGCTGCAATGGGCGCAGCACCTCACTTATAAAGCCCACATCTTGCTCAGTGACTTGTAGTAGGTGTACAAGAGCCTGAGACCAAAGCTGTTGCTGCATATAAAGCGCGCCTAGCCGTATGTTGGCTCTTACACATCCAGAGTCAGCCTTGAGTGCTTTTTTTAACTGATTAATGGCGCCTTTGGCGTCTTGTTTTCGCCATTGCAGCTCTGCAAGCTCACAATGAAAATGACCAATCAGCGTCAGCGCTTTTAATCCTTGGCGCTTTTTTAAACGCTCCGCAATGGCAATGGCGTGTTCCCAATCTTTTAGCTGCTGATAGATAACTAACAACAAGTCTAGGGCTTCTTCTTGATAATCAGGGTCGCTTTTTAGCTCTAATAAAATATGCTCAGCTCTGTCTAACAAACCAGCGGCCAAGAAGTCGCGCGCTAATTCAAGCATAGCTAAATGGCGTTGCTCCCACAAAAGATTCGGCCGCGCCACTAAATTTTGATGAATACGAATTGCGCGATCAACTTCACCTCGGGACCGAAACAGGTTACCGAGGGCAAGGTGGGTTTCTATGGTTTCACTGTCAACTTGCAGCAGCTGAATAAAAAGATCAACGGCTTTGTCCGGTTCATCGGACAGCAAGAAATTTAACCCGGCAACGTATTGCCGGGAAAAATGATTGGATTTTTTTTGAGCATCCTGCCGAACTCCTCTGCGCCCCATGTACCAGCCATAAGCCGCCGCGACGGGTAGCAGCAGAAATAACAGTTCCAGCATAAAGCTTGTTAATCCTTAATGGGCAAGGCCCTAAGCTCCGCTAACTCTCTTTGTTGGCGCTCAACTTTTTTATGCAAACCTTTGTTGTTCATCTTAAGGCGCAGTAACACCAAACTAAATACCAGCCAGCCAATAACAAAGCCCGCGACAAAAATAACTGCCAATAATGAAGAAAGACGATATTCGCCTTGTGCTAGCAGGTAGTTAACCTGAACCAGCTGATCGTTTTGGGTACCGAGTGTAATGCCCACGGCAAACAATATGGCTAAAATAATGAGGCCAATAATTATCTTCACGTAACCCTCTCAACTTTCTGATTTTAGTACCCGCATTATCACGGAAAAACCGTATGCCTGCCAGTCGAGTTACTGTAAAAGTGATACAGCGCTCTGTCTTAACCGTTAAATGAGCAAGCTTGCCTGATATAGGCTAAGCCGTCAGACTCCATCGCTCGACCAAAATAACAAACAACGATTAGCTGGGGTTAACACGCTCACGTAATTCTTTACCGGGTTTGAAATGCGGCACATGTTTACCGGTTAACTCCACTTTTTCACCAGTTTTAGGATTACGGCCTTGGCGCGGTGCTCGGTAATGTAATGAGAAGCTACCAAAGCCACGGATTTCAATGCGGTCGCCACCTTCTAGGCTGGCAGACATTTGTTCAAGAATTTCTTTAATGGCGCTTTCTACGTCTTTAGCAGCAAGATGGCTGTATTGCTCAGACAGTCTTTCAATAAGATCGGATTTAGTCATTCTCTGTTCTCCTGATCAGCACACAACAAAAAGGGGCCGCGAAGGCCCCCTTTTACATTCGGATAGGCTTATTCGCCTTTGGCTGCCTTGAAGGCTTCAGCCATTGCACTTAAACCAACATCTTCTGGCTGTTGTTGGTTAATGTTATCCAGAACGACTTTATCTTCAGCTTCGTCTTTCGCACGGATAGACAAGCTTAAAGTACGGTTCTTGCGATCCACACCCATAAAGCGTGCTTCGATTTCTTCACCCACTGTTAATACAGTAGATGCGTCTTCGATACGGTCGCGAGAGATATCAGCAACGCGGACATAACCTTCCACGCCTTCTTCCATCTCTACTACTGCGCCTTTAGCATCAACGGCGGTGATAGTACCCTTAACGATAGCACCTTTCTTAACATCAGCTAAGTACTTGTTAAATGGGTCTTCGTCGATTTGCTTCACGCCCAGGCTGATGCGCTCGCGCTCTGGATCAACTTGCAGAACCACGGCGTCAATTTCGTCGCCTTTCTTGAATTCACGAACGGCTTCTTCGCCGGCGCTCCAAGAGATGTCTGACAAGTGAACCAGACCGTCGATGCCGCCGTCCAGACCGATGAAGATACCGAAGTCAGTGATTGACTTGATCTTACCGGAAACACGGTCACCCTTGTTGTGGGTTTCCGCGAACAGCTGCCATGGGTTAGATTTGCACTGCTTCAGACCCAGAGAGATACGACGACGTTCTTCGTCGATATCCAGCACCATCACGTCTACGCTGTCGCCAACAGAAACCACTTTAGATGGGTGGATGTTCTTGTTGGTCCAGTCCATTTCAGACACGTGTACCAGGCCTTCAACGCCTTCTTCGATTTCCACGAAGCAGCCGTAGTCAGTCAGGTTAGTTACACGGCCAGACAGACGAGTGCTTTCTGGGTAACGGTTAGCGATATCAACCCAAGGATCGGCACCTAACTGCTTCAGGCCCAGAGACACACGAGTGCGCTCACGGTCGAACTTCAATACTTTAACGTTGATTTCGTCACCCACGTTCACGATCTCGCTTGGGTGCTTAACGCGCTTCCAAGCCATATCAGTGATGTGCAGCAGACCATCTACGCCACCCAAGTCAACGAAAGCACCGTAATCGGTCAGGTTCTTAACGATACCCTTAACTTCTTGACCTTCTTGCAGGTTCTCAAGCAACTGCTCACGCTCAACGCTGTTTTCAGTTTCGATAACAGCACGACGAGAAACAACTACGTTGTTGCGCTTTTGATCCAACTTGATGACTTTGAACTCAAGCTCTTTACCTTCCAAATGCAAGGTATCGCGTACCGGACGTACGTCAACCAATGAACCTGGCAGGAAAGCACGGATAGTGTTCACTTCTACGGTGAAACCACCTTTTACCTTGCCGTTGATCACACCGATAACGGTTTCCTGATCTTCGTAGGCTTTTTCCAATTGGATCCAAGATTCGTGGCGTTTTGCCTTTTCGCGGGAAAGCAGAGTCTCACCGAAACCGTCTTCTACCGCGTCCAGTGCTACGTCTACGACGTCACCAACGCTGACTTCCAACTCGCCCTGAGCGTTTTTGAACTGATCTACAGGGATAGCGGATTCAGACTTCAGGCCTGCATCTACCAGAACGATACCGTTCTCGATAGCAATTACAGTACCTTTAACAATGGAACCCGGACGGGTTTCCAATTCTTTCAGAGACTCTTCAAAGAGTTGAGCAAAAGATTCAATCATATTTAATGAATACACTTTTTAGGTTGAACATCCAAAGGGCAATCCCGCACCTTAGGGGTGATTAGCATAGACCCGTTCCATCCTTGGCACGGGCAGAGTCAAGAGCATCTTGACTTAACGTATTGTTTTCAAATCTATTTTAAGCAAGTAAACCGGTAGGGTTTAATCCGCTACCTGAAGACCCACGATAGTAACCTTAGTATGATTCAGCACTATTTCCAGCACTTGCGTGATAGATAAATTTGTTGAATCAATCACTAAGGCATCATCTGCCGCTTTCAAAGGCGCAGTGGCCCGATTACGGTCTCGGTCGTCACGCGCTTGAATTTCGCTTAAAAGACGGTCAAAACTAACATCAAAGCCCTTATCTTGCAACTGTAGAAGACGGCGCTGGGCTCTTTCTTCGGCGCTGGCATCAAGAAAAATTTTCACTTGGGCATCAGGAAAAACCACAGTGCCCATGTCCCGGCCATCGGCAATTAAGCCTGGCATCACCCGAAAAGCCCGTTGGCGACGCAGTAAAGCCTCACGTACCCGAGGAAAGGCCGCCACTTTGCTGGCTGCACTGCCCATTTGTTCGGTACGGATCGCTTGGGACACGTCCTCGCCTTCTAAAATCGTTTTTACATGACCATCTAACACCGGAAATTGCACATCTAAGTAGGCCGCAAGCGGTACTAATCCCGCTTCATCCTCAAGCGCCACATTATGGTGCAGGGCAGCCAATGCCAATACCCGATAAATGGCGCCCGAGTCGAGCAGTTGCCATTGCATTTTTTCAGCCAGCAATTGGCAAAGCGTGCCTTTACCCGCCCTCCGGGGCCATCCACGGTAATGACGGGTGCTTGTTCTGTCATGGCTTTCTCCAGTAAATCATCGGCTTGAGCACGCGTTTAATCTGGTGCTATATGGGCGGCAGTATACCTAAATAGATAGTTAAAATGCAGCAATTACCATTTTTTCACCGCACAAAATCTATACGCTCAAGCACTTGCTCTACATTGCGCCTATACCTGCCTGCACTTCCGCTTTACAATGAACGCCATTTTTTTGTTACTTGATAACTAACTTCATCTTAATAACTAAAGAGGAACGCCATGAGCAGTGTTACCCGGATGGCAAACTCAAAGCTGCCGACCCGCTGGGGCACCTTTACCCTGATCGGTTTTGAAGAAAAAGGCACAGGTAAAGATCATGCCGCCCTCGTCATGGGCACCCTAGACGACAACCTGCCGGTATTGGGTCGCATTCATTCAGAATGCTTAACCGGTGATGCGCTGTTTAGCCTGCGTTGCGACTGTGGCTTTCAGCTGCAAGCTGCCATGGAGCGCATTGCTAAAGAAGGCCGTGGTGTACTGCTATATGTACGCCAAGAAGGCCGCGGTATTGGCTTGCTCAATAAAATCAGTGCTTATAACCTGCAAGACCAAGGTAAAGATACGGTAGAAGCCAACGTTGAGCTTGGCTTTGACGCAGATATGCGTGACTACACCATTTGTGCCGACATGCTGCACGATTTAGGTGTTAAACAGATGCAATTAATGACCAATAATCCGCGCAAAGTCACCGCGCTGGAAAGCTTTGGCATTGAGGTTACCGAGCGCGTGCCATTAGAAGAAGGTCGTAACCCCTTTAATGAACACTATTTAGACACTAAAGCAGGCAAGCTAGGTCACATGTTTAAAGACTAATGGTTCGCCGTTAAGCGTTAAGCCTGATTAAGTTAGTCATTAGGCAATAACGACCTTAAGTTAAAAAAGGCGCAACACCCACAGTTTTGGGTGTTGCGCCTTTTTTGAAAGTTATATCGTTACCTGATTACGTATGAACCTCAGCCATAATGCACCCTGTTTCGGTTTGTTCTTCGTAGCTGCCCCGTCTCTTTAATAAAGAGGACTTCGGAAGGCCAGCTCTGCTGGGTGTTACTGAGATTTAGATTTAAACCAAAACACCAGACCGGGCCGAAGTCCTCTTCGCCGAAGAGACGGGCCCCTACAAGGTCAAAATACCAAACTGAGCCTCATATTCTTGCCGAAGATGCGGCACCTCTCTGTAACCTATTGAATTCATTGATGCTGAATTTACTGAAACATAGCTGAGCTTTGTGGGTAATCAGGTATCGTGAACTCGGCCTTGGACATATATTAGAGTTATAGCCCACCCCGATATTTGGCGGCCTGAGTCGAAAAATTTAAGGTCGACATCAAACCGTGCCGATTAAGTTTTGGCCAGGATCGCGACTGAGGTCGATATTGCCTTACGCTCACCGCTCAAAACTTTTGCGCTCTTATCTCTATTTTTCCGTGCGTTCCGTGTTCTTCCGTGGCAAAAACTCTTTAATCTTTATTCGCCATGGCGAACTGTTTAAGGCAGCACTTCTTGGCCATCCCAGGCCCATATGCGCCCAGATTGCTCTGGGGTTAAATTATCCAGCACCTGCAGCAAATGCGCAGCCGCCTGCAAAGGTGTGTGCAATTGCCCCTCGCTCAAGCCTGCTCTGAACGGAGCAGACAACTCGGTGGCGACCGTACCCGGATGCAATCCCACTATATAAGCTGCAGGGAAACGACGTTGCCACTCGATGCTGATGGTTTTAATGGCCATATTCAGCGCCGCCTTACTGATGCGATAGCTATACCAGCCGCCAGCACGATTATCACTGATGCTGCCTACCCGTGCTGATAAGGCAGCAAAGTGCAGCGCATGGGTGCGGGTTAAACGCGTGGCAAGGTATTGCGCCATAGCCAGCGTCGGCCAAGTATTAATGTGCAGGCTATTATTGAATGCGGTTTCAGTCATTTGTTCGAGGCGTTTTTCCGGCGTTTGGTCTGCATGCTGCAGCATGCCTAAGGTATTGATCACCGTATCGGGCAAAGGATATTGATGACAGATCTCAGCCAAGGCGCTGGCGTCGGTATTATCCACCGCGTGCCACTTTGTTTGTGCCCAAGCCAAATCCGATAACTCAGGGCGCGTGCGGCTAAGCAGCAGCACATCATCGCCCCGCGCCGCTAGCGCTTCGGTTAGCGCACTCCCAATACCACCCGCCCCCATTATCCAGTACTGCATGCCCTACTCTCCTCGCATAACTATATAAGTAAGCCCATCAATAAACATAGACTGAGCGAGCGGCTATTTCTCTGAGATTAAAGCTGGCGAGCAGTATTAGGCGGCAATCGTAGGGCTGGGAGTGCTGTTAGGGCTGGGCGTATCAAGCAAACTTTCTGCCCATTGGCTTAGTTGTGCGCCGTGGCGTACAAAATGCTCGCCAGCGTTTAAAGGGGCACGTACGCAGACTTGCTCACCTTGATAACTAAAACGTAACTGCCAAGCATGTAAATAAACACGGTCAGAGGCGATGCCGCCGTAGCGAGCATCGCCTAATATCGGACTGGCTTGGCTTTTAAGTGCCACGCGCAGCTGATGAGTCTTACCTGTAAGGGGTTGTAATAAGAAACCACGCAGAGGATGAATTAAAGCGGCGCCTGTTAGCACGTCATCACTAAGCAAGCAGCTATGAAAACGAGTAATGGCCGGATTAAGCAGGCTACGACTGAGCTTCCAGCTGCCGCCGCGGGCTTTTTCCATGTCACCTTTTATCAAGCCCTGCTTTTTACTGGGCTTACTCGCAGAGAGCGCTAGGTAACACTTGCCAACCTTACGCTCGGCAAACTGCACGCTGAGCTCCCGATTGGCTTGGGAGTGGCGCGCCAGCAATAACACGCCAGTGGTGACTTTATCTAGGCGATGCACAGGATACACAGCCTCGCCCAATTGCTCGCTCAGCAAGCGCACTATACCGGGCTCGTCCGCCTCTTGGTGCATGCCAATGCCGGCGGGCTTATTGATCACCACATAATCCGGTGTACTGAGCAGTATATCCATGGCTATATCTCTCAAAGGGCTGATTGAATCTAGCACATTCAAAAACCCGTTAATGCAAAAAGCCCGCTGCGTGTTAACGCAGCGGGCTTTTAAGTTGTATGGCGGAGGAGCAGGGATTTGAACCCTGGATGGGCTATAAACCCATGCCGGTTTTCAAGACCGGTGCATTCAACCACTCTGCCACCCCTCCGACGCCGTGCATATTACTCAAAGCAGACGGCGCTTGTAAACCACTAAATCACAATTTATTAGTAAGTGCGCATAAAGCATGCAAATTGCTGCGTACCTAGCCAATACCATGTTAAACCTTTATATAGAAGGCTCGACAACCCACTCATCTTATGTCCAAATAGGACTATATATTTTCATGTCTTTTTATAAAGTATGGGTTTTGTTTAACAGCCGTAGATTAGGTCTACACTGCTAACCATACCGATAAGTGAGTTAGAGCTTAAGGAGCTTTTATGCGCTACCAAAATTCGATACCCCACACTCAAACCAGTGAACTGGCCACTAACAAGGTACTACGTAACACTTACATGTTGCTCGGCATGACGCTAGTAGTCGCCTCTTTATCGGCCGGTATCAGTGCCATGCTCGCTCTGCCCCGTCCAGGACTGATTATTACGCTGGTCGGCTTTTACGGCCTGATGTTTTTAACCGAAAAGAACCGTGATAGCAGCTTAGGCTTATTATTTATTTTCGCCTTTACCGCGTTTACCGGTTACACCATAGGCCCCATAATCAATCACTACCTCAGCACAGCCAATGGCACTGAAACTGTGATGTTAGCCTTAGGTGGCACCGCGCTCACCTTCTTATCTTTGTCCGCCTATGTATTAACCACTAAGAAAGACATGTCTTTCTTAGGCGGCATGATGATGGCGGGCTTTGTGGTATTGCTGGTAGGGATAGTGGCTAATATCTTCTTTCAGCTACCCGCCTTAAGCCAAGCCTTGAGTGCGCTGTTTATTCTGTTCTCATCCGGTGCCATCTTGATGCAGACCAGCGCCATTATTCATGGCGGTGAGCGCAACTACATCTCGGCCACCGTGACCTTGTATGTGTCCATCTTTAATATCTTCTTAAGCTTGCTGAGCCTGATCGGTCTCAGCCGTGACTAAGCCGTTATCTGGCGAAGAGTAAGCTAACGACAAAGCCCCGCAAGGGGCTTTTTTTATGGGAGTGTCCCATCCTGATTAAGGTTTATACCAATCTGGAAAACTAACTGATCAAAACCTTTTCGCAACGGAACCCACGGAAGAACACGGAAAAATAGTGCTCAAATCTGACAAAGCTAAAACTAAGATAAAAGGCTTTAATAGGTAAGAGCTACCCCCCCCCTCCTTACAATAAGCGGGTTCTTACAATAAATAAGCTCTTGCTCCCTGTCACTTGTCGATCTTATCCCATCTTAATTGTTCCGTGGGTTCTGTGTTCTTCCGTTGCAAGATTGGTTCTGGATCTAGAACTATAAGTGATCATTATTTTACTTAGAATGGTATTACATCTTCTATTTATGGCGTAATACCAATCTAAGTAAGAATGTGATCTGTTTTAAAATTGAGCGCTGGAGGCGCAAAGGGCAGCTTTTAATAGCTAATATTTACCCGAGTAACAGCACAAAAAAATGTAAATACCAACCTACCAAAGACGTAGGGTTGCTATGGCTGCATAGCGTATTCGACCTCTTTAGGCCCTGCTATGGTTTTTGGTCGATTGAAATCGACCCTCCTGAAGACATATAAATCTGAACAGTTAGTTTTACAGATTGGTATAACGCGTAAGGCACATCACTGTTTATGATTGATAACTAACGTATTATCAAAGGTGACTGCTATTTTTTGTTAGCTCTAAGAGCATTTTTCACACCACGTTTGACCATAAGGGTTGCACCAAAAGATGCCTAGCGTTCCCTCTCGATCTGCCTTAATACGCGGACTTAAATCATTCGTCACGAACAGCCACGTCTTTTTGGCCCTGAAAGTGTTGTTGGCCATGGCCAGTATTTTGTTGGTCGGCTTAAGCGTAGATCGAACTACAGCTGCGGTGACGCTGGTGCTGGGTGTGATGGCTGGCGCCTTAAGTGAGGTGGATCAAAATCCTAAAGGCCGACTGCTGCATTTGTTGGTCAGCCTGTGCTGCTTTTTTATCGCCATAACTTTGGTCACGCTGCTGATCCCCTACCCTTGGGCATTTGGCCCATTACTAGTATTAGGTACTTTGGTATTGATGCTAATGGCCGCGTGGGGCCATACCAAGGGCACCTTAGGTTTTGGCATTTTGCTGGTGTCTTTGTATGCCATGCAAGGTCATGCAGATAGCCCCTCTTTTTGGTATCAACCGCTGTTATTAACGTTGGGCGCGGCTTGGTACGGCTTATTGTCTTGGTTAATCTTGGTATTTTGGCCTTACAAGCAAGTACACGAGCAATTGGCCCAGTGCTACTTCTCTTTATCGCGTTATTTAGTCGAAAAATCCCACTTCTTCGATAGCCCACAAGAGCAGCATCAGGCGTTACGCCATCAATTAGCACAAATAAACATCGGCTTAGTCAGCGCGCTGGAGCACACTAAACGCATGCTTAATCGGCGCCTTAAAGGGGCCAACACAGATCTTGAGCTTCATCGCTTATTAGCCTTGTATTTATTAGTGCAAGATATGCATGAACGCGCAGCTTCTAGCCATTATTCTTATCAGCAATTAAATCAAGACTTGCATCAAGACCCCGTATTACAGGGCTATCAAGTGCTACTAACTGAGCTTGGCCAGTCTTGTGCCACCTTGGGGCAGGCAATTTTAAGTCATAACCGCTACCAGCACAGTAAGCGCATCAGCTGGGAGCTAAGCGCCTTACAAAATCAGATTGATTATCGCCATCTTCAGCAGCATTACTCCCCCTCATTAGTCAGCTCAATGCGATATTTAGGCCGCAACATCGGCCATCTGCATCAAGCTTTGCTGCGCGGCGAAGCCCTCACTCAGCCTCAGCCCTTATCGAGGGATCAACAGCTGAGAGCTCAACAGCTGAGAGCTCAACAGCTGAATGATCGACCGTTGCATGCCCCTCAGTTGGACGAGCAACCGCTAAGCGAGCCGCCCGTAGAGCTGGCACAAGTGCCGCGCCAAGCCTTCTGGCCCAAACTCAAGGCGCTATTACACCCAGACGCATTATTATTTCGTCACTGTATTCGCTTGTGCGCCTGCTTTGCCTTGGGTTATGGGGTGATCAGTTATTTTGAGCTAGCACGCGGTTATTGGATATTATTAACCATTCTTTTTGTCTGCCAGCCCAGCTTTAGTGCTACCCGTCAACGGTTGGTACAGCGCACCTTGGGCACCCTAGGCGGCATACTGGTGGCGGTGCCGTTATTGGCCGTATTTCCCAGTGTTGGCGCGCAAGTCGTTATTTTATTACTGTGCGCTTTTGTGTTTTTCACTCAAACCAAGGTGCATTACAGCTGGGCGGTGGGCTTTGTTACCCTATTTGTATTACTGGCCTTTAACTTACAAGGCGGCGCCAGCCAGCTTGTTTGGCAGCCGAGATTATTTGACACACTGCTGGGCTGTGCGCTGGCCTTTGTGGCGGTGTGGTGTATTTGGCCAGACTGGCAGCAGCGCCATTTGCCCCGCCTCATGGCCGAGGCCATGGACGCTAATGCTGACTATTTAGCCGCCATTGCCAAGCAGTTTAGCGAGGGCCGTGTAGACCACCTCGACTATCGATTACCCCGTAAACACGCGCACCTTGCCGACAATCAACTGGCGTTAGCCTGGCAGCATATTCGCGTTGAGCCGGTGGCAAAATACTGGCTCAATGTGTGCTTTGATATTGCCTACCGCAATCATGCGCTGCTGTCGTATTTATCCGCCTTGGGCGCGCACCGCAGCCAAAATATGCAGTTATTAGCCGTTCAAGAACAACAAATTCACTATTTAGTGCAACAATTACATGCCTCGGCCCGCGCATTGCGCTGTAATGTCCCCCTGCCCTTACCCTTAAATACCGTGAGTGGTGAAAGTTCTGAAAGCTCGGCAGCATCCAGGTCGACGTCAGTCTGTGCTAATACGCCAGCAACCGCACAACAAGAATGGCAATGCGTCAGCCAACAGCTGCTCACCCACATTGGTGAATTAGTTGATGATTTGTATCAGCTGGCAGAGAGTTTTCCGCACACGCATTCCGACACAGCTGCGCCCGATGCCAGAGTTAGGTAATATGATACGAATATAACGCCGAGCAGAATATTGCCCCGGACATAAGCGGGTTTGAAGGAAAGAAGATGTTTGAATTTGCAGGTCGTACTATAGAAACCGACGCCCAAGGCTACCTTAAGCAGCATCAAGAGTGGCAACCCGAAATGGTGCCCTTATTAGCCGAGCAAGAAGGCATAACGTTAAGTAGTGAGCACTGGGAAGTGGTGCAGTTTGTGCGGGATTTTTATCTTAAGTACAACACCTCACCCGCCATGCGTGCGCTGGTGAAAGCCATGGCCAACGAGCTAGGGGCTGATAAAGGCAACAGTCGGTATTTATTTCGCTTATTTCCCAAAGGCCCAGCCAAGCAAGCAACTAAACTGGCCGGCTTGCCTAAGCCTGCAAAGTGTCTTTAACTACAGCGCCGGGCGCCCAGCACCAAGGGCCCAGCGAAACAAACACCCCCTAATACCGAGCTTGTTCGATATATCGCTCTTAGTATTGCTTGGTGCTCGGCGCCGGGCGCTTGGCGCTGCCTTTAGGCTTGCTCTGGCTTTGGATATTTAGCAGCAGTTTCGGCGATCAGGGGCTTAAGTTCGCCCTGCTGGAACATTTCCATGATGATGTCGCAACCGCCTACCAGCTCACCGTCAACCCACAACTGTGGGAAGGTCGGCCAATCGGCGTATTTAGGCAGTTCGGCACGGATCTCAGGGTTTTGCAAAATATCCACAAACGCAAAGGGTTCGCCACAATTCATCAGCGCTTGTGACGCTTGAGCGGAAAAACCACAGCTGGGGAACTTAGGTGAGCCTTTCATATAAAGCAGAATCGGGTTCTCACTGATTTGGGTTTTGATTTTCTCAATTGTTTCCATGCACACCTCAGCAGACGGCTACTTGTTAGCAACCTATTAAAAACGGCAAGTCATCAAAATGACAATTCAACTGCCTATTCTACGTTATCCCGCACCGGTCACAAGTGCGCACGCATAAAATCGGCCCAGCACTCACAACTCACTGGCCGTTAGACCTAGATTGCTGAGTAAAAAATACTCCTGTAGCGACAATACCTTACCCTTACAAAAGGTATAGTTGTTTAGCCGTCTAGCTAGCTGCTACAATGGCTGAAGCAAATTAGCGGTGTACGGCTATTCTTGTTGTTGGTCGTGCCCGCCGGATAAAAGCAAGTAGCAATGTCGAGACCAACCTGAAGGTTGGCACCATCAAAAAATGGAGAATATAATAATGGCATTTGAACTTCCCGCCCTGCCGTACGCAAAAAACGCCCTGCTGCCACATATTTCTGAGGAAACTCTGGAGTATCACTACGGTAAGCACCACAACTCTTACGTTGTTAACCTGAACAACTTAGTACCTGGTACTGAGTTTGAAGGTAAGTCTCTGGAAGAGATCATCAAAACTTCTGCTGGCGGTATCTTCAACAACGCAGCACAAATCTGGAACCACACCTTCTATTGGCATTGCTTGGCGCCAAACGGTGGCGGCGAGCCTACCGGTGCGTTGGCTGACGCCATCAAAGCTGCGTTCGGTTCATTTGATGCCTTCAAAGAAGAGTTCACCAAATCTTGCGTGACTAACTTCGGTTCAGGCTGGACGTGGTTAGTGAAGAATGCCGACGGTACCGTGGCTATCGCTAACACTTCTAACGCCGGTTGCCCGCTGACTGGCGATGCAACTCCGTTGCTGACCTGTGATGTGTGGGAACATGCCTACTACATCGACTACCGCAACGTGCGTCCTGACTATGTAAAGGCCTTCTGGTCTTTGGTTAACTGGGAATTTGCGGCAGAAAACTTCGCCAAGTAAATTTTCAGCGTAAAAAACCCCGGCTTGCCGGGGTTTTTTTATGCCTGTTACACAGCCTCGCCTTAATCTTATTCAGCGGTTTTATCACCCCGCCTGTAGAAAACGTGTCGGCCTGAGCCTCATTAACACCCGGGCTAACCTTAACTGCGACCGTATCTTTCTCTGTAGCTATCGCCGTAACGTGCTCCGTAACTGTCGCTACAATGCAGCTAAAGCTGGACTAATAATTAAACAAACGCGCAGCGACTCTCCTGCCGAGGTTGACCTTGTTGTTGGTTATTGCTGTACTGAGTCTGATTTTTATAGGGGTGTGGACCCGCGTTTAGCTGACCGCGCTTAAAAAGTTACAAAAAGGATAATAAATAGCCGATTTTTAACTCTTAGCCTTGATTTCGATCAAACAGTCGCACAAAAACAATCATTTGTGTGACGCGGTCTACACTTTTCAATTCCCTTACGCTATTATCGATAACAATTTATAAACCAAGGATGCTGCATTTAATCGTGAGCAAAGCAAAGGACCTATCTCAAACCAAGGCTAACGCCATGGCATTGAGTTGCTCATTGATAACGAAGCCGCTTTATATTGGCGTATTAAATTATGCGCGTTTTAAACGCGACCGCCACTTCTCTTCTTTATGTGATCTACCTCTACACTGGAGTCTCTTATGTTAAGACGTACCAAGATAGTTACTACCCTGGGTCCGGCCACTGATCGCGACAATAATCTCGAAGGCATTATTAAAGCCGGCGCCAACGTGGTGCGTATGAACTTTTCTCACGGCACCGCCGAAGATCATATGAACCGCGCTAATCAAGTACGTGAAATCGCCAAGCGTCTGGGCGTACACGTGGCAATTCTGGGTGACTTGCAAGGCCCTAAGATCCGCGTTTCTACTTTTAAAGATAAAAAAATCCACTTAAATCTGGGCGACAAGTTTATCTTGGACGCAGATCTGGGCTTAGGCTTAGGCGACGAGACTCAAGTTGGTATCGATTATAAAGACCTGCCACGCGACGTTAAAATTGACGACGTGTTATTGCTGGACGATGGCCGCGTACAATTGCGCGTTGACAGCGTAGAAGGCAACAAAGTATTCACGGTCGTGACCGTTGCTGGCCCCTTGTCTAACAACAAAGGCATCAACAAGAAAGGCGGCGGGTTATCTGCTCCTGCTCTGACCGATAAAGACCGTGAAGACATCATTACCGCGGCAAAAATCGGCGTAGATTACTTAGCCGTGTCTTTCCCACGTACTGGCGAAGACATGCGCATTGCCCGTGAATTGGCTCGCGCCGCCGGCAGTAACGCTAAAATGGTCGCTAAAGTTGAGCGCGCTGAAGCCGTTGCTTCTGATGCAGCCATGGAAGATGTGATCTTAGCATCAGACGTAGTGATGGTTGCTCGTGGTGACCTGGGTGTGGAAATTGGTGACTCTGAGCTGGTTGGCGTACAGAAGAAATTGATCCGTGCTTCACGTCGCTTAAACCGCGTAGTGATTACTGCAACTCAGATGATGGAATCTATGATTTCAGCGCCGCTGCCAACCCGTGCCGAAGTTATGGACGTGGCTAACGCAGTACTGGATGGTACCGATGCGGTAATGTTGTCTGCTGAAACTGCAGCCGGTGACTTCCCAATTGAAACCGTTAAAGCCATGGCTGAAGTATGTTTAGGCGCTGAGAAGCACCCAAGCATCAACGTTTCTAATCACCGCATGAACTTCACGTTCACCTCGGTTGAAGAAACGATTGCTATGTCTACCATGTATGCGGCTAACCACTTGCAAGGTGTTAAAGCGATTGTTGCCTTAACTCATTCAGGTACCACTCCGCTGTTGCTGTCACGCATCAGTTCAGGTTTGCCAATTTTCTCTATGTCTGGCGAAGAGAAGACACTGGCGTGGAGCAGCATGTATCGCGGCGTAACACCTGTGTACTTCCGTCACGACACCGAGTTAAACAACGCCCAAGTGAGCCGTGAAGCGCTGGCCACCTTGAAGAAAGCCGGTTACGTGAACAGCGGTGACTTAGTATTGCTGACTCATGGCGATACCATGGAAGTGATTGGTAGCACCAACACCTGTAAAATTCTGACTGTTGAGTAAGCTTAACCTTTAAGCGAATCATAGTTAGAAAAAAGCCGCTCTATATAGAGCGGCTTTTTTGATCGTGCTAGAAAACTTATTCGTGTGCTTCATCTGTTTTCAACGTGATTTACGCCTTCGGCGTAATGCGAGAACAAGTGTTCGCCTACAAAAAATGAAACCCCGAACCTGACCTTGTTTAGCTTGATGCTCTGCGTTTATCTCTAAGCCGTCTTCCTGACGCACGTCAGGATCTCGTTCTGAGTCTTTAACGCACAGCGTAAAACGGTTCGCTAAAATTAACGCCTTACACCTTTCTCCTCTCGCTTCCCCCCTCACAATCAGTTTACAACTCCCCCGGCTTAAAGCTGTCTACGGCGATGGCGACTTGGCGCAGTGCGTCTGCGTGCTGCAAGCGTGCAATATCGGCATCATCAATAAGATTGTGCTCTTTCGCTTGGGCCAGTAAGGCGTCAAAGGGTAACTTGCGGGCCAAAGTGCCGGCTTTTTGGGCGGTACGCAATTTTTTCTCAAGATCTTGTACGCCCACCATGGCTAAAAATGCCGCTTCTACTTCACCGAGCCCAGGCGTATCACCATCAGGCACGTAGCAAAGCGAGGTTAAGCGCTGGCGAACACTGGAGTTCGGTGTCATTAACAGCTCGCTAATGGCTTGCGCGTGCCTGTCCAGCGGCTTTTTATAATGATTACCAAACGGGAAAATTAAGACTTTAAGTGTGCCGGCCACCACCCGATTAGGGAAGTTATCAAAGAAGCCGTCTAACGCTTCGCCGATCAAATGTAAATTACGACTAAGCGCATAATGCACGAAGGGCAACTCGTCACTGGGGCGGCCATTGTCTTCAAAAAACTTCAAAGTGGCACTGCCTAAATACAAATGACTTAACACATCCCCCAAGCGCGCCGAGATCATCTCTTTACGCTTGAGGTCTCCGCCCAAGATCAGCATCGACATATCCGCACACAAAGCCAAAGCCTTACTCATGCGCGACAGCTGACGATAGTAAACTGCCGTCGCACCTGTTACCGGTGAGCGATTTAAGCGCCCGCCGGTTAAGCCCTGCCCTAATGCCCCAAACACGTTACCCATGGCAAAACCAATATGCTTGAACAATAACTTGTCGAACTCATCCAAGCCCGCTTGCGAGTCTGGGTTGGCTGCCGCTTGTAGCTCTTGCAGCACATAAGGGTGACAACGGGTAGCCCCTTGTCCAAAAATCATCAAGTTACGGGTTAAAATATTGGCGCCTTCCACGGTAATGGCCACCGGAATGCCCATGTAGTTGTGCGCCAAGTAGTTTTTAGGCCCCATTTGAATGCCTTTTCCCGCGTGCACGTCCATGGCGTGATCGAGCACGGTGCGCGCCATTTCTGTCATATGGTACTTAGAGATGGCGGTGATAATGGCCGGACTTTCTTTTAAATCTAACGCTTTAGCCGTGAGGCGGCGCGTGGCTTCTAACTGATACGTTAGCCCGCCAATGCTGCCCAGCGCTTCTTGTACCCCTTCGAATTTGCCAATAGAAAGCCCAAATTGCTTGCGCACATAGGCATAAGCACTGGTACTGAGTACCGATAAATGACCACTGGCGGTGCCCAGTGCCGGCAAAGAGATACCGCGTCCTGCGGATAAACACTCCACCAACATGCGCCAACCTCGGCCGGCAAACTCAGGGCCGCCAATGATCCAATCCAACGGAATAAACACATCTTTACCGTGGGTGGTGCCGTTTAAAAAGGCCAGGCCCATGGGGAAATGGCGGTCGCCAAGCTCCACGCCGGCATGACTGGTGGGGATCAGCGCACAAGTAATGCCCGGTGCTGAGTTATCGCTAAGTAGATTATCGGGATCAAATAACTTAAATGCCAAGCCTAATACCGTGGCTCTGGGCGCCAGCGTTATGTAGCGTTTATCCCAATTAAGGCGCACACCAACCACTTCTTGGCCGTCAAACTCGCCTTTACATACCACGCCTGAGTCAGGAATCGCGCCTGCATCTGAGCCCGCTTCAGGTCCGGTTAGGGCAAAACAGGGCACTTCTTCGCCCTTGGCCAAGCCCGGCAGCCAGCGGTCTTTTTGCGCCTGAGTACCGTAGTGCATCAATAACTCACCGGGGCCCAACGAGTTAGGGACCATCACAGTCACGGCAGCACTCACACTGCGCGAGGCAATGCGCGCCACTATGGTGGAGTTGGCATAGGCGGAAAAATCACGGCCGCCGTATTCTTTAGGGATAATCAGCGAGAAGAAGCCGTGGTGTTTAATGTAATCCCATACCGCTTCAGGTAACTCGCGATCCTCATTAACAATTTTATGGTCATCAAGCATGCCAAGCAGAGTGGCCACCTCATTATCGAGAAAGTGCTGTTCTTCATCACTTAAGCGCGAGGGGCCATAAGCCAACAACTGAGACCAATTCGGCTTACCACTAAATAACTGACCGTCCCACCATACCGAGCCCGCTTCCATGGCTTCTTGCTCCGTCACTGACAGCGGCGGTAAGATTTTTTTGAAGGTGGCAAAGGCCGGGCCACTGATCCACTTCTTACGTAAACTCATGTTCCACTCCTTATTGCCCACTCGGATTATGCAATTGGGCATTCAATTAGGTCAGACAGTCAGTTATATAATTTGGCTGCTAGGTAATTTGGCAACTAAAAAAGTTATCTACTAGGCAATGTATCTACTAAACCAGAGCTTCGGTGCCAACGCCACTGGCCAGATACGGGATCAATCGGCGCACCAGCCCTTCTACGTCTATCTCTTCATTAAAATCGTTTTTAGCAATGTCGCGCAGCGCTTCACTCGAGGCCATGGTGAAGACCACTGTGCCCAAGGTAAAATGCAGTCGCCAAAAAACCTCAGCTTTAGAGAGGTGAGGCGCGGCCTTTTGAATAGCCTGGGTAAAGTGCGCCAAGACTTCGCCATAATGATTGACGATAAACCAGCGCAAGAAACCTTGGTTATCAATATAACCGCGGCCTAGCAGCTGTAAGAACAGCTCGGGCCCTTGGCGTCTCACACTGCTCAAGCTCAACAAGGGCGCCACAAAACACTCAAATACTTGCGGTAAGGTTAGCGTCGGCTGACTTAACAGCTGACTCAACTCAGCATCTACCTTGGGCATAAACAGCGCTAAGTAGCGATTCATCACGGCTTTGATCAAATCTTTTTTTGAGCCGAAATGATAATTAACCGACGCCAAATTTACCCCTGCCGTACTGGTAATTTGGCGCAACGACGTGTCGTTAAATCCCAGCTCGGCAAACAGCAGCTCGGCGGTGTTTAGGATTTTTTGTTTGGTTTCAAGTTTTGCCACAAGCACCTCGTATTAAACGTCTGTTTAAAATTTACGTTTCAACACCCATTACTGTCAAGTGAAAAGCCGTTTTGTGCCTTATTGAGAGAAAGTTAAGATTAATTGTGTGAAGGCGGGAACCTTTTCTCTATTACTCCCTCCAATGTAATGCCACTGTAATTAAGTACTAAAGTCTTCGCCCAGCTCAGCTGGGCCTTTTTTTGCTTAAAATTCAAGAGACAACAGTGAAAGTTGAAGAGTGAACAGCAGAGACTACAGCACACCGAACAGCCAAAAAATATACATCAATCCACAGCCAGTGCTCCCTTGTCCGCTCCACTCTTTATCCCTTACACTGCAGGCTATTTAAAATGGGAAAGAACAATGGGCTTGAATGAGGCACCGGCAGAAATCACGCTGGCCGTAGACTTAATTGAATTATTAGAAGTTAATCAAGTGGCACCAGAGCTGGCACTAAAAGCGTTACGCATAGTGACCGCTGATTTTGAGCGTAAGTTGGCGACTAAACCAAGTGAAGGGGGGAGCTAGCACCTTTACGCTTCACCCTTCACCGGTTTCAACCTCTAACATCCAAAGCGAGATCCTGACGTGCGTCAGGATGACGGCATAGGGCTAACCAACACGCCGTGCCTTTCACTTTGCTGTCATCGGGCTTGCCCCAGTATCTCGCTTTTTTGTTTATAACCTAAAGACTAAAGCGAGCTCTTACCATCAATATCTTAGGCTCCTGTCGCTTATGAACTACGTCCGTGAGTTCCGATCTGTTCCCGTGGCAAAAATAGCTCTGGCTCTAGAACTGAAAGTGATCATTGTTTGACTTAGGATGGTATTACCACTCCCGAAGGGCGCTTACTTAGCACCAGACATAAAAAAACACCGCTCCATTAGAAGCGGTGTTTAATTTAGAACCTAACGCATAAAGTGGTGTTTAACACCTCACTCTTCACGCTTTACAGCACTTAGGCTAGCGATCTTCTTCAAGGTAGGTATAACCTTCAAGACCGGCGGTGAGTTCAGCTAGCATCATGGTGCGTGTTTCTTCATCCAGATGCGGCTGGCTTAGCAAGGTTTCGTAACGGGCGGTGATCACAGAAGGGTCTATGTCCACGTAGCGCAGCATATCAGCCACGGTACTGCCGGCTTTCACATCACTGATGATGGTCTTGCCATTGGCATCCACGGACACTTCTGCGCTGTGGGTATCACCAAATAAGTTATGCATATCGCCTAATATTTCTTGATAGGCACCCACTAAGAAAAAGCCTAAATATTGCGGCTGACCCGGCACAAACTCTGGCATCGGCAGCGTGGTTTCTACGCCTTGGCCATCTACATATTGATCGATAGCACCGTCTGAATCACAAGTGATATCTAACACTACCACACGGCGCGTCGGCTCTCTGTCTAAGCCATCGAGCGGCAACACAGGGAATGTTTGATCAATACCCCAGGCATCCGGCAAAGATTGAAACAAAGAGAAGTTCACGAAACATTTATCGGCGAGCTTTTCATTCAGCTCATCAATAATCGGACGATGTGAACGGTTCGCAGGGCTCAGCTCCGTCTTAATGCCAAGGCAAATATTTAGGTGCATCTCTTCGGCCCACGCTCTGTCTTCTAGCGTGATCAGGCCCATATTGTACTGCTGATGCACATCCGCAAGCTCAGCCACTGTATCGTGATAAATTTCCAGCAAAGGTGGATCGACTCGACACAAGCCTTCCCAGGTTTCCCAAATATTATGCAACAGCATGGCCGCATCCGCATCCGGCGCCTTAGGCGTTTGCGGCTTGGCGGACTCTATACTGATCACATCCGAGATTAACACCGCATGGTGCGCGGTAATGGCGCGCCCAGACTCACTGATGATCAACGGATGAGGCAAGTCATATTCACGACACACATCGCCAATGCCCCACACCACGTTGTTGGCATATTCGCGCATACTGTAGTTCGCTGAGCAGGAGCTTTGTGAACGCGTACCTTCATAGTCCACGCCCAAGCCACCGCCCACATCCACGATATTGATGGGCACGTTTAAGCGACGCAATTCACCGTAAAAGCGGCCGCATTCGCGCACGCCTTTTTGAATATCACGAATATTGGCGATTTGTGAGCCTAAGTGAAAGTGCAACAATTGCAGCCAATGCAAACAATCTGCATCACGCAGCTGCTTCACTAAACCCAGCACATGGGCCGCACTTAAGCCAAACTTCGACTTTTCACCACCGCTCGACTGCCACTTACCGGCACTTTGTGACGCTAAACGCGCGCGCACACCCAAACGAGGCTCCACATCGATGCACTTAGCTTCTTCAATAACCATAGCCAGCTCAGATAATTTCTCGATCACGATATAGACCTGATGGCCCATTTTAGTGCCGAGCAACGCCAAGCGAATATATTCTCTGTCTTTATAGCCATTACAGACAATCACCGACTCAGTCTCATGACTGTGCGCCAGTACTGCCAACAGCTCAGGCTTAGAGCCGGCTTCTAATCCTAGGCGCGGCTTATCTTTATAGGCCTTAGTCACCGCATCCAGCACGCCGCGCTGTTGGTTAACCTTAAT
This sequence comes from Oceanisphaera profunda, assembly GCF_002157895.1. Lineage (GTDB taxonomy): Bacteria > Pseudomonadota > Gammaproteobacteria > Enterobacterales > Aeromonadaceae > Oceanimonas > Oceanimonas profunda. Next base: position 308,102 of record NZ_CP021377.1, read on the forward strand.
TGGATATACGGTGAGGTAATCGCCCTCATAACCGTAATCGGCAATGGCGGCATTAAAGGCATTAAACAGCGCATCGATGCGGCTTTTAATAATATCGGGAAAGCGCAGTAGCACAGGTGTGGCGTAACCTTCAGCCTTGAGCTCAGCTATCACATCGGCCAGCACGACTTTGGCATCCGGGCGAGACTTATCAGGGGTGACCACCACCTGGCCTTGCTCATCAAGATGAAAGAAACCATCGCCCCAATAAGGCAGGTTGTACACTTTTAGCGCGTCATTTGCGGACCAGTCGGCCATATTCTTTGTCCCCTTTTTTGGGTCAGGGTATAGTGAACCGGATCGTGGAGCGACCCGGCACGATAAGATTGTGACGCTTAACAACAGCAAGCGTTCCGTTTAGCAGCCGCAAGGTGGTACCGGATTCCCACCACTCAAAGCCATGCGGCAAACAGAGGCACTAAAGTCTACAGGTCACCAAGGACGCTGACCAGTCATGCGCTTATTGATGACCTGATTTTACAGCCCGGTGCGCAAAGCCGCCATGCATTGAGCGGTGTGTGCTGTTCACTTCCAAAGCGGCTGATATATCTATTTTGAAAGCTATTTTACTCTGCAAAATCGGCCGGTTAAAGCGGCCTCTACCACAATTCGCTCCCCGAAGGGGCTCGGATTAAGACTTGCGCTCGCTATGCCCTAAATCAAACTGGGGAGCGATGTGGTCGCGCAGTCGCTGCTTAATTTCTTTTGCTTCTGGAAAGCCTTCGTCAAGCACACGACACCAAATCAGCTGGCCATCCACTAAGATTTGAAACTGGCCTTTTTCACCGGGTATTAACGCCACCTCACCAACTTCATCAGTAAAGGTCGACAAAATTTCTTGCGCCAGCCACGCCGAGCGCAATAGCCAACGGCATAAAGAGCAATAACGAATTTCAACTCTTGGCTTCATGATGTTTCCCTTTAAAAACGGCCTTGCGCCTTGACGCTGTAAGTTCAAGGTTAACTGCGAGATCCTGACTTTCGTCAGGAAGACGGCTTAAAGACGGTGTTCTTTTTGACTTACGGCGTATGGCTTAACGCTCCCCCAAGGGGTTAGCGCACTATGCCACTCAAAAACTCGTGGCGAGTTTCGGCGCGGCTCTTAAAAATACCGCCCAGCGAGGTGGTGGTGGTGCTGCTGGTCGCATCCATTACGCCGCGCGCCTTCACACAATAGTGGGTAGCGCTAATGCTCACCGCCACATCATCCGACTCAAGCAAAGTTTGCAACGCCACTAAGATCTGTTGCGTGAGACGCTCTTGTACTTGTGGGCGGCGCGCAAAAAACTGCACGATGCGGTTGATCTTGGATAATCCGATCACTTTGCTGCGCGGTATATAGGCCACTGTGGCTCTGCCATCTATGGTAATAAAATGATGTTCACAGGTGCTGGTCAGGGTGATGTCACGCACTTGCACCATTTCATCGACTTTCATCTTATTGTCGATCATGGTGATTTTAGGGAAGTAGCTATAATCTAAACCAGAAAAGATTTCACGCACATACATTTTAGCGATGCGCTGCGGGGTCTCGGCTAAGCTGTCATCAGCTAAATCCAAACCTAGCACGTCCATCATTTCGGTCATTAATCCCGTGATACGGGCTTGTTTATCGTCCGCAGTCAGGTTATTACTTTTCATCGGGGTTTCTAAACCACGTTCTTCGAGGGCGGAACGCACCCGAATAGCGGCATCGCTCAAAGCAGTCATGGTAGTCTCCGGGGAGCAATCAATTCAAAGTTAGGCTGGCAGAATGGTAGTGCATTTACCGCTCAGAGTGAATGCTTGATTTTGGGCGCAATGGCGCTCAGGGCGTGACAAATTATTTTAAACTGAAACAATGCCCTATTGAGACCCAAAACAAGCGTCTATGTTATAGACCAAAATAAGGGATTACTTTACCCCCCATTTAATGGCCTTAATGTTTTGTCTCCTGTTTGCCGCATGTCCTTACTAAAGGGAAGCTTTATATGACAACTATCGATCACTGTAATCAACCGGGTTTACGCCCCTACCTTGATGCCAAGCAAGAGATGCTCAATCAATTAGATAAGGTGAGCAAGTGCGAATTGGTCGGTCTTGAGCAACTGTTAAATCGTATTTTAGCTGACGATATCCATTCCCCAATTGATGTGCCCTCCTTTGCCAACTCGGCAATGGACGGTTATGCCCTCAGCGCCAGCACTCTGGTCGCAGACACACCATTAACTCTGATTGGCGCAAGTCTAGCAGGTCACCCATTTACCGGCCGCGTGGCCGCGGGTGAATGCGTGCGCATCATGACAGGCGCGGCACTGCCACTGGGTGCCGATTCTGTGGTGATGCAAGAGAATTGCCACCTAGATGCACAGTTAGTGTCTGTGTCGGGCACTGTTACATCGGGGCAAAACGTACGTTTCCCGGCAGAAGACTTGGCCCAAGGCGAACTGGTATTTAGTGCTGGCACGCGCATTAACGCCCGGGTATTGGCGGTGTTGTCGTCACTGGGCCTTGAGCAGTTATATGTGTATCGTCCATTAACCGTGGCATTGCTGTCTACCGGCGATGAACTAAGATCCCCCGGCCAACTACTGGGTCCGGGTGATATTTACGACTCCAATCGCATTGCCCTGCGTGCCATGCTGCACAGCTTAGGCGTTAAGGTCATCGATTACGGCATTATCAAAGACCAACCTGACCTTATTCGCCAAGCGCTGGTAAAAGCCGCCAGTGAAACGGACGCCATTATTACCTCAGGCGGCGTCTCTGTGGGGGATGCTGACTACATCAAGCAGATTTTAGAAGAAGTGGGTCGTATTGGCTTTTGGAAGCTGGCAATAAAGCCTGGCAAACCCTTTGCATTTGGCCAGATTAACGACTGCCCCTTCTTTGGTTTACCGGGCAATCCGGTCTCTGCCGCCGTTACCTTTCATTTATTAGTGCGCCCCGCTCTGGCTAAACTTGCCGGTGAAACCTTGGCCGCCCCCGTAACCTTACCAGCCAAGACACTAATGGCGTTTAAGAAAACACCGGGACGCATGGACTTTCAACGCGCCATTGTTAGCACGCAAGCCGATGGCAGCTTAGGCGTGATTGCCGCCGGCGCCCAAAGCTCAGGCGTATTTAGTGCCATGGCCCAAGCCAACTGCTTATTACACCTTGAGCAAGACCGCGGCGACGTGGCCGAGGGCGAACGGGTCACCCTAGAGCTGATCGATGGGTTGTATTGGTAGAAGCAGCGCCAAGCTATGCCTTAAACCCCCGCTCGTTATTCCAGATCAACACATGCAATTGCGGCAAGACGCGGGCGTTAAACCAGCGGTCTGCCGTTACCTTGTCTACCAGCCAGCGTAAGCGCGCGTTTAAGCTTTCAATATCGGTTTCCATGTCCGGTTGCTCAGGCGTGGCCGGTGCTAAATTACAGGGCTGCAAGGTCAGCGACAGTTGCGGATAGCGAGCGGCGAACTCTTTAGCCCACTGATAATCTGCGTCATCACTAATCACCAGCTTTAAGCTTATCTGGGTGCGCTTACCCGCAGCAGTCAAGCATTCCGCAAAGCGGGCACGGTTAAAGGCCATGCCTGAAGAAGGTGGCTTGGGGCTCAGTGTTAAGTGATCCAACAAACCAAACCAGGGTTGCGCCTTGCTGCCTTGGGTCTCAATGGCAAAGGTATAGCCTTGCTGTTGGCCAAGCTGGACAAGCTCGCCTAAAGGTTGCAACGCCGGATTCCCGCCGGACAGCGTCACTAATAGCGGCTGATTGCCACTCAAGCGGATAATCTCTGCCATCACCGCTTGCGCGCTCATCTGTGCCCAATCCGCCTTAAAGCGCGGCTCTACCGCGTATAAGGTGTCGCACCAACTACAGCGAAAATCACAGCCGCCGGTGCGTACAAATACCGTCGGTACGCCGATTAAGGCGCCCTCGCCTTGTATGGTAGGCCCAAATATTTCGCTGATGGCAATGAACGCCCGCGTGTCGCTATTTAGGTTAGGTGTGCCGCTGTCTTGGTTAAGAGTCGTGGCTCGGCTAGTCACCTTGCTCATGGCCGATACTCCGCCCAGGTTTTAGGTGTTTCCGATACCAGTACCGCGCTCACTTCACACCAACGCTCACGCGCCCAATCAAACAAGTGGCGAGCCAAGCGCTCGGCCGTGGTGCACTCGTCACCTAATACTTCATTAAGATGGCGGTGATCAAACCTATCATCAAGGTAGTTTTTAAAGGCTTTTAGCTCATGATAATCACGCACAAAACCAAACTCATCGAGCGTCTCACTGCAAAGCTCAATCACCACTATATAGTTATGGCCGTGCAGGCGCGCACAAGGGTGATCGTCGGGCATTTGTTTAAGCTGATGGGAAGCCGAAAAGTGAAACTCTTTTTTAATGCGATACATTAGTCATCCGCCTTAGCGTTAGCTTTATCGTTAGCCAAGGCACTGTTAGCAACCGCAGTTTGCCAAAACTGGGTATCCAGATACGGCGTAGGATCCACAATGCCGGCCAAGGTCATGGCCTCAATGCGCTCCACACAAGTGCCACAACGGCCACAGTGCAGCTCGCCGCCTTCATAGCAAGACCAAGTCTCAGCAATCGGCACATTAAAACGCGCCGCATCCCGAGCAATCTCGATTTTATCAGTGTGTACATAGGGGGCAAACAAGCCCACCTCCGCCACGCCATCAAGCGCTTGGGCCTGCATGTCGGCAAACAGACGAATAAAGTCGGGTCGACAATCCGGATAGATAAAGTGATCGCCGCCATGCACCGCCAGCGCTACTGTATCTAGCCCACGGCTGGCCGCCACGCCAAAGGCGATGGTCAACATAATGGCATTACGATTAGGCACCACGGTCAGCTTCATGTTTTCTTCGCTGTAATGACCGTGCGGCACATCAATGTCGTCGGTAAGTGCGGAGGATAATTGGCGGCCAATATGACCGATATCCAGCACCAAATGGGGCACTTTTAATTGCTGGGCACACAGGCGCGCCGCATCAATTTCTTTTTTATGGCGTTGGCCATAGTCAAAGGTCAGTAAGGCACTTAAGGCGCCTTCACTGGCCAAACGATAGGCAAGCGTGACGGAGTCAAATCCGCCGGAGCAGATCAGTAATGCATTCATCAAATTGTGTCCTTGTTTTTTCCGGGTAGGCTGCGACCGGCATAGATAATCTGTGTGTTTAACAAGCGTTCCTTGCAATCGGCGCTATTAAAGCGAGGCTATTCTAGCGCTCAGGGGCGCCAGCGCAAATAAAAAGGGCGCACTGGGCGCCCTTTGTTGCATTTTAATACGCTATTAGAAGATTACTTATTGGCGTGCTCGGCCAAATACAACCAAGTATCGATCACGGTATCTGGGTTCAGCGAGACCGAGTCTATGCCTTGCTCCACCAACCAAGCGGCAAAATCTTTATGATCTGACGGTCCTTGGCCACAAATACCCACGTATTTTCCGGCCTTGTGCGCCGCTTTAATCGCCATCGACAACAGCGCTTTAACCGCTTCGTCGCGCTCATCAAATGATGCGGCGACTAAGCCGGAGTCACGGTCTAAGCCCAGTGCTAGCTGTGTCATATCGTTGGAGCCAATCGAGAAGCCATCGAAGTATGCTAAAAACTTATCAGCTAACAAGGCGTTAGATGGCAGCTCGCACATCATAATGACTTTAAGGCCCGCTTCACCGCGCTTGAGGCCGTTCTCCGCCAAAATATCAATCACAGAGGCCGCTTCGCTTAAAGTACGCACGAAGGGGATCATGATCTCCACGTTAGTTAAGCCCATGTCGTTGCGCACCCGTTTCATGGCCTCGCATTCCATGGCAAAACACTCGCGAAAATCTGCTGAGATATAGCGCGACGCACCGCGAAAGCCCAACATGGGGTTTTCTTCATCGGGCTCGTAGGCGTCACCGCCTAACAGATTGGCGTATTCGTTCGACTTAAAGTCCGACATGCGCACTATCACCCGCTCCGGCCAAAAGGCCGAGGCCAAAGTGGCAATGCCTTCGGTCAGTTTGGCGACGAAAAATTCACGAGGATTGTCGTAGCCGGCAATAATATCGTCAATCTGCTGCTGCAGTTTCGGGGTTTCTTGTGCGTAATTAAGCAAGGCCTTAGGGTGCACGCCTATCATGCGATTGATAATAAACTCTAATCGCGCCAAGCCCACGCCCGCATTAGGTAACTGTGCGAAGTCAAAGGCGCGATCTGGATTACCCACGTTCATCATCACCTTTACCGGTGACGGTGGCATAGCACCCACTTCTGAGATATTCACCTTAAAATCCAGTTGGCCCTGATACACAAAACCGGTATCGCCCTCGGCACAAGACACGGTAATCTCTTGGCCTTCGGCAATGCGTTTAGTGGCATCACCACAACCCACTACCGCAGGAATACCTAACTCACGGGCAATAATGGCCGCATGACAAGTACGCCCACCTCTATTAGTGACGATGGCCGAGGCCCGCTTCATGATGGGCTCCCAGTCGGGATCCGTCATGTCGGTGACTAACACGTCACCGGGCTTCACTTCATCCATCTGATCGAGAGAGGCAATCACCTTGGCCGGGCCAGAGCCAATTTTATGACCAATGGCACGGCCTTCAACGATCACTTCACCTTGCTCAGCCAGCGCAAAGCGCTCTAACACATTGCTGTCTTGGCGGCTGCGTACGGTTTCGGGGCGGGCTTGTACTATGTACAGCTGGCCATCTAGGCCATCTTTCGCCCATTCGATATCCATGGAGCGACCATAATGCTGCTCAATGATCACCGCCTGCTTAGCCAGCTCCATTACTTCAATATCGGTTAACGAGAACTGGTTGCGCTCTTCTTTACTGGTTTCTTTAATGTCTACTTGCTGACCTAAATCTTGACCGTCTGCATAAATCATTTTTTGCAGCTTCGAACCCAGCGTTTTGCGCACTACCGCAGGGCGACCGGCTTTAAGAGTAGGTTTGTGCACGTAAAACTCATCGGGGTTAACCGCACCCTGCACGACCATTTCACCTAAACCGGTAGATGAGGTAATAAACACCACCTGATCGAAGCCCGACTCTGTGTCTATGGTAAACATCACACCTGACGCTGCTATGTCTGAGCGCACCATACGCTGTACACCGGCAGATAAGGCTACGCCTTTATGCTCATAGCCTTGATGCACTCGATAAGAAATAGCACGGTCATTAAACAAGGAAGCAAACACGTGCTTAATGGACTCCATGACGGAATCTAAGCCGCGTACGTTTAAGAAGGTTTCTTGTTGGCCGGCAAAGGAGGCATCGGGCATGTCTTCGGCGGTGGCTGAAGAGCGCACCGCAAACGAGGCTTCGTCGCCCGCCTTGCCAGTCAGCTCAGAGTAAGCTTCGGCAATGGCTTGCTCAAGTGCGGGTTGAAACGGGGTGTCGATGATCCATTGGCGAATGCTTTTTCCTGCATTACCTAGGGCGGCGATATTGTCTACATCTAAGGTATCGAGCAGGTCATGGATTTTAGCGTTAAGGCCACTTTGCTCTAAAAACTCGTTAAAGGCGTAAGCGGTGGTTGCAAAGCCACCTGGAACAGAAACACCGGCACCGGCTAATTGACTGATCATCTCGCCTAATGAGGCATTCTTGCCTCCCACTCGGTCTACATCGTGCATTCCGAGCTGTTCGTACCAAATTACATATTCCACCACGGCTACGTCTCCAACAATAATGTATTTGAATTATGAAAGTTATTAAGTATGCGGGTAAGAGTGTTGATTGAGTACCTTAACTTACATGACAGTTACATGATGTTTTATATGAAAGTTACATGTCTTCTTATATGACGCTGGGTATTACGAGTTGCATCATAGCTAGGCCTCACCTTGGAATGATTCTACAATGGCTATGAAATGCAGGTAAACGCCTAACCTTTGGCAAACTACAAAAATGAGACCTGGAGGCCTAATGCACACAGTTTTTTATGTTTCTGATGGGACGGCGATCACAGCCGAAGTTTTTGGGCATGCGGTACTTAGTCAGTTTCCGCTGCCCTTTGAGCAAGTCACCATGCCTTTTGTGGGTGATGCAGACAAAGCACAAGCGGTGAAAGCCAGAATTGATGAAAGCTTTAGAAAAAGTGGTAAGCGCCCCTTAGTGTTTCACACCATAGTGGACACACAACTGCGTAACATCATCACCAGCAGTGAAGCTAAATGTTACGATTTCCTTAACACCTTTGTGGCACCCATAGAACAACAGTTGGGTATAAAAGCCGACCCGCGGGTGCATCGCACTCACGGTATGGACAATAAAAAACACTACGATACCCGAATAGACGCGGTGAACTACGCCCTTGAAAACGACGATGGCGTGACCACTAAAGCCTATGATGAAGCGGATATTATTTTGGTCGGCGTGTCTCGTTGTGGCAAAACGCCAACCAGCTTGTATCTTGCTTTGCAGTTTGGGATCCGGGTCGCTAACTATCCGTTTATTGATCAAGATATGGAACAAATGACACTGCCCAAAGCGCTGAAAGCCAATAGACACAAGCTATTTGGCCTCACTATAGACCCGCAGCGACTACAAGAAATACGCCAACGACGCATGGCCGACAGCGGCTACTCCGCCGCCGCCCAATGCCGCTACGAACTTAATCAAGTAGAACGGCTGTTTCGCATGGAAGCCATTCCTTTTATCGACACCACTTATCATTCTGTTGAAGAAATCTCGGTAAAGATTTTAGAACGCACCGGCATCCCTCGTCGCATCTATTAATTGTACACAAGTAAAACACACAAAGTTTGCGATCTATCTCGAAACATTGCACACAAAAACAAACAAAATGTTGCTTTGATGTTTACAAAAATGTATACATTACACCTAGTGTTTAACCAAGCAGTCGAACACAACGCAAGTCGCATCACAGTTGTGCGTCTGAATTCTGCCGGATTTGGTGTGTTTTCTTTGTATTTACTGTTTTTTAACTGTAGCAGTGCATACAAAGTTAACTGGTTCACTAGGGATTCCGGTTACCAATGTCATTACTGGTGGTTGTTGTTACGTTGTCGCATTCGTGCCCAACAAGCTTCTCCCCCACTTGAGCAAAACTCAGGGACTTAACGCAATGAAACATAGTCAAAGCAAGTCAATATTTGATTTTTACGGCAAGCCAGGCTTCGGCAAAGCATTGCCGCTGTCACTGCAGCATATCTTAGCCATGATCATGGGTGCAGTTACGCCGCCTATTATCGTTGCTAAAGCTGTGGGTTTAAGCGCACCAGATGCAGCATTGTTAATCCAAGTAGCCTTGTTCTTCTCTGGTTTATCAACGTTGTTACAGCTTTACCCTATCGGTTCTATTGGCGCACGTATGCCGGTTATCTTCGGTGTAGGCTTCGCCTATATGCCAACACTGTTAGCGATTGCTAACGCTGTTGATCCTGCAACCGGTGAAAAAATGTATGGCGTAGATGCCATCATGGGTGCCCAAGTCATTGGTGGTGTCGCCATGATTCTGGTGGGTCTGTTCATCAAACATATTCGCCATTTGTTCCCACCAGTAGTAGCCGGTACCGTAGTATTGGTAATTGGCTTGTCTTTGTACCACGTGGCCATTAACTACATGGCTGGCGGCTTCGGCTCACCAGGCTACGGCAGTGGTGAAAACTGGTTGGTAGCAGGCTTAACGCTGGTAGTGGTATTAGCATGTTCACAGTTTGGTAAAGGCTACTTCCGTCTTGCCGCTATCATCATCGGTATTCTTGCCGGTTATGCCCTGGGTTCTTTCTTCGGCATGGTGAGCTTAGAGCGCGTAGCTAACGCACAGTGGGCTGCAATCCCAATGCCATTAGCATTCGGTATTACCTTCCCAATCGGTGCCATCATCCCTATGGTGATTATCTGTATCGTTAACTCGGTACAAACCATTGGTGACTTGTCTGCTACTGCTGTGGGTGGTATGAACCGCGAGTTACAAGACAAAGAAATGTCTGGCGGTTTAGTGGCTAACGGTATCACTACTCTGGTTGGTTCTTTCTTCGGTTCACTGCCTACTTCTTCGTTCAGCCAGAACGTGGGTATCGTAGCCATGACCAAAGTAATCAGCCGCTATGTACTGGGTGTTGCTGCGGTGTTCATGGTATTGGCCGGTTTACTGCCTAAGTTCTCTGCCATCATGTTGACCATTCCTGCTCCTGTAATTGGTGGTGCGACCATTATCGTATTCGGTATGATCACCATGACGGGTATTCAGTTGCTGGTTAAAGACGAGCTGTCTTCACGTAACGTGACTATCGCCGCTCTGTCTGTTGCTCTGGCCATGGGTGTAGCTGCTGCTCCTAACGCCGTTGCTCAGTTACCAGAAATGATGAAATCACTGACTAACCCTGTGATCATCGCCGCACTGACCTCTTTCATCTTGAACATGATTCTGCCTAAGAAATCACTGCAAGACGAACAGCGTGAGCGTGACCAGATTGAAAAAGACATGAACGGTTCTTCTGATACCGAAAATGTCCAAAAAAAAGTGACTCCTGAGGTTGTTCGCTAAAAAAGGAATCTTTTAGCTTAATTAATACTCAACACTTTAAAAGCCGGTCATATGACCGGCTTTTTTTATGCCTGAAATTGCTCAAAGTGGATAAAGAGAACTTTGGCAGGTCAGTTTTTCAGCTTGTTTTTAAAACCAAAAAATAAGACCCAACTCAATATCTTTCACCTAAAACACGTGCCATCTACGAAAGGCACCATGCCAGTAGCCGGCAATTTATTCGCCGGTCCAGCGTAGCTGGATGATTTTAGATCTAAACCTAAAGCCAAATTCCAAACCGTGACCCGTTAGTATTCCAGATTGATATCTGAAGATTGTTCCCTTTCAGCAGCTATCCGT